>JANLOP010000054.1:0-35490 GCA_031366635.1 Betaproteobacteria bacterium | reverse complement strand
GTCGAAACGGCCGCCGTCGATCAGGTCTTCGGGCAGCGTTGCAGCGCGAGTGATTCTGACGGCTGCGGCCTCGCGCCCGATGCTGCGATAGCGGTCAACGCAAATCTCTAGGAGCCTGTCGGACTTGGGGATCGTCGGCTGTAATTTGGCCGCAGCGGTCCATTTTTGGCTTCGCCGCACTTCGTGAACACCGGCTTTTTGTCCCATAGCTACGGCTATGGGCCTGCAAACCCGGCAAAAACTGCCCTCGCTGGGGCCAAATTTCGCTTCGACGCCCCAAGCCCGACAGGCTCCTAGCCCGTCAAGCCGCGCCACCGCAGGACGCGCCGCCCCGCAGCCAGGCTACGGCGCCGTGAGCACCGGCGCGGTCTGCGTCAGCCTGCCGCGCCAGCACGGCGGCCTGATGGCCTGATGCCATCGCTGACAGCCGTTTGCGGCAGCCGCCTACACGCGCCGCGTGGCCCAGGCCCGAGCATGACCGTGATGTCAAACACCCTCTCCACCCTCGCCCATCGCTATTTCACCAGCGCCGCGCTGCTGGCGGGCCTGCTCACGCTGGCCGCTTGTGCCGAGCCGTCGCTGGCCGATCCGGCGGCCGGTGTGGGCGCAAAGCCGATGCTGCCGGCTGTCAATCACCCACTGATCCCCACGGTGCACATTGCCAAGGCGGTGGGCTGGCCCACCGGCGCCCAGCCGCTGGCAGCGCCCGGTCTGGTCGTGCGGCCATTCGCCAGCGGTTTGAACCACCCACGCTGGCTGGCCGTGCTGCCCAACGGCGACGTGCTGGTGGCCGAGACCAACGCACCGCCGCGGCCGGATGAAAAGCGCGGCCTCAGAAACTGGATCATGGGCCTGGTGATGGGTCGGGCCGGCGCCGGCGTGCCCAGCGCCAACCGCATCATGCTGCTGCGCGATGCCGACGGCGACGGCGTGGCCGAGCAGCGCAGCGTGTTCGTCGACGGGCTGAACTCACCGTTTGGCATGGCGCTGGTCGGCAAGCAGTTGTATGTGGCCAATACCGATGCGGTGTTGCGCTTTGACTACACCCCGGGCAGCACCCGGATCACCGGCCCGGGCACCTTGCTGACCGAGCTGCCGGCCGGCACCCGCAACCACCACTGGACCAAAAACCTGATCGCCAGCGCCGACGGCAAGTGCTTGTATGTCACGGTGGGATCGAATAGCAATGTGGCCGAAAACGGCTTGGAGATCGAAGCCGGCCGAGCCGCCATCTGGCAAATCGACCGCCAGACCGGCGAGAAAACGCTTTTCGCCAGCGGCCTGCGCAATCCCAACGGCCTGGCCTGGCAGCCCGTCACGGGCCAACTCTGGACGGTGGTCAATGAGCGCGACGAGCTGGGCAATGACCTGGTGCCCGACTACCTGACGGGTGTGACGCCGGGTGCGTTTTACGGCTGGCCGTACAGCTATTACGGCCCGAACGTGGATGCGCGCGTCAGCCCGCCCCGCCCCGACCTGGTGGCCAGCGCACTGGCGCCCGATTTCGCGCTGGGTGCCCACGTGGCGGCGCTGGGCCTGGCGTTTGCCGAGGGCAGCGCGCTGCCGGCGCCGTTTTTGTCGGGCGGCGCCTTCATCGGCGAGCACGGCTCGTGGAACCGCAAACCGCGCAGCGGCTACAAAGTGGTGTACGTGCCGTTCAACGGCGGCCGGCCAGCCGGGCCGCCGGTGGACGTGCTGACCGGCTTTTTGGACGGCGACGGCCAGGCGCAGGGCCGGCCGGTGGGCGTGGCGGTGGACGCGCAAGGCGCGCTGCTGGTGGCCGACGACGTGGGCAATGTGGTCTGGCGGGTGAACGCGGCGCGTTGAGCGCCGCGCCTTGCGGCCCGGGCCACAACAGCCGGCGGGCGCGTCAGCGCCAGACCTGCAACAGCCAGCGGTTCAACTCGGCCACCTCCTCGATGCACACCGAGTGCGCCATCGGGTAGTCGTGCCAGGCCACGTCATAGCCCAGCGCCAGCAGCGCGTCACGCGCCGCTGCACCGCGCGCCATCGGCACCATGCCGTCCTGGCGGCCGTGGCCCAGAAATATCGGCAGGCCCTGGCCGGCAGCGTGGCGCTCGGCCGCCGTGCTGGCGGCGAGCGGCAAATAACCAGACATGCCCGCCAGGCCGGCCAGCCGCTGCGGGTAGCGCAGGCCGGCCAGCAGGGTGAGCGCACAGCCCTGTGAAAACCCGGCCAGCACGATGCGCTGGGCCGGCATGCCGCGCGCCACCTCGCGGTCCAGCAAGGCATGCACCTGCGCCATCGACGCGCACAGCCCGGCTTCGTCCTCGCGCCGCTGCAGGTCGGTGCCCAGGATGTCGTACCAGGCGCGCATGCGCTGGCCGTTGTTGATGCTGACTGGCCGCTGCGGCGCCCGTGGCAGCACAAAGCGCACCGGGCCGACGGCCGCCAGATCCAGCTCATCGCACATCGGCAAAAAATCCGTGCCGTCGGCACCCAGGCCGTGCAGCACGATCAAGGTGGCCACTGGCGGCGCGGTGGGGTTGATTTCGATGGTTTCCAGGGTCATGGTCAGGCTTTGAAGTGGCGCGGTGGCGGGATGGTAGCCGGCACGGCTGGGTGGAAGTTTCGGCCGCCCTGCACCCGTGAAAACACGCCGTGAAACCGGGCCGGGCCGGGGCAGAATGTTTTGGCGGTGGGCGCAAGGCCGGTCAGCCCCACCTGCAACCCGACCCGCAGCGCCACCCGCAGCCCCACCTGCGTCGCCAACCACTCGGAGAGCCGATGAAAGCCGCCGTCCTGCATGCCCCGCGCCAGCCGATGACGATCGAGCAGATCAGCATCGACAAGCCGCAACGCCGCGAGGTGCTGGTGCGCACCGCCGCCGCCGGCCTGTGCCACAGCGACTTGCACTTCATCGAGGGCGCCTACCCGACGCCGATGCCGGTGGTGCTGGGCCATGAATCGGCCGGCATCGTCGAGGCGGTGGGCGACGACGTGACTTACGTCAAACCCGGCGACCACGTGATCACTTGCCTGTCGGTGTTTTGCGGCCACTGTGAGTTCTGCTTGAGCGGCCACCTGTCGATCTGCCAAGACCCGACCGTCAAGCGGCTGCCCGGCGTGGCCAAAAAGCTGCACTGGAAGGGCCAGCACCTGAACCAGTTCTTGAACCTGTCGTCGTTTGCCGAGCAGATGGTGGTGCATGAGCATGCGCTGGTGAAGGTGCGCGAGGACATGCCGCTGGACCTGGCCAGCCTGATCGGCTGCAGCGTGATCACCGGCTACGGCGCGGTGGTGCACACCGCCAAGATCGAGCCCGGCTGCACGGTGGCCATCTTTGGCGCCGGCGGCATCGGGCTGGCCACCATCAATGCGGCAGCCATTGCCGGCGCCGGCCGCATCATCGCCATCGACAAAGACCCGTTCAAGTTGGGCCTGGCCAGGCAGTTTGGTGCCACCGATGTGGTGGACGCCAACGCGGCCGACACCGTCAAGCGGGTGGTGGCGATGAGCAGCGGTGGCGTGCACCACTCGTTTGAATGCATCGGCCTCAAGCTCACCGCCGAGCAGTCGTTTGCGGTGTTGCGCTCGGGTGGCTGCGCCACGCTGATCGGCATGATTCCGGTGGGCGTCAACATCGAGCTGCGCGGTGTCGATTTCTTGCGCGAGCGCCGCATCCAGGGCTGCATGATGGGCAGCAACCGCTTCCGCACCGACATGCCGCGGCTGATCGAGTTTTTCATGCAGGGCCGGCTGCACCTGAAAGAAATGGTGTCGGCCCGCATCAAGCTGGAAGACATCAACCAGGGCTTTGAGGCGCTGAAGGCCGGCGGCATCGCCCGCAATGTGATCGTGTTTGACCACTGAAGCCCCGCGTAAACGCTGCCAAACCCGCGCCAAAACCCGCCCCGCCAACCGACGAGACGCCCCATGCCCAAGGTCACCTTCATCGCTTTCAACGGCCAACACCATACCGTGGATGCCACCGCCGGCTTGTCGCTGATGCGTGCGGCGGTAGACCACAACGTGCCCGGCATCGACGGCGATTGCGGCGGCCAGTGCGCCTGCGCCACCTGCCACGTCTTTATCGACCCGGCCTGGGCCGAGCGCACCGGCGCCCGCACCCGGCCCGAGCACGAGATGCTGAACTTTGCCGCCGAGTTGCGCGACAGCTCACGCCTGGCCTGCCAGATCACAGTCACCGACGCGCTGGACGGGCTGGTGGTGGCCATGCCCGAAGGCCAGCACTGACTGGCGGCGTCAGCCGCTGGCCCCTCGCCCTGCCCGCCTGCCCGCCTGCCCACCTGCTGATCCGCACCGAGGAATGCCCCCATGACCACCGCCACGCCCCAAGCCATCGCCGCCGCCCGGGCCCGCATCCAGGCCACGCCGCTGGCTGAATTGAACCCGGCCGACGCGCAAGAGTTTGTCGATGACACGGTGGGCCTGATCTTCGACCGGCTGCGCCGCGAAGACCCGGTGCACCGATCGCACAGCCCCGTGCCGGGCATCGGCGACTACTGGTCGGTCACCCGCTACCAGGACATCATGGCGGTGGACACCAACCATGCCGTCTACTCATCGGATTACGTCAAGGGCGGCATCACGCTGATGGACTTCCCGCCCGGTGAGCAGCAGTTGCAGATGTTCATCGCGATGGACCCGCCCAAGCACGATGAGCAGCGCAAGGCGGTGAGCACCATCGTGGCGCCGGCCAACCTGAACAACTGGCAAGACCTGATCCGCCAGCGCACCTGCAAAGTTCTCGACGGCCTTCCGCGCAATGAGACCTTCGATTGGGTGGACCGGGTGTCGATCGAGCTGACCACCGCGATGCTGGCCACCTTGTTCGACTTTCCGTTTGTAGACCGGCATCTGCTGACGCACTGGTCGGACATGGCCACGTCGAACAAGGCCACCAACCCCGACGCGCCCGAGCCCGAGGTGCGCATGGCCGAGTTGCGCAAGATGCTGGGCTACTTCACCCGGCTCTGGAACGAGCGCATCAACGCGCCGCCGCGCACCGACCTGGTGTCGATGCTGGCGCACGGGCCGGCCACCCGCAACATGGGGCCGATGGAACTGATGGGCAATCTGGTGCTGCTGATCGTGGGCGGCAATGACACCACCCGCAACTCGATGACCGGGGGCTTGCTGGCGCTGCACCACCACCCCGCGCAGATGGCCAAGCTGCGTGCCAACCCAGGCCTGATCGACAGCCTGGTGCCCGAGATCATCCGCTGGCAAACCCCGCTGGCCTACATGCGCCGCACCGCGCTGCAAGACGCCGAGCTGGCCGGCAAGCTGATCAAAAAGGGCGACAAGCTGGCGATGTGGTATTTGTCAGGCAACCGCGATGAAGCGGCGATTGAACAGCCCGACCAGTTCATCATTGACCGGGCCCGGCCGCGCCAGCACCTGAGCTTCGGCTTCGGCATCCACCGCTGCGTCGGCAACCGGCTGGCCGAACTGCAACTCAAAATCTTGTGGGAAGAGCTGTTGAAGCGCTTCGCGGTGATCGAGGTGATGGGTGAGCCGACGCGGGTGCGCTCGGCGTTTGTGCGGGGTTTCAGCAAGCTGCCGGTGCGCCTGCCCGGCTGACGGCCCAAAAAAAAAGGGCCGGTGGCAACTGCCACCGGCCCTCTCAGAACGCAAAAAAACCTGGAGGCGCGACCCGGAGTCGAACCGGGCTGGACGGATTTGCAATCCGTTGCATAACCGATTTGCTATCGCGCCATCGAAACCGCAAGCTCTGACAAAAATGGGAAGCCTAGGCTTCCCATTTCGTTGTCCAGCCGTTCCATCTGACTGGCTATTTTAATTTGGAGCGGGAGAAGAGTCTCGAACTCTCGACCTCAACCTTGGCAAGGTTGCGCTCTACCAACTGAGCTACTCCCGCATTGCTTGCATCACCGAGCTTGCATCACCGAGCTTGCATCACATTCTGCGCCAACGTCTTCTCGGCGAAACACGCATTCTATACCGGCATTTGCAAGCGGCACAAGACGCGGCCCCGACAATTCAGTGCGGCAAGGCATCCGAGGCGCTGGCCACCGACCCCACCTCCACCTTGGGCGCATCCACCTTGACGACCAACGGCTCGTCATCGGGCAGCGGCACTGGCATCGTCTCCAGCGCAATCTCCAGCACCTGGTCGATCCAGCGCACCGGCACGATCTCAAGGTGGTTTTTGACGTTCTCCGGGATGTCGGCCAGGTCTTTGACGTTCTCCTCCGGGATCAACACCGTCTTGATGCCGCCCCGGTGCGCCGCCAACAGCTTCTCTTTCAGCCCGCCGATGGCAGTGACTTCACCGCGCAAGGTGATTTCACCGGTCATCGCCACCCCGGCGCGCACCGGGATGTTGGTCAGTGCCGAGACAAACGCGGTGGTCATCGCCGCGCCCGCGCTCGGGCCATCTTTGGGCGTGGCGCCATCGGGCACATGGATGTGGATGTCGCGCTTCTCGAACATCTCGTCCTTGATGCCCAGCCGCCGTGCCCGGCTGCGCACCACCGTGCGCGCCGCCTCGACCGACTCTTTCATCACATCGCCGAGTGAGCCGGTGCGGATGATGTTGCCCTTGCCCGGCATCATGGCCGACTCGATCGTCAGCAGATCACCGCCGACCTCGGTCCAGGCCAGGCCCACCACTTGGCCGACCTGGTTCTTCTTCTCGGCGCGGCCGTAGTCGAACTTGCGCACGCCGAGAAAATCATTCAGGTTGGCATCGGTGACCACCACCTTGCCGGTGACCTTTTTGAGCTGGATGCTTTTGACGGTTTTGCGGCAGATCTTGGAGATCTCACGCTCGAGTGAGCGCACCCCGGCCTCGCGGGTGTAGTACTGAATGATCCCGCGAATGGCCGACTCGGTGATCTCCATCTCTTCGTCTTTGACGCCGTTGTTCTTCGCCTGCTTGGGCGCCAGATAGCGCTGGGCGATGTTGACCTTTTCGTCCTCGGTGTAGCCGGCCAGCCGGATCACTTCCATCCGGTCGAGCAGCGCCGGCGGGATGTTCATCGAGTTGGAGGTGGCGATGAACATCACGTCCGACAGATCGAAATCAACCTCGACGTAGTGGTCGCTGAAGGTGTGGTTCTGCTCAGGGTCCAGCACTTCGAGCAGCGCCGACGACGGATCACCGCGAAAATCCATGCCCAGCTTGTCGATCTCGTCCAGCAAAAACAGTGGGTTGCGCACCCCCACCTTGGTCAGGCTTTGCAACACCTTGCCGGGCATTGAGCCGATGTAGGTGCGGCGGTGGCCGCGAATCTCGGCCTCATCGCGCACGCCGCCCAGGGCCATGCGGACAAACTTTCGGCCGGTGGCGCGCGCCACGCTCTGGCCGAGCGAGGTCTTGCCCACGCCCGGCGGGCCGACCAGGCACAGGATCGGCGCCTTGACCTTGTCTACCCGCTGCTGCACCGCAAGGTATTCAAGAATGCGTTCCTTGACCTTGTCCAGGCCGTAGTGGTCTTCGTTCAGCACGGCCTCGGCCAGCGGCAGGTCGTGCTTGACCTTGCTCTTCTTGGCCCACGGCAGGCCGATGAGCGTGTCGATGAAATTGCGCACTACCGTGGCCTCGGCCGACATCGGTGACATCAGCTTGAGTTTTTTCAACTCGCTGTCGGCCTTTTTGCGGGCCTCTTTCGACATCTTGGCGGCTTCGATCTTTTTCTCAAGCTCTTCAAGATCGGCGCCTTCTTCGCCGTCGCCCAGCTCTTTCTGGATCGCCTTGACCTGCTCGTTCAGGTAGTACTCGCGCTGGCTTTTTTCCATCTGCCGCTTGACGCGGCCGCGGATGCGCTTTTCAACCTGCAGGATGTCGACCTCGTGTTCCAGCAGCTCCAGCAGTTTTTCCAGCCGCTTGGCGATGACAAACAGATCCAGCACCGATTGCTTGGCTTCGAGCTTGAGCGGCAAGTGGGCGGCGATGGTGTCGGCCAGGCGGCCCGGATCATCGATGCCGGCGATGGAGGTGAGAATCTCGGGCGGGATCTTCTTGTTCAGCTTGACATACTGGTCAAACTGCTGGGTGACGGCGCGGCGCAGCGCCTCCACCTCGGGCGTGGGCTCACCGGCGGGCTGCACCGGCACCACATCGGCGGTGAAGTGCTCGGCGGTGTCGTGGATGGCGCGGGTTTCGGCGCGCTGCACGCCTTCGACCAGCACCTTGACCGTGCCGTCGGGCAGCTTGAGCATCTGCAGGATGCTGGAGACGCAGCCGATCTCGAACATGTCTTCTGGCTTGGGCTCGTCTTTGCCGGCGGCTTTTTGCGCCACCAGCATGATCTGGCGGCCGGCCTCCATCGCCGCCTCCAGAGCCTTGATCGATTTGGGACGGCCCACAAACAGCGGGATGACCATGTGAGGGAACACAACCACGTCACGCAGCGGCAACAGCGGCAGCGTGATCGGGTCAGCGGGTAGAACAGGATGTCCAGACATGGGAGTGGCCTCTCTTTCTCAGACCGACGTGGGGTCTGGGCGGGGGAATGCAAGTGCGGTGGCCGGCGCGGCCTGTGCATGATCCGAGCGACAGGCCCAAACCGACACGCCGCCAGTATCAACGCTCAGGCGCTGGCTTTCTGTTCTCGGTACACCAGCAAGGGCTTGGCGCCTTCTTCAACGATGTGCTCATCGATCACCACCTTGGCCACGCCGTCCATCGTCGGCAGGTCAAACATGGTGTCGATCAAGGCGTTCTCCATGATCGAGCGCAGGCCGCGGGCACCCGTCTTGCGCTTCAGCGCCTTGCGGGCGATGGCGGTGAGCGCGGACGGCCGTACTTCAAGCTCTACGCCGTCCATGGCAAACAGTTTTTGGTACTGCTTGACCAGCGCGTTGCGCGGCTCGGTGAGGATTTGCACCATCGCGGACTCGGTCAACTCACCCAGCGTGGCCACCACCGGCAGCCGGCCCACCAGCTCGGGGATCAGACCAAACTTGATCAGGTCTTCGGGCTCGGCCTCGCGGAACAAGTCAGCCGCGCGCTTGTCGGTCTTGCTGTGCACCGTGGCGGCAAAACCGATGCCGGATTTCTCGGTGCGGTTCTGGATCACCTTTTCCAGCCCGTCAAAGGCACCGCCGCAGATGAACAGGATGTTGGTGGTGTCGATCTGCAAGAAATCCTGGTTGGGGTGTTTGCGTCCGCCCTGCGGCGGCACGCTGGCCATCGTGCCTTCAACGAGTTTGAGCAACGCTTGCTGCACGCCCTCGCCCGAGACATCGCGGGTGATGCTGGGGTTGTCGGCCTTGCGGCTGATCTTGTCGATCTCGTCGATGTAGACAATGCCGCGCTGCGCCCGCTCAACGTCGTAGTTGCAGTTTTGCAGTAGCTTCTGGATGATGTTTTCAACATCCTCGCCCACATATCCGGCCTCCGTCAGCGTGGTGGCGTCAGCAATCACAAACGGCACATTCAAGAGCTTGGCCAGGGTCTGCGCCAAAAGCGTCTTGCCCGACCCGGTAGGCCCGATCAGCAGGATGTTGCTCTTGGTCAGCTCCACCTCGTCGGTTTTGACCGATCCGATGTACTTCAGCCGCTTGTAGTGGTTGTACACCGCCACCGACAACGTGCGCTTCGCCGACTCTTGGCCGATCACATACTGGTCGAGCGTGGTCTTGATCTCGATGGGCACTGGCAGGTCGGACTTGGCGGACTTGCCGCCGGAAGACTCAGCCGGCGCCTCGTCGCGGATGATGTCGTTGCACAGCTCGATGCACTCATCGCAGATGAACACCGACGGGCCGGCGATCAGCTTCTTCACCTCATGCTGGCTTTTGCCGCAGAAGCTGCAGTACAGAACTTTTTCGCCCGAGGCGCCCTTCTTGTCGGCCATTTTTTTGCTTGTGCTGTGCAGGGCGGTTTAGATCGAGACGATGATAAATCAACTGAAAAGCCGCTAACGGGCCCAACCGGGCGGCCGCAAACCGGGCAAGCGGCTCAAGCGCGCTTGGCAATCACCTGGTCGATCAGGCCATAGGTCTTGGCCTCTTCGGGTGACATGTAGTAGTCGCGCTCCATATCAGCGGCGACCTTCTCGTAGCTCTGGCCTGTGCGGTCGGCGTAGATACGGTTCAGTTGCTCGCGCGTCTTCAAGATTTCGCGGGCGGTGATCTCGATGTCGGTGGCCTGGCCCTGGGCGCCGCCAGACGGCTGGTGGATCATGATCTTGGCGTTGGGCAGTGCGATGCGCTTGCCCTGGGCGCCGGCCATCAGCAAAAACGAGCCCATGCTGGCGGCCATGCCCATGCACAGCGTTGAAACATCGGGCTTGATGAAGTTCATCGTGTCGAAGATCGACAAACCGGCTGACACGCTGCCGCCCGGTGAGTTGATGTACAGGAAGATGTCTTTGTCGGGGTTCTCGCTTTCGAGAAACAGCATCTGGGCCACCACCAGATTGGCCGTCATGTCATTCACCGGCCCGACCAGAAACACGATGCGCTCACGCAGCAGGCGGCTGTAGATGTCATAGGCCCGCTCACCGCGACCAGATTGCTCGATAACGATGGGCACCATGCCCAGGCCTTGCGTGTCCATTGCGCTCATGGATGTCCTTGAATAGAAGTCTGCACAGATTATGACCCCCGACACAGGGGCTTGCAGACGATGAAAAACGGGGCGCCGACCGGTCAGTCGTGCGCCCCGCCCGTTGGCTGTGCGCCTGTAAGTGGGGGCTATCAGGCCGTCATCAAGTCATCAAACGGCAGGGCTTTGTCATTGATCTTGACCAGCCCCAGCACATGCTGGGTGACATTGGTTTCAATCACCACCGACTCCACCTCCGACATGCGCTGGCGGTCTGACAAATACCAGCGCATCACATCACCCGGCTTCTCATAGCTTTGCGACAGCTCTTCAATGTGGGCTTGCAGTTGCTCGGGCTTGGCCTGCAGGTTGTGGCTGCGCACCAGCTCGGCCATCACCAGCCCCAGGCGCACCCGGCGCTCGGCTTGCGCCTGGAACAGCGCGGACGGGATCGGCGCCTTGTCGGCATCTTTGACGCCGCGCTTCTTCAAGTCTTCGCGGGCGGCGGCCACCAGGCGCTCCAGCTCATGCTCGACCAACGATTTCGGCAAATCCAGCTCGGCGGCTTTGACCAGCGCGTCCATCGCCGCCGCCTTGTTGCGGGCCAGTACCCGGTGCTTGACCTCGCGCTCCAGGTTTTTCTTGACGTCGGCGCGCAAGCCGTCATTCGTGCCGTCGGCGATGCCCAGCGATTTGATGAAAGGCTCGTCCAGCGCCGGCAGGTTCTGGGCTTCGGTCTTTTTCATCGTCACCAGAAAGTCGGCTTCTTTGCCGGCCACGTCCTTGCCGTGGTAATCGGCCGGGAACTGCAGCGGGAAGGTCTTGCTGTCGCCCACCTTCATGCCGCGCACCGCTTTGTCAAACTGCTCCAGCATCTGGCCTTCGCCAATCAAAAACTGGAAGGCCTCGGCCTTGCCGCCCTGAAACGGCTCGCCGTCGATCTTGCCCTCGAAGTCGATGGTCACCCGATCCGTCTCGACAGCGCCCTCCACCGCCGGGCGCTGGGCAAAGGTGCGGCGCTGCTTGCGCAGGATGTCGACGGTGCGGTCGATGGCTGCGTCGGTCACTTCGCTGCTGATGCGGTCCACCTCGATGGCCGACAGATCACCCAGCTTGATTTCGGGGTAAACCTCGAAGGTGGCGTCAAACGACAACTGGCCCTCGGGCGCGACGTCGTTGGGTGTGATGCGCGGGATGCCGGCCACCCGCAACTGGGCCTCGTTGGCGGCGCTGGAAAACGCCTTGCCCAATTGGTCGTTCATCACCTCGGACTGCACCGAGTAGCCGTAGCGCTGCGCCACCACCGACATCGGCACCTTGCCGGGGCGGAAGCCGTCGGCCTTGACGGTGCGCGACAGCTTTTTAAGCCGGTTTTCGACTTCTGAACTCAGGCCGGTGGCCGGGATCAACAGGTTGATGCGGCGTTCGAGCTTTTCGAGGGTTTCAACGGTCACAGCCATGGTCGGACTCACAGAAGTTGGGGTCTGGTGCGCGGGATCGGACTCGAACCGACACGCCCGTGAAGGCGTCAGGACCTAAACCTGGTGCGTCTACCAATTTCGCCACCCGCGCGGGTTTGTCTCGTCTGCGGCCGTGCCGGTTTTTGCGGCCCGGGCCGGCAGTGTGGTTTGCCACGAATCCGGCAAGCCGGCGATTCTAGCCCGCAGCCAAGGCCGGATCCGGCGGCGCCGGCCGCCGCACGCGGAACCAGGCCGCATACATCGCCGGCAGTGACAGCAGGGTGAGCGCGGTGGCCACGATCAACCCGCCCATGATGGCCACCGCCATCGGGCCCCAGAACACGCTGCGCGTCAGCGGGATCATCGCCAGCACCGCCGCCGCTGCCGTCAGCACGATGGGCCTGAAGCGCCGCACTGCCGCCTCGACAATGGCGTCCCAGGCGGCCAGGCCGCAGGCCCGGTCTTGCTCGATCTGGTCGATCAGGATGACCGAGTTGCGCATGATCATGCCCATCAACGCGATCACGCCCAGCAACGCGACAAAACCGAAAGGCCGGTTGAAGACCAGCAAGGCAGCGGCCACGCCGGCAATGCCCAGCGGACCTGTCAAAAACACCAGCATGGCGCGCGAGAAGCTCTGCAATTGCAGCATCAGCAGCGTGAAGATGATGAACAGCATCACCGGCACACCGGCCGCAATCGAGCCCTGGCCCTTGCTGCTTTGCTCTTGCGCCCCGGCGATGCGGATTTCATAGTCGGGTGGCAGGCGGTTGCGGATCTCGGCCAACTGGGCCCACACCGTCTGCGTGACGCTGGTGCCTTGCACCCCGGCGATCACATCACCCTGCACGGTGATGGCGTATTTGCGGCCCTCGCGCCACAGCACGCCGGGCTCCCAGCCAAAGCCGATGCGGGCAATCTGCGTCAGCGGGATGGCTTGCCCGCTGCTGGTGGGCAGGTATTCATTCGCGATGTCGGTGATGGCGTTGCGCTCTTCCAGCGGCTGGCGCAGCACGATATCGACCAGCTTGTCGCCCTCGCGGTACTGGCCCACGGTGACGCCGCTCAGCCCCGTGCGTGAGGCTTGGGCAATCGACTGGCTGGTGACGCCCAGCGCGCGGGCCTTGTCCTGGTCGATGTCCAGGCGCAGCACCTTGACCGGCTCATTCCAGTTGTCGTTGACGCCGCGCATGCGGGCGTCCGTGCGCAACACATCCTTCACCTGGTCGGCGTAAGCCCGCACCCGGGCCAGATCGGGCCCCATCACCCGAAACTGCACCGGATACGCCACCGGCGGCCCGTTGGGCAGCACGGTGAAGCGGCCGCGTACCTCCGAGAACTCAGCCGCCAACAGCGCCGGCAAGCGGCCGGCCAGCCGCTCTCGCGCGGCAAGGTCTTTGGGCAACACAATCAACTGGCTGACATTGGGCTGCGCGAAGATCTGGTTTAGCGGCAGGTAGAAGCGAGGCACGCCGCTGCCCACCCAACTGGTGACGGTGGCCACATCGGGCTCTTGCAGCATGCGGGCCTCGAAGCGCCGCACCACCGCCTCGCTCTCACGCAGCGTGCCGCCCTCGGGCAGCCACATGTCCACCAGGATCTCGGGCCGGCTGGAGTCGGGGAAGAACTGCTGCGGCACCTTGCCCAGCCCCACCACGCCGGCGCCAAACAGCGCCAGCGTCAGCATCAAGGTGATCCAGCGGTGGCGCAGGCAAGCATCCAGAATCTTGCGGAAGCGGTTGTAAAAAGGCGTGTCAAACAGCGCCTGCGCCTGGCCGTGGCCGCCCGGGCCGGTGCGCGCCCGGGTGTGCAGCAGCCAGGCGCCCAGGTAGGGCACAAAGTACACCGACACCAGCCAACTGATGACCAGCGCCGCCGAGGTGACGGCAAAAATCGCAAAGGTGTATTCGCCCGTCACCGATTTGGCGAGGCCGATCGGCAAAAAGCCGGCGGCGGTGATCAGCGTGCCGGTGAGCATCGGCATCGATGTCACGTCGTAGGCAAAGGTGGCGGCGCGCATTTTGTCGTAGCCTTCTTCCAGCTTGCGCACCATCATCTCCACCGCAATGATGGCGTCGTCCACCAGCAGGCCGAGCGAGATGATCAGCGAGCCCAGCGATATCTTGTGCAGGCCCACGCCCCAGTAATACATCACCACAAAGGTGATGGCCAGCACCAGCGGGATGGTGATGCCCACCACCAGGCCGGGCCAGATGTCGAGCCGGGGCAGCCAGCGGCCCGGCCGGGCATGCCAGCCCAGGCTGATGAAGCTGACCAGCAGCACCACCACCACGGCCTCGATCAGCACCCGCACAAACTCACCCACCGAGCGCGACACCGCCGCCGGCTGGTCTTGCACTGTGGCCAGCGTGATGCCGGCCGGCAGGTCAGCGCGGATCTTGGCCAGCTGCGCGCGCAGTGCTTGGCCCAGCGCCACGATGTCGCCGCCCTTGGCCATCGACACGCCCAACGCGATCACCGCCTGGCCTTGGTGGCGCACCTTCACCGTGGGCGGATCGATCACACCGCGCCGGATGCTGGCAATGTCGGCCAACTGCAAGCTGCTGCCGGCGCCGGTGGCCGGGTTGCTGGCACGGATCGGAAAGCGCTTGATCGCGTCCACCGAGTTGAACGCGCCGGCCACCCGCACTTGCAGGTTTTGCGTGCTGGCGTCCAAAACGCCGGCGCCTTCCACCGCGTTTTGCGCCGCCAACTGGCCCAACACCTGGGCCATGTCCAGGCCCATTTGGGCCAGGCGTTTTTGCGATATCTCGACAAAAATCTTCTCGGCCTGGGCGCCAAACAGCTCTACCTTGGCCACGTCGGGCACGCGCAGCAACTGCGAGCGGGTGTTTTCGGCAAAGACACGCAACTCTTCGTCGCTGAAGCCATCGGCCGACAGCGCAAAGATCGAGCCGTAGACATCGCCAAAATCATCGTTGAAAAACGGCCCCTGCACGCCTTGCGGCAGGCTGCCGCGCATGTCGGCGATCTTTTTGCGCGCCTGGTACCAACTGTTGGGCACCTCTTTGGGCGCGGCGCTGTCTTTCAACTCCAGGATGGTGACCGACTCGCCCGGCTTGGTGTAACTGCGCAGGGTGTCGGCCTGCGGCACCTCTTGCAGCGTGCGCTCGATCTTGTCGGTCACCTGCTCGGCGATCTGCTGCGCGGTGGCGCCGGGCCAATTGGCCTGCACCACCATCGCCCGGAAGGTGAACGGCGGGTCTTCGTCCTGGCCGAGCTGGAAGTAGGCGGCCACGCCCAGCAGCATCAGCACCACCATCAGGTAGCGGGTGAGCGCCGGGTGCAACAGCGCCCAGCGTGAGATGTTGAAGCGTGAGCCGTCGGGGCCCGGGGTGGAAGGCGTCGTCATGCGGGGCGGATGGTCAGCGGTCAGCGGTCAGCGGTCAGCGGCCGGCGGTCAGCGGGCGGCGGCCGGGGCCGTGGACGGTACAGCAGCCGGCGCAGCGGCCGCCCCGGGCTCGGCATACCAGCGCACCTTCTGGCCCTCGGTCAATGCATGCACGCCGGCGGTGACCACCACCTGGCCGGGCGCCAGGCCAGCGCCGATCAGCACCAGGTTGCCGTCGGCGCCGGCCACCACCACCGGCTGGGCCCGCACCACCATCGCCGCCCGGTCCACCAGCCAGACCTTGGACAAGCCGCCCTGCTGGAACAGCGCCGGCAGCGGCAGCTTGATCACGCCGGCCACCTGCGGGGCGTCGATCAGCACGCTGGCGGTCTGGCCCAGGCGCAGCGCGGTGGCGCCGACATCGGCCTTGACCAGAAAGGTGCGCGTCACCGGGTCGGCGGCGGCGGCCACCTCACGCACCGTGGCCGGCAGCACCGCGTCGCCCGCGCCCCAGGGCCGCAGCTTGAGCGCGCCGGCCCTGGCCAGCAGCGCGCGCACCGCGTCAGCCCGGTCTTCGGGCACGCTGAACACCGCGTCCCGCGGCCCGTCGGGCGCCAGCCGCAGCACCGGCGTGCCGGCGGCCAGCACCGCACCGGGCTCGGCCTCGACGGCGGTGACCACGCCCGACGCATCGGCGGTGAGCACGGCGTAGCCGGCCTGGTTGTTTTGCAGGCTGGACTGGGCCCGCGCCTGGTCGGCCTGGGCCCGGCTGACCTTCAGCGCGGCCTCGCGGCGCTCAAGTTCCAGGCCGCTGATAAAGCCCTGGTCACGCAGCTCTTTGTAACGCTTGAACTCGGCCTCGCTCAACTCCTGCTGGGCGGTGGCAGTGCTGACGGCCGCGCGTGCCACGTCCTGGCCCAGCTTCAAGTCGCCGGCGTCGACCTGCGCCAGCGCCTGGCCGACGACCACCCGATCGCCCAGGTTGACCATGCGCCGCACCAACTTGCCGCCCACCCGAAACGACAGGCGCGACTCGGTGCGGGCACGGATTTCGGCCGGGTATTCATGCTGCAAGCTGCTGGCGCCGGTTTGCAGCGTCAGCGTGCGCACCGCGCGCACCGGGTCGGCGGCCGGCGGTGGGTCAGAGCAGGCGATCAACAGCGGCAAGGCCATCAGCGGGAACAAGCAGGGGCGCATGGCTGGTGAACCTCGTGAATCTTGAGTTTGTCTGCCTCGCGCCGGTACAGCGGGATGGCAGAAGCGGGTTAATGACTGACTGGTCAGTAATATATTGAACCGCACGGGACGTGTCAATTGCCCAGCCAAGCACCGATGAACGACTGGGAAAATCGCCTTCACGGCAGCGTCAAGGCGGTCAGCCGACAATCCGGGCGTGCGCGTTGATCACTATGAAAACTTTCCGGTGGCGTCCATCCTGTGCCCGCCCGCGTTGCGCGGCCCGGTGCGGGCGATCTACCACTTTGCCCGCACCGCCGATGACCTGGCCGATGAGGGCGACGCCAGCCCGGCCCAGCGGCGGGCCAGCCTGGCGCTGTACCGCTCCGCGCTGACCGCGACGGCGGCGGGCCAAACCAACGCCGGCCGCTGGGCGCCGATCTTCAACCCGCTGGCCGAGGCGATGCGCACCCACCACCTGCCGCCGGGCTTGCTGGACGACCTGCTCGACGCCTTTGTGCAAGACACCGGCAACCCGCACTACGCCGACCGCGCGGCGTTGCTGGACTACTGCCGGCGCTCGGCCAACCCCATCGGCCGGCTGCTGCTGCACCTGGCCGGCGTGCACGACGGCGTCTCGCTGGCCCGGTCAGACGCCATCTGCACCGCATTGCAGTTGATCAACTTCTGGCAAGACCCGAGTGTGGATCTGCCGCGTGGGCGGCATTACGTGCCCGTCGCCGACGCCCAGGCGCACGGCCTGCAACTCAGTGATTTGCGGCCCGGCATGGATACGCCGGCCAGCCAGGCGCTGCTGCGCGACTTGTGCCAATGGGCCGGCGCGCTGATGCAGCAGGGCGCGCCGCTGGCCTGCCGGGTGCCCGGCCGGCTGGGCTGGGAATTGCGGCTGGTGGTGCAAGGCGGTTTTGCCATTCTTGAGAGAATCCGGCGCATGCAATACCGCACCCTGAGCCAGCGCCCCACCCTGCGGCGCGTTGACCTGCCGGTGCTGCTGTGGCGGGCTTGGCGCATGTGCCAGGGGCGGCCCGGCCAGCCCGGGCCGCCCGGGGCCGAACCCGGTGCCGGCAATGGCTGAGGCGGCGATCACCCCGCAGCAGTACGCCCAAGACAAGGCGGCCGGCAGCGGCTCGTCGTTTTATTACGCTTTTCTGTTTTTGCCACCGCCGCAGCGCGCCGCCATCACGGCGTTTTACGCCTACTGCCGCGAGGTGGACGATGTGGTGGACGAGATGCGCGACCCCGGCGTGGCGGCCGCCAAGCTGGCCTGGTGGCGACAAGAGGTGGCGGGCGCCTTTGACGGTCAGCCGTCGCACCCGGTGCTGCGCGCGCTGCTGCCGCATGCGCCGGTCTACGGCATCACCGCTGCGCATTTGCTGGCCGTCATCGACGGCTGCCAGATGGACCTGGACCAGACCCGCTACCTCGACTTTGCCGTCCTGCAGCGCTATTGCCAGCGGGTGGCCGGCGTGGTGGGTGAGGTGGCGGCGCGCATCTTCGGCCACAGCCAGCCGGCCACGCTGGCCTATGCCCACCGCCTGGGCCTGGCGCTGCAGCTCACCAACATCATCCGCGACGTGGGCGACGACGCCCGCATGGGCCGCATCTACCTGCCGCAAGCCGAAATGCAGCAATTTGATGTCAAGGCCCATGAGCTGCTGAAACGCGACTCACCCTGGGGCTACAGCCCGCGCTTCACGGCGCTGATGCGGTTCCAGGCGGCGCGCGCCCACCAGACCTACGACGACGCGCTGGCCTTGCTGCCCGAGGCCGACCGCGCCGCGCAAAAGCCCGGGCTGATGATGGCCAACATCTACCGCAGCCTGCTGCGCGAGATCGAGGCCGACGGCTTTGCCGTGCTGCACCAGCGCACGTCGCTGACGCCGCTGCGCAAGCTGTGGATTGCGCTGCGCACGCACTGGCGCGGCCGGTGACCCTGGCCGGGCGGCCCGGACTGGCCGATCAGCCAGCACGCGCCGATCAGCCGGCGCCGCGCATCGCCGTCATCGGCGCCGGCTGGGCCGGCCTGGCGGCGGCGGTGCAGGCGGTGCGCCAAGGCGCCCAGGTCACGCTGATCGAGATGGCCCAGCAGCCCGGCGGCCGGGCCCGGCTGCTGCACACGCCGGCGGGTGACTTTGACAACGGCCAGCACATCCTCATCGGCGCCTACAGCCACACCCTGGCGTTGATGCGCCAGGTGGGCGCTGACCCCGACGCCCTGCTGCTGCGCCGGCCGCTGGTGCTGGCCACCCCCGACGGCCGGGGCCTGGCGTTGGGCCACGGCCGCGCCGTGCCAGCCTTTGCCCGCGCTGTGTTGCAAGCCCGGGGCTGGCGCTGGGCCGACCGGCTGGCGCTGCTGCGGGCGGCGTCGGGCTGGTGGTGGCGCGGCTTTGTCTGCCCGCCCGGCATGACGGTGGCCCGACTGGCCGCCGAGTTGCCGGCAGCAGTGCGGCACGGGCTGATCGAGCCGCTGTGCGTGGCCGCACTGAACACGCCGGCAGACCAAGCCAGCGCCACGGTGTTCTTGCGGGTGCTGAAGGATGCGCTGTTCAGCGGCCCCGGCGCGGCCGATCTGCTGCTGCCCCGGGCGCCGCTGTCAGCCCTGCTGCCGGCGCCAGCCTGGCGCTGGCTGCTGGCGGCCGGGGCCGATTGCCAGGCCGGCCGGCGCGTGATGTTACTGGCCGCAGCGCCGCCTGGCGCGCCGGGCCGGCCAGGCTGGCAGGTGGACGGCGAGCCGTTTGACGCGGTGCTGCTGGCCAGCAGCACCAAAGAGGCGGCCCGGCTGGCGGCGCCGATCAACCCCGGCTGGGCCCAGATCACCGCCGCGCTGCGCCATGAGCCCATCGTCACCGTCTACCTGGCCGACGCCGGTTTGCGCCTGGCCCAGCCGATGCTGGCGCTGCCTGCGGGCGCCCAGGCGCCGGCGCAATTTGTCTTTGATCTCGGCGCGCTGGGCGGCGCGCCGGGTTGTTTTGCGTTTGTCGTCAGCGGCGCCGCGCCCTGGCTGGCCGACGGCCTGGCAGCCTGCGCGGCGCTGGTCTTGCAGCAGGCGCGCCAGGTTTTTGCCGGCTCGTTCCAGGGCATCGACAGCGCCGTGATGCGCCATGTCGGCGCTGAGCGCCGCGCCACCTTTGCCTGCACACCCGGGCTGCACCGGCCGCCGATGGCCATCGCGCCCGGGCTGGTGGCCGCCGGTGACTACCTGGCCGGCCCCTACCCGGCCACGTTGGAGGGGGCTGTGCGCTCAGGCCATGCGGCCGCGCGGGCGCTGGTTTGAGGCGCGGGGGGCCTGCCGGGTCGTGCCGCGTTACAGCGCCGCCCCGCCATTGCGCAGTACCACCATGCCGATCCGAATTTCGCCATGCAAAATGAGGACGCACAACCGGACCTCTCGATGACGACCAAAAAAGACGGGCAGACGCCAGCGATCCAGGTGATTCAGCGCTTGTTCTCGCTGCTCGACGCGCTGGCCGCGCACCGCGATCCGGTGTCGTTGAAGGTGCTGAGCGAAACCACCGGCCTGCACCCATCCACCGCCCACCGCATCCTCAATGACCTGGCGATCGGCCGGCTGGTGGACCGGCCAGAAGCCGGCAGCTACCGGCTGGGCATGCGGCTGCTGGAGCTGGGCAACTTGGTAAAAGCCCGGCTGGACGTGCGCGACGCCGCGCTGGGCCCGATGCGCGAGCTGCACAAGTTCACCCACCAGCCGGTGAACCTGTCGGTGCGCCAAGGCGACGAGATCGTTTACATCGAGCGCACCTACAGCGAGCGCTCGGGCATGCAGGTGGTGCGCGCGGTGGGCGGCCGGGCGCCGCTGCACCTCACGTCCGTGGGCAAATTGTTTTTGGCGCATGACGACCCGCTGCGGGTGCGCGCCTACGCCAGCCGCACCGGCCTGTCGGGCCACACCCGCAACAGCCTGACCGATGTGCCGGCGCTGGAGCGTGATCTGGCGCTGGTGCGGCAAAACGCGCTGGCGCGCGATGACGAGGAGCTGGAGCTGGGCGTGCGCTGCATGGCCGCCGGCATTTATGACGACCAGGGCCGGCTGGTTGCCGGCCTGTCGATCTCATCCCCGGCCGACCGGCTGGAAGAAAGCTGGGCGGACCGGGTGAAGGCCACTGCGACGCAGATTTCAGCCGCGCTGGGCCACCGGACGGTTTGAGTTTTTGGCGCTACCCGCCGTCAAGACGTGCGCTGCGCCACCGCCGCCTGCACGGCCGACTCACCCAGCCATTTGCGGATGCGCTCGGCATCTCCAATACGGGAGTATTTGCCGGTGGAATCGAGCAGCACCATGATCAGCTTGCGCCCCGCCATCTGGGCCTGCATCACCAGGCAGCGCCCGGCCTCGCTGATGTAGCCGGTTTTTTGCAGGCCGATATCCCACTGCGGGTTGCGCACCAGGCCGTTGGTGGTGTGGAACTGCATCATGCGGTTGCCCACCGCCACCTGCGCGTCGTGCGACGTCGTCAGTTCACGCAGCAGCGGCACACGGTGGGCCGCACCGACCAGCAAGGCCAGGTCTTGTGCGCTCGACTGGTTGAGGCTGGACAGGCCTGTGGGCTCCACGTAGTGGGTGGCGTGCATGCCCAGCCCAGCCGCCTTCTGGTTCATGGCCAGCACAAACGCCGACAGGCCGCCCGGGTAGTGGCGGCCCAGCGCATTGGCGGCGCGGTTCTCGGACGACATCAAGGCCAGATGCATCATCTCGCCGCGTGTCAATTGCGTGCCCACCGCCAAACGTGACCGGCTGCCTTTTTCAGTGTCGATGTCGTCCTGGCTGATCGTCAGCACATCGTCCATCGATTGGCGCGACTCGCTGATCACCAGCCCGGTCATCAGCTTGGTGATGGAGGCAATCGGCAGCACCGCGCCGGGGTTTTTGCTGAACAGCACCTCGTTGGTGTCTTGGTCAATCACCAGCGCCACGCTGGATTTCAGCGCCAGCGCGTCGCCGCCGGCATGCAAGCCCTGCATTTGGCCAAAACTGACTTGGGCCGGTGCTTCAGCCACGGCGGCCAGCCGCCGGGCATGGGCGGCGCGCGCCGCCAGCCTGCTTTTGCCCACCGTGGCTGCCTTGTGCACCGACGCCTTGCGGTGCTCGGTCTTGGCCTGGGCCGGCACGGCAGCGCCCAGTAGCACACACAAGCCCAGCAGCAGCGATGGCAGTGACGAATTCATGGGGTCCAGGCCGGTGAGATGACAAGCGAAGGCGCAGTGTAGGCGACAGCAAAAACATGCGCAAGATCAGAAACTTGCGCGTACTTTGTGAAGTGACCTCAGAGGCTTTGAAGCCGGCCCAAAAACGTGGCAAGAACCCGGCAAAAAGCGCGCGTTTACCCTTGCGCCGCCACCCGCTGCAGATTGGCGTGCAGCTTGTTCAACGCCGCCAGATAGGCTTTGGCGGAGGCCACCACGATGTCCGGGTCCGCCCCCACGCCGTTCACCACCCGCCCACCCAGTTGCAGCCGCACCGTCACTTCACCTTGTGATTCTGTGCTGCCGCTGGTGATGGCATTGACCGAATACAGCACCAATTCAGCGCCACTTTGCACCTGCGATTCAATCGCCTTCAGGCTGGCATCGACCGGGCCATTGCCGTCGCTCTCGGTGTGGTGCTCGGTGGTGCCGGCGGAGAACACCACGGCGGCCTGCGGTCGCTCACCGGTTTCAGAATGCTGGCGCAGCGACACCAGGTGGTAGTGCTCATGCTCTCGCGCCGCGCTCTCGTCACCGGCCAGCGCGATGATGTCCTCGTCAAAAATCTCGCTCTTGCGGTCGGCCAGGTCTTTGAAACGGGCAAAGGCGGCGTTGATCTCGCCTTCGCTTTCGAGTGCCAAGCCCAACTCTTGCAGCCGCTGTTTGAAGGCATTGCGGCCCGACAATTTGCCCAGCACGATCTTGTTGGCGGCCCAGCCGACATCCTCGGCGCGCATGATTTCGTAGGTGTCGCGGGCTTTCAGCACCCCGTCCTGGTGGATGCCGCTGGCGTGCGCAAACGCATTCGCGCCCACCACGGCCTTGTTGGGCTGCACCACGAAACCAGTGGTCTGGCTGACCATGCGGGATGCGGCGACGATCTGGCTGGCATCGATGCCGACATCAAGATTGAAGTAGTCGCGCCGGGTTTTGACGGCCATCACCACTTCTTCAAGTGAGCAGTTGCCGGCCCGCTCACCCAGGCCGTTGATGGTGCATTCCACCTGCCGGGCACCGCCAATCATCACGCCGGCCAGTGAGTTGGCCACCGCCATGCCCAGGTCGTTGTGGCAGTGCACGCTCCAGACCGCCTTGTCGGAGTTGGGGATGCGCTGACGCAGGTTGCGGATGAATTCACCGTACAGCTCGGGCACCGCATAACCCACGGTGTCGGGGATGTTCAAGGTGGTGGCGCCCTCGTTGATCACGGCTTCGAGCACCCGGCACAAGAAATCCGGGTCGGACCGGTAGCCATCCTCCGGGCTGAACTCGATGTCGTCGCACAGGTTGCGCGCAAAGCGCACCGCCAGCCTGGCTTGCTCAAACACCTGGTCGGGTGTCATGCGCAGCTTTTTGTCCATGTGCAGTGCACTGGTGGCGATGAAGGTGTGAATGCGTGAGCGCCGGGCGCCGGCCAGCGCCTCGGCGGCGCGGGCAATGTCGCGGTCATTGGCCCGGGCCAATGAGCAGACGGTAGCCTCTTTGATGTGCTGGGCGATAGATTTGATCGCCTCGAAATCACCGTTGCTGGACGCCGCAAAGCCGGCCTCGATCACATCCACCCGCAGCCGCTCAAGTTGGCGGGCGATGCGCAGTTTTTCATCGCGCGTCATCGACGCGCCGGGCGACTGCTCACCGTCGCGCAAGGTCGTGTCGAAAATGATCAGTTTGTCGGCCATGTGGGTCTCCTTGAGGGTTTCAGGCAGTGACGGCAGACAGGGTGAGCGGCACGCCGCAGCGTTGCAGCCCCGACATCACCGCCTTCATCGACGCGGTGACGATATTGGCATCGATGCCCACGCCAAACAGCGTGCGCGTGTCACCGATGCGCAGCTCCAGATAGGCGGCGGCGCGGGCTTGCGCGCCGCTACCGATGGCGTGTTCGTGGTAGTCCAGCACAGCGACCGGGCAGCCGATGGCGCGCTGCAAGCCGTCCACAAACGCCGCCACCGGCCCGGCGCCCACGCCCTGCACCTGCACGGTTTGCCCACCGGTGCGCAAGGTGGCGGCCAAGGCCACCCGGCCATCGGGCTGCTCGGTGATGCGCTGGTGGTCGATCAGCACGCTGGCGGCGCCAAGCCGGTATTCATGCTCGAACAAACCCCAGATGTCGGCGGCGGTCAGCTCTTGGCCCTGGGCGTCCATCACCGCCTGCACCGACGACGAGAACTCGATCTGCAGCCGGCGTGGCAGCTCCAGCCCGTAGGCCGACTCCAGCAGATACGAGATGCCGCCCTTGCCGGATTGGCTGTTCACCCGGATCACCGCGTCGTAGCTGCGGCCCAGGTCTTTCGGGTCGATCGGCAAATACGGCATGTCCCAAATATCAGCCTCGCGCCGGGCCGAGAACGCCTTCTTGATCGCATCCTGGTGCGAGCCCGAAAACGAGGTGTAAACCAGATCTCCCACATACGGATGGCGTGGATGCACCGGCAGTTGGTTGCAATATTCCACCGTGCGGCGGATGTCGTCGATGTCAGAGAAATCCAGCCCCGGGTGCACGCCCTGGGTGTAGAGGTTGAGCGCGAGGTTGACCACGTCCACATTGCCGGTGCGCTCACCGTTGCCAAACAGGCAGCCTTCCACCCGGTCGGCGCCGGCCATCAGCGCCAGTTCAGCGGCCGCTGTGCCGGTGCCGCGGTCGTTGTGCGGATGCACTGACAAAACGATTGCGTCGCGCCGCTCAAGCCGGCGGTGCATCCACTCCACCATGTCGGCATAGATGTTGGGGGTGGAATGCTCCACCGTGGACGGCAGGTTGATGATGCAGGGCCGCGCGGGCGTGGGCTGCCAAACCGCAGTGACGCCGTCCACCACCCGCTTGCTGAAGGCCAGTTCGGTGCCCGAGAACATCTCGGGCGAATATTGAAAAGTCCAGCGCGTGCCGGGCTGGCCGGCGGCCAGATCGCGCACCAGCGCGGCGTGGCGGGTGGCGAGCTCGACGATGCCGTCTTCATCCAGCCCCAGTACCACCCGGCGCATCACCGGTGCCACCGCGTTGTACAGGTGCACGATGGCGCGCGGCGCCCCCACCAGCGCCTCAAAAGTGCGGCGGATCAAGACATCGCGGGCGGGGGTCAGCACCTGGATCGTCACGTCGTCGGGCACCCGGTTTTGCTCGATCAACTGCCGCACAAAATCGAAATCAGCTTGTGAGGCCGACGGAAACCCGACCTCGATCTGCTTGAAGCCGATGCGCACCAGGGTCTCGAACAGCCGCAGCTTGCGCGCCGGGTCCATCGGCTCGATCAGCGCCTGGTTGCCGTCGCGCAAATCCACGCTGCACCACAGCGGCGGGTGTTGCAGCACGGCATCGGGCCAAGTGCGGTCGGGCAGATGCACCGGGGCAAAAGCGCGGTATTTGCTGGCGGGGTCGTTGAGCATGGGCATGGCACTTTCCTTGGGCGTGTGGGTGGCTGCGCAGCTTGGGTTGGAATCCAGAAACGTGAAGCAGGAATGAAAACGGCCCGCTGCGTTGCGCTGGGCGGGCCGTTGATCCGAGACAGTGAGACGTGGATTTTCAGCGCGCCGGGATCACCTGTCCTAGTAGCGTGGCGGTGGCTGAGCGAATCGTCATGGACGCTGAATGTAGCACGGCCGTCAGCGGTGCAGGCCCCGCTCGTCGGGATCGTCAGTCGACGTGGCGATCACGCTCACCGGCGTGCCCTTCATGCGGCGGTAAATGTACATGCCGTAGCCCGACAGGCCGTACAGCATGAACAGCCCGAACAACATGCCCGGCACGTGCAGGGTGATCAGCGAGATGCCGAGCGCAATGGCCACAATGGTGATGAAGGGCACCGAGCGCTTCAAACCAAAATCCTTGAAGCTGTAAAACGGCACATTGGTGACCATCGTCAGGCCCGAGAACAGGGTGAGCGCAAACGTCGTCCAGACCAGCCAGGGGATGTCACGAATGCCCTCGCGGAAGCCGGCATCGTCCATGATCCAGATAAAACCGGTGACCAGCGCGGCCGCTGCCGGGCTGGGCAAGCCTTGAAAAAACCGCTTGTCCACCACCGCGATATTGGTGTTGAAGCGCGCCAGCCGCAGTGCCGCGCAGGCGCAGTAGATGAAGGCTGCTGCCCAGCCCAGCTTGCCAAGCCCTTTCAGCGCCCATTCGTAGACGATCAGGGCGGGTGCGGCGCCAAAGCTCACCATGTCCGACAGGCTGTCCATCTGCTCACCAAACGCGCTCTGGGTGTTGGTCATGCGCGCCACGCGGCCGTCCAGGCTGTCCAGCACCATGGCGCAGAACACGCCGATGGCGGCTTGGTCAAAACGGCCGTTCATCGCCATCACCACCGAATAAAAGCCGCCAAACAAAGCCGCCAGCGTGAACAGGTTGGGCAGCACATAAATGCCTTTGCGGCGCTGCCGGGGCGGCGCGTCTTCGTCGGCGTGGGCGGGGTCGTGCAGCGGTGGCTGGGAATCGGGCATGGGCTGTGCAAGCGGGATAGCCATGCAGGATACCTGACCCCGTGTTGCCGACGTACCGTGCATCCAGCGCCGCTGCTTTGTCGTAATCAACCGCATCGCTGATCGCCAACCGGGAGACCCCATGAAAGCGCATCACCCCGCCCAAGACCCCGCCAGTGCCGTGGCACGACACACCGGTCTGCGGGCCTGGCGCGGGCTGGTGGCGGCTTTTTTTGCGGTCGGCCTGCTGGGGTTGGCTGGTTGCGGCAGCCTGCCAACGGCCACCGAGCGCCCTGATTCCAGCGCCTGGCCGGCCCCGCCCGGCAGCGCGCTGGGGCAGATCGCGCAGAACTCCAGCCCGTCGCCCGAGCTGTCGGGCTTCCGGCTGATGCCGCTGGGGGTGTACGCGCTGGACGCCCGGCTGCAGCTCATCAATCGCGCGGTGCAATCGATTGATGTGCAGTATTACGTGCTGGACAACGACGCCACCGGCCGCCTGCTGCTGAGCCGGCTGGCCGACGCGGCAGCGCGCGGCGTGCGGGTTCGCTTGCTCGTCGATGACCTGTACACCACGCACTCCGACCGCCTGCTGCGGGCGCTGGCGGCATGGCCCAACGTCGAGGTGCGGTTGTTCAACCCGTTTTGCTGCGCTCGCAGCAGCGGCCTGGCGGGGCGCTTTGCGGCCTCCCTGCTGGACCTGCGGCGGCTGAACCACCGCATGCACAACAAGCTGCTGGTGGCCGACGGCGCGATGGCCATCGCCGGTGGGCGCAACATCGCCGATGACTACTTCCAACGCGGCGCCGCCTACAACTTCGTCGATCTGGACGCGCTGATCGTCGGGCCGGTGGTGGCCGAGCTGGCCGCCTCGTTCGACCAGTACTGGAATAGCCCGGTGGTGCTGCCGATCGCGGCCGTCTCGCCCAGCCCCGAAACGCCCGATATGCCCGATAGGCCCGACACCCTGCGCCGCCAGTTCGAAGCGCTGACGGCCGACGCCCACAGCGCCCCGGCACTCGACTTGCCGGAGGTGGATGCGCTGGGCTACGGCCCCGTCAGCGACGAGCTGGACACCGGCCGGCTGGGCCTGATCTGGGGCCGGGCGATGGCGCTGGCCGACCCGCCCGACAAATTGGCCCGCGACGCCGACAAAGCCTATGCCGACAGCCTGGCCTACCAGGCCTTGATGAAAATCTGGACAGCCGAGCGCGATGTCACCATCACCTCACCGTATTTGATCCCCGGGCCGCTGGGCATTGCCGCCTTCCAGGCACTGGGCCAGCGCCTGGTCAAGGTCACCGTGCTGACCAATTCACTGGCCGCCACCGACGAGCCGCTGGTGCACACCGGCTACGCGCGCTACCGGCCCCGGTTGATCGATGCCGGGGTCGAGCTGTACGAATTGAGCCCCAGCCGCACCCAGCGCAACAAACGGCTCGGGCTGTTTGGTTCCTCCGTGGGCCGGCTGCATGCCAAGACGGCGGTGGTGGATGGTGACAAGACGTTTTTTGGCTCGATGAACCTCGATCCGCGCTCACGCACGCAAAACACCGAGCTGGGCGTGTTCGTTGAAAGCGAGGCCCTGGCCAAGGAGATGCTGCGCGTCATCAAGATCAGCAAACTGCAAAACGCCTACCGGGTGACAAAGGGCGCGGCCGGGCAGTTGCAATGGCTGGCGGTGGATGGCGACCTGGAGGTGGTGAGTGACAGCGAGCCCGAGTCGTCGTTCTGGCTGCAATTTCACAACCTGCTGTTTGGCGCGTTTGTGCCGGAACAACTGCTTTGATTGAAAAAGCCGCCTGCAATCGCTTGCAGGCGGCTTTTTGGCCACCAGCCGCAGCCGGTCGTGTCGATGCACGATCAGTTGCGCGTTTCTCAGTTGCGGCTCTTGTCCACCAGCTTGTTGGCCTTGATCCACGGCATCATCGCGCGCAGTTTTTCGCCCACCACCTCGATCTGGTGCTCTTCGGTCAGGCGGCGGCGTGAGATCAGCGTGGGCGCTCCGGCCCGGTTCTCCAGGATGAAGCTCTTGGCATATTCGCCCGTCTGGATGTCAGTCAGCATCTGCTTCATCGCCTTCTTGGTGTCGCTGGTCACCACTTTCGGGCCCGACACGTACTCACCGTACTCGGCGTTGTTCGAGATCGAGTAGTTCATGTTGGCAATGCCGCCTTCGTAGATCAGATCCACGATCAATTTCAGCTCATGCAAGCACTCGAAATAGGCCATTTCCGGTGCGTAACCGGCTTCCACCAAGGTCTCGAAACCAGCCTTGATGAGTTCAACCGTGCCGCCGCACAGCACCGCTTGCTCACCAAACAAATCGGTTTCGGTCTCTTCGCGGAAGTTGGTCTCGATGATGCCGGCCTTGCCGCCGCCGTTGGCCGCCGCGTAGCTGAGCGCCAGATCACGCGCCTTGCCGGTCTTGTCGGCATGCACGGCGATCAAATGCGGCACGCCGCCGCCCTGGGCATAGGTGTTGCGCACGGTGTGGCCGGGGGCCTTGGGCGCCACCATCCAGACGTCGATGTCGTCACGCGGCACCACCTGGCCGTAGTGCACATTGAAGCCGTGGGCAAACGCCAGTGACGCGCCGGCCTTCATGTTGGTGGCCACCTCGGCGTTGTAGACGGCGGCAATCTGCTCGTCGGGCAGCAGCATCATCACCACATCGGCGGTTTTCACCGCGTCGGCGATCTCGGCCACCTTCAGCCCGGCCTTCTCGGCCTTGGCCCAGGACGGCCCGCCCTTGCGAAGCGCCACCGTCACCTTGACGCCCGAATCATTCAGGTTTTGCGCATGGGCATGGCCCTGTGAGCCGTAGCCGATGATGGTGACGTTTTTGCCCTTGATCAGGCTCAAGTCAGCGTCTTTGTCGTAAAAAACTTTCATGGTATTCCTTGGTAAATGAGTGAAGGGTGGATGGCGCGGATCTCGTCAAGTAAGCGCCACGGAACCAGCTCTGCCAGGCCGTCGGCGTTGCCCCCTTGACGGGCAGGCAGCCCAGAGGCTGCCTTCGGGGGTAGGCTAGGAGCCTGTCGGGCTTGGGGCGTCGAAGCGTTCACGCAGTGCGGCCGACGCTCCCCAAGTCCGACAGGCTCCTAGGCCCTCAAGATGCGCTCGCCGCGGCCAATGCCACTGGCGCCGGTGCGAACGGTTTCAAGAATCGCGCTGCGGTCGATGCCCTCGATGAAGGCATCGAGCTTGCCAGCGTCGCCGGTCAGCTCCAGCGTGTAGCTTTTTTCGGTCACGTCGATGATGCGGCCCCGGAAGATGTCGGCCATTCGCTTCATTTCCTCACGCTCTTTGCCCACCGCCCGCACCTTGATCAGCATCAGCTCGCGCTCGGTATAGCTGCCTTCGGTCAGGTCCACCACCTTGACCACCTCGATCAGCCGGTTCAGGTGCTTGGTGATCTGCTCAATCACTTCGTCGGAACCTGTGGTGACGATGGTCATGCGCGACAGTGAAGCATCCTCGGTAGGCGCCACCGTCAGGCTCTCGATGTTGTAGCCCCGGGCAGAGAACAGCCCAATCACCCGAGACAGCGCGCCGCTCTCGTTTTCGAGCAATACGGCGATGATGTGTTTCATGGTCAGTCCTTGCCCGGTGGGGTTCTTAAAGCCGGCGGCGGTAACCGCCGGCCCTTGGCCGCACCGATCAGAAAATAGTGGAATCGAAAATAGGGAATGCGCGGGTCTGAGGCCGTCGCCGCCTGCGGCAGCCCACCACGCCGGCCACGGTGATGGCCAGCGCCCGGGCCGCCTTGCAGCGGCTACAGGTCTTCAGACCCCAGCAGCATCTCGCTGATGCCCTTGCCGGCCTGCACCATCGGCCAGACGTTCTCGGTCTGGTCGGTGCGCACATCCAGAAAAACCGTGCGGTCTTTCAGGCGCAGCATCTCTTTGAGCGCCGGCTCCACCTCGGACGGCTTGTCGATCTTGATGCCAACATGGCCGTAGGCCTCGGCCAGCTTGACAAAATCGGGCAGCGCGTCCATGTAACTGTGTGAGTAGCGGCCACCGTAATCAATTTGCTGCCACTGCCGCACCATGCCCAGATAACGGTTGTTCAGCGAGACGATTTTGACCGGGGTTTTGTACTGCTGGCAGGTGGACAGCTCTTGGATGCACATCTGGATCGAGCCCTCGCCGGTGATGCAAATCACCTCGGAATCGGGCTTGGCCAGCTTGATGCCCATCGCATACGGCAGGCCCACGCCCATCGTGCCCAGGCCGCCCGAGTTGATCCAGCGCCGGGGCTGCTCAAAGCGGTAATACTGCGCCGCCCACATCTGGTGCTGGCCGACATCGCTGGTGATGTAGGTGTCGATGTTCTTGGTCAGCTCGCACAGGGTTTCCACCACAAACTGCGGCTTGATCACGTCGGGGCTGTTTTTGTAGGCCAGACACTCTCGCTTGCGCCACTCATTGATCTGGCCCCACCAGGATGACAGCGCGGCCGCATCCGGCCGCAGTGGCGACTCTTTGACGTGGGCAATCATCTCCAGCAGCACATCGCGGGTATCGCCGACGATGGGGATATCCACCTTCACCCGCTTGGAGATCGACGACGGATCGATATCGACGTGGATGATCTTGCGCTCGACCGACGCAAAGTGCTTCGGGTTGCCGATCACCCGGTCATCAAAGCGCGCGCCCACCGCCAGCAGCACATCGCAGTGCTGCATCGTCATATTGGCCTCATACGTGCCGTGCATGCCCAACATGCCCAGAAATTTTGGGTCGGACGACGGCATCGCCCCCAGGCCCATCAAGGTGTTGGTGCACGGGAACCCGAGCAGATCGGCCAGCACCCGCAACTCGGCCGACGCATTGCCCAGGATCACGCCGCCGCCGGTGTAGATATACGGCCGCTTGGCCGCCAGCAACAACTGCATGGCCTTGCGGATCTGCCCGCCGTGGCCTTTTTTAACCGGGTTGTACGAGCGCATCTCCACCCGGTCGGGGTAGCTGAAAGCGCAGGTCTTGAGCGACACGTCTTTCGGCACGTCCACCACCACCGGGCCCGGCCGGCCGGTGCGGGCGATGTGGAAGGCTTTTTTCAGGGTCAGCGCCAGATCCCGCACATCCTTGACCAGAAAGTTGTGCTTGACGATCGGCCGGGTGATGCCCACGGTGTCGCATTCCTGAAAGGCATCCAGCCCGATGGCCGGTGTGGGCACCTGGCCGGTGATGATCACCATCGGGATCGAATCCATGTAGGCGGTTGCAATGCCGGTGACGGCATTCGTCACGCCCGGGCCGCTGGTGACCAGCGCCACACCCACCTCGCCGGTGGCACGGGCATAGCCGTCGGCCGCGTGCACGGCGGCCTGCTCATGGCGCACCAGCACATGCTCGATGCTGTCTTGCTTGTACAAAGCGTCGTAGATGTAGAGCACCGCCCCACCGGGATAGCCCCACATGAACTTGACGTTCTCGGCCTGCAGGCAGCGCACCAGAATTTCCGAGCCGTTCAACTCAGGCGACGGTGTGGATGACGGTGCGGATGACGGTGTGGAGGACAGCAGGGGGGTTTGCAGCGATGCCGTGGCGGCCCGCTTGACTTCTGCGGAAGACATTTCCATAAAAACCTTTGTGAATTTCTCTGACGAAAATCCATCGGTGCGCCTTCTCGCGCCCTCATGAGGCGGATGCGGAGCCAGGGAGATCAAAAACACGCGGCCCCTCGGGTGGGCAGGCCGGCTTCAGACCAATGACGCTTTGTGCGCGGCGGGATTATCGCACCAGCCCGGCACAGCGCCCCGGCCCAGCGCGGTGCGCATGCACCACGGTGCCATAATTCTGGGTGGCAACGGACGGCCCCAAACCGGGTGCAGCGGATCAGTCTTGGCGAGCGACAAAGAACTCTCGGATTTCCTCAAAAGCGTTGAGAAGCGCGCCTTCAAGCGCACCGTGTACGCGGTGCGTGACGATGATGCGGCGCTCGATGTGGTGCAGGACTCGATGATCCGGCTTGCCGACAAATACGCTGACCGGCCGGCGGCCGAGTTGCCACTGCTGTTCCAGCGCATCCTGTCAAACGCGACGATGGATTTTTTCCGCCGCCAGAAGGTGCGGAACTCGGTGCTCAAGAACATGTCGGATTTTGATGTGGATCCGAGCGACGGCGAATTCGATTTGCTGGAGAGCCTGGAGTCTGCCGAAGGCATGCTGGGCGCCGAGAGCGCGGCCGATACCGTCGCCCGGTCACAGATCTTGCTTCTGATCGAAGCACAAGTGGCCGAATTGCCCGGGCGTCAACGAGAGGCCTTCCTGTTGCGTTACTGGGAGGAACTGGATGTGGCCGAAACGGCATCGGTCATGGGCTGCTCGGAGGGCAGCGTCAAGACGCACTGCTCGCGGGCGGTGCATGCCCTGGCCAAGGCACTTCGAATCAAGGGAATCGCGCCGTGAACAAGACCCATCCATCGCTGTCGATGCCGCCTGCGGCACTGCACCTTGAGTCGCTGCAAGGCCAGGTGGCCTTGCGTCTGGCTGCCGCCCTGAGCCAGGGCGCTGAGGCCCTGCCGCACGACATCACCGAGCGCTTGCGTTTTGGCCGCGAGCGGGCGCTGGCCGTGGCCCTGCAGCAGCGCCGGGCCGCCGCCGTGGTGGTGGCGCCGCAGATCGTCGGCAGCGCCGGCCGGTCGGCGGTGCTGGGCGGCCCGCCGTCGCTGTGGCTTCGGCTGGCGTCGGCCCTGCCCTTGGTGGTGCTGGTGGCCGGGCTGGTGCTGATCCAGCATCACCATGATTTTGAGCAGATCAATGCCGCCGCCGAAATCGACAGCGCGCTGTTGGCCGATGAGTTGCCGCCGGCCGCTTACGGCGACCCGGGATTCACCGAGTTCTTGCGCAGCGCCGAGGCCCCTTGAAGGCGGTGGCGCCGTGATTTTGCGTGCCGGCTCGGGTGGGTTGCTGGCCGCCCTCGTTGTGGGTTTGGCGGGCCAAATGGTGTTTTCAGCGCCGGCGTGGGCGCAAGCGCCCGCCAAGCCGGCAGCCAGCGCTGCTGGCCGCACGGCCGCCTCCAGCGGGCCCTCATGGGCCAGCCTGACCACCCAGCAACGCACCGCCTTGGGGCCGCTGGAGCGAGATTGGGGCACCATCGATGCGCGCCGCAAATGGAAGTGGCTTGAAGTGGCCGCCCGTTTCCCGGCCATGCCGGTGACCGAACAGCAGCGGGTGCAAGAACGCATGGCCGAGTGGGCCCGCATGAGCCCGGTTGAGCGGGGCCGTGCCCGCCTGTCGTACCAGGAATCGAAACAGTTTTCACCCGAGCAGAAACAAGCCCGCTGGGAGGCGTATCAGGCGCTGCCCGACGATGCGCGCAAGGCGCTGGCCGAGCGCAGCCGGCTGCCCGACAGCCCGGCGCGCCAGCCGGGCGTGGCGGCGTCCGGGCCGGGTGCCATGCAGTCCAAATCGAGCGCTGTGCCACGCCCGCCAGCGTCCGGCCCGCTGTCCAAGCAAGTCGCGCCCACGCTGGTGCAGGCCAAACCCGGCGCCACCACCACGCTGATGACCACCCCCGCCGCACCACCCGCCCACCACCAGCCGGGTCAGCCCAAAATTGCCGCCAAGCCAGGCCAGGTGGACGGCCGCACGCTGCTGCCACAAAGCGGCCCGCAGGCCGCTGCATCGTCGCCGCGCCCGCCATGAGCGCAGGCCGTGGCGCGGCCGGCGATGGTCCTGTTGCCCCGCTGCCTGCGCCCGGCAGGCCGGCGGACGCGGCGTCAGCCGCCACGGCAACGCCGGGCCTGCGGCGGCGCCTGGCGGCTTTTGTCTACGAAGGTGTGCTGTTGTTTGGCGTGCTGATGGCCGCCGGTCTGCTTTTTTCCGGCCTTACCCAGCAACGCCACGCGCTGCAGGGCAAAATCGGGTTGCAGGCGTTTTTGTTCGTCACGCTGGCCATCTACTTCACCTGGTTCTGGTCGCGCAGCGGGCAAACCGTGGCGATGAAAGCCTGGCACATTCGGCTGCTGCGGGCCGATGGTCAGCCGGTGGGCCAGGCACGGGCGTTTGTGCGCTACCTGCTGGCCTGGCTGTGGTTTGTGCCGGCCTGGGCCACCGCTCACCTGGCCGGCGCCAGCGGCGTCGCGGCTTTCAGCGGCATCATGGGCCTGGGCGTGCTGGCCTATGCCGCGCTGGCCTGGCTGCGGCCCGACCGGCAGTTCTGGCATGACGCGGTGTGTGGCACCCGCTTGATCGACTGGCGGCCGGTGCGACGAAGCCAACCCGGATGATGCCGACTTGAACGATTCGATGCCTGAAAACAAGAACCTGCCCGCCTTTTCGGTCTGTGTCTATTGCGGCTCGCGGCTGGGCAGCCAGCCCGGCTACCAGGCACTGGCCCGGGCGCTGGGCGAGGCCATAGGCCGGCGGGGCTGGCAACTGGTGTACGGCGGCGGCCGGGCCGGCCTGATGGGCACGGTGGCCGACACCACGTTGGCCGCCGGCGGGCGGGTGGTGGGCGTGATCCCTGAATCGCTGATGAAGCTGGAAGTCGGCCACGCCGGCTTGCACGAGTTGCACGTGGTGCCCAGCATGCATGCCCGCAAACAGTTGATGGCCGAGCGCAGCGATGCCTTCATCGCGATGCCGGGCGGCATCGGCACCTTTGAAGAGCTGTTCGAGGTCTGGACCTGGCGCCACCTGGGCTACCACGACCGGCCGCTGGGCCTGCTCGACAGCGACGGCTACTGGCTGCCGATGCTGGCGTTTCTCCGCCACTCGGTGCAGGAAGGCTTCATGGGCGACGACCAACTGGCGATGCTGCAGATCGACGACGATGCCGACCGCTTGCTCGGCCGCCTGCTGGCTGCCCGAAGCGACCTCAGCGACGACGACTTCAGCCGCGTCTGAGACGCTGCAGGCGCAACCCTGCCGCTGGTATCCTTGGTATCGCGGCCGGGCCTTCACCAGCCACAAAACCCCTTCCGGGCCTTCACCAGCCACAAAGCCCCTTCCGGGCCTTCACCAGCCACAAAGCCCCTTCCGGGCCTTTGTGCGCGGGCTCAGACCGCCGCTTCGTCGGTCTCGCCGGTGCGGATGCGCACCACTTGCTCAACCGAGCTGACGAAGATCTTGCCGTCGCCGATCTTGCCGGTCTTGGCGGCCTTGACGATGGCCTCGATGCAGCGTTCGAGGTCGTCGTCCTTGACCACCACCTCGACCTTCACCTTGGGCAGGAAGTCGACCACGTATTCGGCGCCGCGGTACAGCTCGGTGTGGCCCTTCTGGCGACCGAAGCCCTTGACTTCGGTGACGGTGAGGCCCGAGACACCCACGTCGGCCAGCGACTCGCGCACCTCCTCCAGCTTGAAGGGCTTGATGATGGCGGTGATCTGTTTCATGGCG
>JANLOP010000044.1:0-7558 GCA_031366635.1 Betaproteobacteria bacterium | reverse complement strand
CTCGGCGATGGAGCCCTTCATCACCTACGCCCGGCAGCGCACGCTGCGCGAGCAGGGCTGGCGGCTGTGGACCCAGCGCGGCGACAACGGTGACGCCAATGACAACAACGCCGTGATCGGCGAAATCTTGCAACTGCGCGCCCAGCGGGCGCGGCTGTTTGGCCATGCCAGCCATGCCCACTGGGTGCTGGAAGACAATATGGCCAAGACGCCCGAGGCGGCGCTGGCGCTGATGATGCAGGTGTGGCAGGCGGCCACCGAGCGGGTGCGCACCGAGGTGGCCGACATGCAGGCGCTGGCGGATTCTGAAAACGCCGCTGAAAACGCGGCTGAAAACGCCGCCAAAGACGCCGCCAAAGACGCCGCCGCTGCCGGCGCCCCCAAGATCGCGCCCTGGGACTACCGCTACTACGCCGAGAAAGTGCGCAAAGCCCAGTACGACGTCGACGAAGACGAGATCAAGCCGTATCTGCAGCTCGACAAAATGCGCGAGGCGATGTTCTGGGCCGCTGGCCAGGTGTTTGGCCTGGCCTTCGCCCCGCTGGCCGGCGTGCCGGTGTGCCACCCCAGCATCACCGCGTACCAGGTGCAGCGCGGCGGCCGGCGTATCGGGCTTTGGTATTTCGACCCGTTCGCCCGGCCCGGCAAAAACTCGGGCGCGTGGATGAACGCCTACCGAACGCAAGAAAACTTTCGCGGCGCGGTGACGCCCATCGTCTCGAACAACGCCAACTTCACGCCGGGCCGGCCCGGCCAGCCGGTGCTGGTCTCGTGGGACGACGCGGTGACGATGTTCCATGAGTTTGGCCACGCGCTGCACGGCCTGCTGTCCAAAGTGCACTACCCCAGCCTGGCTGGCCCGGCGGTGCTGCGCGATTTTGGTGAGTTCCCCAGCCAGCTCAATGAGCATTGGCTGCCCACCCGTGAGGTGCTGGGCCGGTTTGCGCTGCACCACCAGACCGGCCAGCCAATGCCGGCGGCGCTGGTGGACAAAATCCTGCGCGCCAAGCGCTTCAACCAGGGGTTTTTCACGGTCGAGTACCTGGCCTCGGCGATTTACGACATGCAAATCCACCTGGCGAGTGCGGCGCTGCCGGCCGATCAGCGCATCGATGCAGGCCAGTTTGAGCAGTTGACGATGCAGGCCATCGGCTGCCCGGCCGAGGTGGTGATGCGCCACCGGCCCACCCACTTTGGCCATGTTTTTGGCGGGGAGGGCTACTCGGCCGGCTACTACAACTACCTCTGGGCCGACACGCTGACGGCCGACGCGGCCGAGGCTTTTGCCGAGGCCGGTGGCTTCTACAACAAGGCACTGGCCCGGCGGCTGGAGACAGCCATCCTGCGGGTGGGCAATAGCGTGCCGCCGGACGAGGCCTTCAGGCGCTTTCGCGGCCGCGACGCCGATGTGCAGGCGCTGATGCGGCTGCGCGGGTTTGCGCCGGCGGTGGGTGACTGACGGTTGACGGTTGACGGTTGACGGCTGGCAGCGGCTGGCGGCGTGCGGCTGACGACCGCAGCGCACCGGGCCGGCACCGGGCAGCATCAATGCGCGATGCAGGCTTGGGCGATGACGATGGGCGGGTCGTCGCAGACCACTTTGCTGTAGTCGCGGGCAGTCAGCGCTTGCACGGCCTGGCTGCGCAGCGCGTCCAAAGTCTGTTTTGGCGGCGCTCGGCAAAGGTCACTCGGCGTCATCTTCACCCGGCCGCTGGCGTCTACCGACTGCAGCACCAGGCCGGCCTGTTCCAGGCTGCGCAGCGCGGCAACAAAGCTCTCGGCCGGCGGCCCGCTGCTGGGCAGCCGCGCCGTGCAGTCTTTGGCCGCCGATGAGCAGCCGGCCAGCACGGCCAGTGCGACGGCGGCCACGGCGGCTACAGCGGCCGTGGCCAGGGTGGTGGCGATCATCGAGGGGCTACCGGCCACGGTTGCCGCTGTGTGGCCAATGGCGTTCGCGCCCGCATGGCCGCGTGCGTCTGCGTCTGGGTCGGCGACTGCGTTCACGTCGGTGATCGCATCCGTCAGCCAGGTGGCGCGGCGGAGGCAGATGAATTTATCGATTCGCATGGCGGTCTTCCGGTGGGGTGGGCGGGGTCAAAGGGTGGCGGGGGCCGCTGCGGCTGCCAGCCGCGCCTGGTCCAGCGCCAGCGCATTGCGCGCCAGCAGCGGGTGGGCGGCGGGCAGTTGCCGGCGCAGCAGATCACCGGCGCGGCGGTGCAGCGCGGCCGCCTCGGCGGGGTGGTGCAGGCCGTGCTGGATGCGGCCTTGCAGGTCCAGCGTCTGGCCCAGCTCGATGGCGGTGTTGGCGCCCTGGGTTGATAGCAGCGCCAGCGTGGCCACCACGCGCTCGCTTTCGGCCCAGGCCGCTGCCGCGTCGCCGTGCTGCGCCAGCAGCTCGGCCAAAAAGCGCTGCGCCCGCAGCACCGGCACCGATGTCGGCCCGTAGCCGGTTGCCGGCAGGCCTTGCAGCACGGCGCGCAACTCGGCCAGCGCCGGTGCGGTGCGGCCCAGCAGGCCCAGCGCGCGGGCATGGGCCTGGTGGGCAAACAGGGGTTCCGGGTCAGCGCTGGCGGCATCGGCCGCTGCGGCGCCGGCGCCGGCGGCGGCGGCGGCGGCGGCGGCGGCGGCGGGTGCGGATGTGGATGTGGATGTGGATGTGGATGTGGATGTCGGTACGGATGTCGGGGTCGGGGTCGGTGTCGGTGTCGGTGTCGGTGTCGGTGTCGCTGTCGGTGTGGATGTGGATGCGGGTGTCGGCGCCATTGCCAGCGCCTGGTCAGCGGCCGCCTGCGCGGCATCGCCCTGGCCCATTGCCAGCTCGGTGTTGGCCAGCAAGCGCCACTGCAACGCGCGTTCGGCGGGCTCAGCCGGGCTGGCGATCAGGCTCAGCAGCCCCGCCCGCGCAGCGCTGTAACGGCCCAGATCGAGCGCCAGCACCGCCTGGCTGCGTTGCAGCATCGTGCGGTCGCGCGGGTGCAGCACCGCGTGCTCGGCCAGCAGCGCGGCCTGGGCCAGCGCGCGATCGGCCTCTTGCAAATCACCGGCGTCGCGGGCGATCAGCGCCAGGTCATGCCAGGCCAGCGCGGTCTCGGCATGGCGGGCGCCAAAGCCGCGGGCGGTATCCGTCACCGATTCGCGCATCAGCCGCACCGCCTCTGGCCAGCGGCCCTGGCGCGACGCCAGGTTGCCGAGCAGGGCGCTGGCATAGGCCCGGGCCTTGGCGCATTCGGCGTCGGGCCGCCCGCAAGCGTCATGCGCCGTGCGGGCCAGCGCCTGGGCGCGGGTCAGGTCATTGGCGGCCAGCGCCCGGTTGGCCAGTTGCACCCGGGTCTTGTTGCGCGCCGGCTCGTCTTCTGGCGCATGGGCGTCCAGCAGCGCGGCGGCTTCGGTGAGCGCGGCCTGCGCCTGCGGGTCGTCGCCAAAGCGCTCAAACATCCGGCCCAGCGCGCCCAGCACCTCGCCCAGCAGCAGCGGCTGGCCGGCAAACCGGTCATGGGCGCGGCGCAGGCCGCCTGCCACCATCTGCCGGCCGGTCACTTCAGTGCCGGGCTGCGATTCATCGGCCTCGGCCGACTCCACCATGTCCAGCATGAACTCGCGAACCGCGTCGGCCCGGCCTTGCTGGTCGGCGGTGCGGGCGTGTTGCAGCCCCAGCAGGCCGGCCAGCAGCAGCGCCGCCACGCCGCCGATGGCACTGGCCGCAGCAGCATGGCGGTGGCGCCGCACAAAAAGCTGCAAGCGCCGGCCTGGCGACGGCGGCCGGGCGGCAATGGGCCGGTGGTCAAGGTGGCGGGCGATGTCGTCGGCCATGCGTTCAGCCGAGCTGTAACGCTCGGCCGGTGCGGTGCGCAGCGCCTTCAGCACGATGGTGTCCAGATCGCCCGCCAACTGGGCGCGCAGCGCAGCGGCATGGGCGGCGCCACGCCGGGCCGGCACGCTGCCGCCCAGCGGCGCCTGGCTGGGTGGCAACGGCGGGTGGTGCAGCACGGCCTGCACCGCGTGCGCCATCGAGCGCTGGGCCTGGGCATGCGGCAACGCGCCGGCCAGCAGCTCATACAGCAGCACGCCGAGGCCATAAACATCGGTGGCGGTGGAGATCGGCCCGCCGTCGATCTGCTCGGGCGCAGCGTGGCGCGGCGTCAGCACATTGCCGCCGTCGCGCGTCAACGCGCTGGCGGCAGCCGCACCGGCCGGCGTTTGCAGCAGCTTGGCAATGCCGAAATCGAGCAATTTGACCTGGCCTTGCCCGTCCACAAACACGTTGGACGGTTTGATGTCGCGATGCACCACCAGGTGGCGGTGGGCATGGGCCACGGCGGCCAGCACCTGCAAAAAAACCCGCAACCGGGCGGCAACAGCCATCTGCGCCGCATCGCAGGCGTCGGTGATGGGCCGGCCGGCCACGAATTCCATCACCAGATAGGGCTGGCCCGTCAGCGCCACACCGGCGTCGTAGAGCCGGGCGATCTGCGGGTGGTTGAGCCGGCCCAGCACCTCCCGCTCTTGCTCGAAGCGCAGGATCTGGCTGGACGACCGCCAATGCAGCAGCGGCATCTTGAGCGCCACGCTGCGGCTGGGCGCTGCATCCGCCCGCTCGGCCAGCCAGACGCTGCACATGCCGCCCTGGCCCAGCAGGCGCTGCAGGCGATACGGGCCGATCAGATCACCGGGCTGGGCGGCGGGCTCGGCGGCGCGGCTGTCAGCCCAGCGCGGGCCGTCGGCCATGAAGGCGGCATGCTGGCCAGACTGCTGCGCCGCCAGCATCTCGGCCAGCAGCGCCCGCCAGGGTTGGGCCGGCGCCGGCAGTGCCGCCAGCCAGGCCGGCCGGGCACCCGGCGCCAGATCAAGCGCCTCGTCCAGCAGGCGGCTGAGGGCCGACAGATCGGAGGCGGTGAGGTGCGCGGGCGTGGTCATGGGCTGCGGCGGCCGGGTGCTCAGGGTTTGGCGGGGGCAGGGTTGGGGGGCTGTTGAGAAGACGCAACGCAGCGCCGATACCGGACACGCCCGGGCAGGCGTTGCCGGGCTAGGCTTTCAACGCCGTCATCAGCAGCAGCCTGGCCTTGTCCCAGTCGCGCCGCACGGTGCGCTCGGTCAGGCCCAGGGCCTCGGCGATCTCGACTTCACCGTAACCGCCGAAGTAGCGCATCTCCACAACAGTGGCCAGCCGCGGCTCGGCCTGCGCCAGCGCCGTCAGCGCCTGGTGCACGTGCAGGATTTCAGCCTCACCTGCCGGCAGGCCGGCGCCGGCCTGGGTGTCCAGCGTCACCTCCAGCAGATCACCGCCACGCCGCTCGGCCTGCCGCTCACGCACTGAATCGATGATGACCGAGCGCATCACCTTGGCGGCGTAGGCAAAAAACGCCTGCCGGTCGGCGATGCGCAGGTGGGACGCGCTCAAAAACCGCAGGTAGGACTCATGCACCAGCGCGGTGGTTTCCAGCAAGGTGTTGCGCCCGCCACTGCGCAGCCGCGACCGGGCCAGTTTGCGCAGCTCGGGGTAGGCGGCGGCAAACAGCGCGTCGCGTGCGCTGCGGTCGCCGGCAGCAACTTGCTGGATCAACGGGGCCAGGTTCAACGCGGTCATGGCAGGCAAGCGGGAGGCTGGCCTGTATTGACGCATAACAGGCCGCGCGGCGGCCAGCGGCCTGTCATTCAAGTTGGGGATGGACCGGGTTGCTGCGGCCCGTCGCGGTGCGCGGCGATGGGCAGACGGGGGGACGGGGGGACGGGAGGACGGGAGGAGGGATGACCCTTGCTGCCTTACTCAGCCAGGACAATCACCATCGTGCCGCCGCTTTCAGCGTACTGAAGCTCAAAATGCTTGCCCGGCTCAACATCCACCATGCCTTGCCCGACGCCGGCATGCTCAACCAGTTGGCCGCCTTCATTGATGACGATTCGCGCGTCTATCGTGTACGAGTAACGACCACGCGCAGGAACCTCAACCAAGATCATCGCATCGGGGAAGTGCTTGTTCACCGCCAACTGGCCAACAGTCTTGCTGTCCACCAGAATGGTCGATTGCTCGCTGACCTGGTTGCCTGAAAGGTGGGTGTTCACGGTGAATGACACCGGCGACGGGGCTGGCGCCAATGCCTGCGCCGCCGGCTGCGCATCAAGGCGCTGCGGTTGCACCTCGGCGGCGCCAACGCCCAGGACGATGAAGACGATGCCGCAGGCGCCAGCAAGGCAGCGCGGCACTCGGCCCACCATGGGAATCTTGAGATATTGAACCTCGAACCCGCCGCCGAGGATCGCGATCAGTGACAAGACGCCGCCAAACAGCAGCAGCACGATGGATGTGTTCATGGTGTTGATCTCCGAAAAATGGGTTGAAGGGTCGGCTCAGCCTCGGGTAGGCGCGGCCGCCGCCAGCGCCGGCCCGCTGCGGCCGTAGGTCAGGCGGCTCCACAGGCGCTCCATCGGCCCCTGGTCGTGGTGCCGCAACCACCCCATGCTGCACGGCAGTTGCACGCCGAAGAAGATCAACAGCGCCAGCGCCAGCCCGGCGGCCGGCCCCACCTGGCCCCACAGGCCGAAGCCCCAGCCGTAAAACAGCGTCGTGCAGAGGGCGGTTTGCATCAGGTAGTTGGTCAGCGGCATGCGCCCGGCAGCGGTGATCGGCGCCAGCCGGGACGCCCAGATCGGGTGCTGCGCCAGCCGCACCAGCGTGAGCACATAAAACACCATCATCGCCAAGCGGCTGAGCCAGTACGCCACGCTGCCGAGCAGCTTGATCGGCGACGGGCCGGGCAGCCGGTTCAGCTCAAAGATGACGGTGAACAGCGCACCGCAGGCCAGCCCGGCCAGCAGCGCCCCGCCCTGCAGGCGGCGGATTTGCGGCATCAGGCCGGCGCTGCGCTGCGGCCACCGGCGGCGCCCGGCCAACAGGCCCAGCAGCAGCGTCAGCGCCATCTGCACATACCAGCCCAGCATGCCCCACAGCGACCAGCGGTTGTTGTAGTCATGGGCAAACTCGCGCCGGTGCTCGGCAGCGGCTTGGGCAAAGCTGCCGTGGCCATAGGCAGCGTTGTTGCTGTGCTCAAAAGCCTGTGCCTGTTGTACCAGCAGGGCGGTGATGTCGGGCGTTACCAGCAGCAGCCGCAAGCCGCCATTGAGCGCCGGGTACAGCAGGCACAGCGCCATCAGCAGGATGAGCGTGCGGTCGCTGGCGCGGCGCAGTGGAAACAGCGCCAGCAAGCCCAGCACGGCATAGACATGCAGCACGTCGCCGGTCCAGAACAGGCCGGCGTGCAGCAGGCCAATCACGCCCAACACGGCCAGCCGGCGGGCGTACAGCACGGTGGCGCGCTGCGGGTCGGCTTGCTGCATGCGTGCAAATTGCAGCGTGAAGCCGATGCCGAACAGCAGGCTGAACATGCTGTTGAACTTGCCCCAGAACAGCAGGTCGCGCCCTTGCTCGGCCAGCCGGTCTACCGGCTGGCCCCAGAGGTGCGAGCCGTCGGCCTCGGCGAAGAACGAGTTGCCGAAGCCCGGCACGTTCATGATCAGGATGCCCAGCAGCGCAAAGCCGCGCACGATGTCGAGCGTGGCGATG
>JANLOP010000380.1:0-6310 GCA_031366635.1 Betaproteobacteria bacterium | reverse complement strand
TAGGAGCCTGTCGGGCTTGGGGCGTCGAAGCGAAATTTGGCCCCAGCGAGGACAGTTTTTGCCGGGTTTGCAGGCCCATAGCTGTAGCTATGGGACAAAAAGCCGGTGTTCACGAAGTGCAGCGAAGCCAAAAATGGACCGTTGCGGCCAAATTGCAGCCGACGATCCCCAAGTCCGACAGGCTCCTAGGCCGAATCGGCGACCCCGCTTGCGCCACGGCGATTTGCCGATGTCTGGCAGCCCCCCACGAAAGCTCGCTTACAACGGGGCTTTAAGCTCTCCCGCATAAGTCTTGTACCTATCCCGGCGTCTGCTTTCCATATAAATCAACAACTTACGCTACTCTGTTTGGTACAGAACTTGTTGTGAAGAGCTTACGACCGGCGATGCGACCAGATCAATTTGGCCGAGGTTAAGAGAATCGTGATTTAAAGGTTTCGAAAGCTTGCGATAAGGCAGGGGGCGGGATCGGGTATCGGTGACAACACCGATGACACCGCGGTGGCGCGGTTGATACTGCCCGTCCCGCTTATCGCCGGCCTTGCGGTGGCGCTCGCAACTTGCGTCCGCCCAGGGTTTCTGGGCGGACGCAGGTGTGCCGCCGGGGCCGGGCGGCTTTATTTTTTGAAAATCGCCGTGGCCTTGCCCAGGCCGGCGTCGTAAATGCCGCCGATCACTTCCTTGGCCTTGGCATCGTCGGCACCGCTCGCGTCGAAGGTGGAGGTCCACTTGACCAGCGATTTGCCGTCGGCCGTCGGGCTCACCGTCATCGTCGAGGCGTAGTTCTTCACGGGCAGCGGCGATTTCAGGATCGCGTAGCTGAGGCTGTGCTTGGCCGCGCTGTAGGCCGTCAGCTTTTCGTCAATGGTGCCGCCACCGACCAGCGACAGCGCGCGCGTCGAGCCCACTGCCGTGCCGCTGCCCTTGCCTGTGCTGCCGGCCAGTGCCGGGTGCCAGACGTCGAGGCCGTTGAAGTTGCCGATCAACTTCCAGGCGGTGGTCGGCGCGGCATCGAGCGTGGCCTCGCGCATGACGGACAGGCTGCCGGCGGCAAAGCCGCTGCCCGCAGCGAGAAGCAGGGCGGCGCCAGCGAGAAGCCGTTGGGTCGTGTTCAAAATATTGTCTCCAGAGGTCATGGGTCCGGTCAGCGGCTTGCCGACCGGTGTGGATATTATTAACGCTGTGAAGCAGGGCCAGACACCGGTCATCTTGGTCGGGCTGATTGGCGCATGGCGCCACCTGCTGCTCGACGCCCTGCGTCCCATCTTGCAACAGCGAAACTGGCAACAACGAAAGTCAAAATAATGTCGAACCGAATTCACGGATGGTCGAAAGCGAAAGCGAGGGTTTCGCTCGCCGTGACATTGATCGCGATTTGCACTTTGGCAAACGCGCAAGCGGCTGACGCTGAATCGATGATCACGGTCACCGGCCAGAAGAACCGACTGACTGTGCCGTACAAGCGCGCGCATGAAATCCTCAAGAAAACCCATGACGCATCGCAGGGCAAAGCCGAGGTGTACTTTCAGGCGGTGCTGCGCAATCCGTCAGCAGATATCAAGAAGACGCGAATCTGGCTGGAGACGGGCAATGGGGTTCAAATCATTGCGGTGGATGATGCGGGGCGCTTTTCACTGCCGTTGATAGCCGATGCGCTGGTCGACGACGCCGAGGTCTACAGCAACCTCGACAAAGGCAATCTCTCAGTCAAGCTCATGCTTCGCCCAGCGATGCGCGCCGAGCATCTGTCGATATCCGAAGGCAAAGCGGCCGTCGATGCCGCGCGGCGCGTGCGAACAGACTTGCTGCCCTGGTATGCCAGGTTGTTTGTACCGGCGGTCAATAGCGTGGGTATCTGCTATGCCTCGACCGTGGCGGCCGAGCACGGCCGCCAGATAAATTTTGGCGCCACTTATGTTGCTTTGGTCAATCAGCGCAATGACCTTGATCAAACACTGGAATGCCTGGCCATCGACGAACAAACCCCTGATGTCGCCCAGTTCGACTCGACGGGTGTGGTTGAGGTGCTGTTCATTGCATCGTTGTTCTGAATTGATCGGCACAGCAGGCCCACCGGCAGGCGCCCCGGACGGCGCGGCCGCAGCGGCTGGCCAAGCCCGCCGCCTACACTCGGCACCGCATGCGCACCCAGCCCGATCCCACCCCCAGCGCGCCAGCCGGGCCGCTACGGCGCGCTGGGCGGCGTGGCGCCCACAGCGTCCGGCGGTGGCTGGCCATCGGCGGGCTGGCCGGGCTGGCAAGCTGTGCCACCGCGCCGCCGCCGGGTGCAGCCACCCCCGCGCTGCCCGGCGCCACTGCCCGGCTGCTGCTGCGCGGCGCGGTACCGCCGGACAGCCGCTTTGCGCTGTATACGCTGGGCGATGCCGTGCTGTGCCAGAGCCCAAAACTGCTGGCCGGTGGCACGCCGCAAAAGCCGGCCGATGCGGCCACCGTGCCTGCCGGCACGCTGACCACGCTGGATTTTGTGGTGCTGCGCGGGCCGCAGACGGTGTGCGTCGTGCGCTGGTCGTTCACGCCCGGCGCCGGCAAAACCTATCTGGTGCAGGGCCAGGCCCAAGCAGGGGTGTGCAATGCCCGGCTGATGGACGCCAGCGCCGCCGATCTGCCGGTGCCGCCGGCCGACGCCGTGCTGCGCTTCACCCCGGGCCAGCCCTGCACGCCGCTGGCCCAATCACCCAGCCCGCCGCGCGACGGCTCGCTGATCCAGGGCGGCCAGCACAACGGTGAGGCGGTGCTGATGCCCAACGCCACCGCGCGCGACTTGCAAGGCTTGATCGCGCCATGATGCGGCCCGCGCCTGCCCACCCGCGCGGCGCGTGGCGGATCAGCCCCAGCGTTGCCCTGCGCCGCATCGATCCCCGTTGCCACCTCGACCCGTTCTGCCGCTTTGGCCCGTTCTGCCACACCGGCCCCCTTCTCCACCGGGGCCCGCTGGTGCGGCTTGGCAGACTGGCGGCGCTGGGCCTGTGCGCGCTGGCAGCGCTGCCCGCCGCCGCGCTCAGCGCGGCCGAGCTGTTTGCCCAGGTCTCACCCAGCATCTGGCAGGTGCAGACTTTGGACGCTGACGGCCTGTTGCTGGGCCAGGGCAGCGCGGTGGTGGTGGCGCCGGGCCAGTTGGTGACCAACTGCCATGTGCTGGCGCGGGCCAAGAAAGTGCGGGTGCGGCGCGACGGCCAGCCCAGCGCGCTGCCGGCCCGGCTGGTGTTGTGGGACGTGCAGCGTGACCTGTGCCAGTTGGAGGCCGCCGGCCTGCTGGCGCCGGCGGTTGTGCTGGGCACCACCGGCACGGTGGCGGTGGGCCAGCCGGCCTATGCCATCGGCCATCCAAAAGGGCTGGATTTGACGATGAGCGCCGGCCTGGTGTCGTCACTGCGGCGCAATGCGGCCGGCCAACTGGTGCTGGTGCAGACATCGGCTGCGATCTCGGGCGGGTCGAGTGGCGGCGGGCTGTTCAACGAGCAGGGTGAGCTGCTCGGCCTGACCACCATCGCGTCGATCACCGGCGACGCGCAGAACCTGAACTTTGCCATCCCGGCCGACTGGATCCGCGATCTGACGCGCCGCCATGCCGCTGCGCGGGCAGCGCTGGCGGCGTCGCGCTGAGCCGGGCGGGGCCGTCACCCCATGCAAAACACATTCAGCTTGTTGCCGTCCAGATCACGAAAGTAGCCGGCATAAAACCCCGGACCGCGTGGCCCGGCCGGGCCTTCGTCGGTGCCGCCCAGCTTGAGCGCCAGCGCGTGGGTGGCGTCCACTTTCTCTTTGCTGTCCACCACGATGGCCGGCATGGTGCCGTTGCCGGGTGTGGCGGGCTGCGCATCAAACGGGATCATCACGGCCAGCGCGGGCTTGTCCATCGCCGTGCCCCAGGCATAACCCCGGCCAAAATCCATGATGCGGGCAATGCCCAGCGGCGCCAGCAAGGCGTCGTAAAACGCCATGGCGCGGGGCAGATCGTTGGTACCGATGGTGACGTAGCCGATCATTTGAGGGTCTCCGGTTGACAGTGGATGGGGAATCCAGGACTGTAGTGTTGCCGTGTGACAGGCTCCTAGCCCCAAGCGGCTAATTTCTCTCGAACTTGAACACCGCCACGCTGGCCATCAAATTGGGCCAGCGCCGCACCGTGCGACCGGCCTGCAGGCCAAAGCTGTCGAGGATGGTCAGGCCGTTGCGGCGCGCGAGTACCTCAAAATCAATGTGCGTGCCGACCCGGATATTGGGCGTGTCATACCACTCATACGGCAGCGCGCGCGTCACCGGCATGCGGCCCTGCAGCACCGACAAGCGGTTCGGCCAGTGCGCAAAGTTGGGGAAGCTGACGATGCCGATGCGGCCCACGCGCGCGGTCTCGCGCAGCATTTTCTCGGTATTGCGCAGGTGTTGCAGGGTTTGCAGTTGCAGCACCACATCAAAACTGCGGTCCTCGAACAACGCCAGGCCGTCTTCCAGATTGAGCTGCACCACATTCACGCCGCGCCGGGCGCAGGCCAGCAAGTTGTCGTCGGCTATCTCCACGCCGTAACCGGTGCATTGCCGGGTTTGTTGCAGATGGGCCAGCAGCGCGCCGTTGCCGCAGCCCAAATCCAGCACCCGTGAGCCGGCTGGCACCAATTCGGCGATCAGCGCCTGCTCGGGGGTCAGGGTGTGGGCGGCGCTGCTCACGGCGCCAAATCCACCGCAATGCGCTCAAACGTGGCGCGCAGCACGCCGTGGTAGCGCGCGTCGTCCAGCAAAAACGCATCATGGCCGTGCGGCGCGGCGATCTCGGCATAACTCACGTCGATGCGGTTGTCCACCAGCGCCTTGACCAATTCGCGCGAGCGCGCCGGTGAAAACCGCCAATCGGTGGTGAAGCTGATGATCAAAAAGCGCTTGCCGCGCGCCGCCGCAAAAGCCGCTGACAAATCACCGGCAAAATCGGCCGCCGGATCAAAATAATCCAGCGCCCGGGTGATCAGCAAATAAGTGTTGGCGTCAAAGTATTCACTGAACTTGTCGCCCTGGTGGCGCAAATAACTCTCGATTTGAAACTCGATGTCCTGCGTGGAATAACCCAGCTCGGCCGCGCGCAACTCGCGGCCAAACTTTTGCTCCATCGAGTCGTCACTCAAATACGTGATGTGGCCGATCATGCGCGCCACCCGCAGGCCGCGTTTGGGCAGCACGCCGTGGGCATAAAAATGGCCGCCATGAAAATCCGGGTCGGTGATGATGGCGCGCCGCGCCACCTCATTGAAAGCGATGTTCTGCGCGGACAGATTGGGCGCGGTGGCCACCGCGATGCATTCACCCACGCGCGCCGGGTGGCGCAAGGTCCAGCTCAGTGCCTGCATGCCGCCCAGGCTGCCACCCCGCACGGCGGCCAGTTTGTCAATGCCAAGGGCGTCCAGCAGCCGGGCCTGGGCGTCTACCCAATCCTCCACCGTGACCACCGGAAAATTAGCGCCCCAAGGCTGGCCGGTGGCCGGATTCGTGTGCGTCGGCCCGGTGCTGCCAAAGCACGAGCCCAGGTTGTTGACGCCGATGACAAAAAAGTGGTCGGTGTCCAGCGGCTTGCCCGGGCCGATCAGGTTGTGCCACCAGCCCTCACTGCGCTCTTGCCCGGCATACGTGCCGGCCACATGGTGGCTGGCGTTCAGCGCGTGGCAGACCAGCACCGCATTGCTGCGCGCGGCGTTGAGCGTGCCGTAGGTCTCAAACACCAGGTCGTAGCCGGCCAACTGCGCACCGCTGCGCAGCGCCAGCGGCGCCGCAAAATGCAGGGTTTGGGGGGTGACGTGCCCGATGGCGGCCATTTGTCTCGCGTTGCCCAAAATAAAACCCGGTGCCGCTGCAAAGCGTGTCACCGGGTGCGGGCATCACGTTTAGCAGCATTTTTAAAGCGCCCGCAATCTGGACAAATCGGCGCTGAGGGGGCGCAGTATAGCCAGCGGCGCCGGTCAGGCAGTAGCCTGTTGGCGCTGCAGCAACGCCTGCGCCTGCTGCAACGCCAGCAGGGCGGTCTCGCGGCTTAGCGCCGGGTAGGCATCAATGATTTCGTCGAGTGTCAGACCGTCCGCCAGGTTTTCGAACAGCACCGCCACCGGCACACGGGTGCCTAGGAGCCTGTCGGACTTGGGGATCGTCGGCTGCAATTTGGCCGCAGCGGTCCATTTTTGGCTTCGCTGCACTTCGTGAACACCGGCTTTTTGTCCCATAGCTACAGCTATGGGCCTGCAAACCCGGCAAAAACTGTCCTCGCTGGGGCCAAATTTCGCTTCGACGCCCCAAGCCCGACAGGCTCCTA
>JANLOP010000366.1:0-6721 GCA_031366635.1 Betaproteobacteria bacterium | reverse complement strand
ACAGCACCACCGATTGCCCGGTGATCAGCCACCCGATCAGGGCCGCCAGCACCCCCACCCCCGCTTGCACGGCGATCACCCGCCAGGGCGATACCGATGGCTCGCGGGCCCTCAAAACAGCCGCCTCTTCGCGAGTCAGCGCTTTGAAGGCTGGCTGGCCTTCGTCCCGATCACTGTCATCCCAACTTGACAGCGAGCCGGTGATGGGTTTTTGCCCCATGCTCACTGCCCCTAAATTCAGCCTGACATCCAGCCCTACATTCAGCCGTGCATCCAGCCCTACATCCAGCCGTGCATTCATGGTGGGTGGCTGATCAGCCCGGTTGCGGCAAACCGCAGAAGTATACGTGGAAGCCCGCTGATTTCACCCTTTTGCACTTCTGCTGTGTCGTTGGGCCAACGTGGCTTGGGGCGCGGGCCCGCCTACAGCTGCACCCGATTGGCCGGCAGGCCCGGCACGTCCACCTGCAGTAGCAGCACACAGCAGGCCAGAGGCTGGGCCGCCAACTCGTCGGCCGGGCGCTTGTGTCGCGCAGTGGTGATGTAGAGCGTCTTCAGGTCGGGCCCGCCAAAGCACGGCATCGTCGGGCAGCGCACCGGCAGCGCCAATTCGGCCAGTAGCGCGCCATCGGGCGCAAAACGCAGCAGGCGCTGGCCTTCGTACATCGCCACCCAATAAGCACCCTCGGCGTCCACCGCCGCACCGTCGGGCCGGCCGCCGTAAGCGTCGATGGCCTGGCCCTCGGCACGCGGCGGGAAGCGCTGGAAGGCCCGGCGGCGCGACAAGCCGCCGCTGCCGCTGTCCAGATTGAAGACATCGACCGCATGCGCTTTGGTGTCGGCCCAGTACATTGTTTTGCCGTCCGGGCTGAAGGCCAGGCCGTTGCTCACCGTGATGCCGTCGGCCATTCGCCGCAACTGACCGTTGGCCCAGCAGTACAGCGCCGCCCGGGGCTGGCGCTGGTCGTCGATGGTGCCGACCCAGAACCGGCCTTGCGCGTCGGCCTTGCCGTCGTTGAAGCGCTCGGTGGCCGTGTCGTAAGGCGGCGCGGCGATGCGCGCCCGCTCACCGCTCAAGGTATCGAAGCGCCACAGGCCGTCGCGCATCGCCAGCAGCAGGCCGCCGCCCTGCAGCGGGGCGCAGCAACTCGGCTCGACGTCAAACGGCCAGTGACCGTGCTGGCCGCTGGCCGGATCAAACCGGTTCAACTGCCGGCCCGGGATGTCGCACCAATACAGCACTTGCTGCACCGGGTGCCAGAGCGGTGACTCACCCAGCAGCGACGGCGGCACGGGCAGCGCGGTGATCGGGCCCAGCGTCATCGCGCCCCCCCTTTTTGACCTGTCAAACCGCTGCCACCTCCAGCAGGAACGACGCATCCAGCGTCTCACCCGGCGCCGCGCTGCGCAGGCCGTTGGCCAGCGGTTCGGCCATGTGGATGGCGTTGCTGACATGGCTGACCGGCTGCACAGAGAAATACGGTTTGTCGGCCGGCGTGTAGACCACCAGATACGGCAGCGATGCACTGAGCTTGAGCGACAGCTTCTCATCGCGGATGCGTACCGCGCCGCGCCAGCCCTCAAAACAGTGGTCGAACGACAGATGCGCCACATCGGCGTCGATGCCGGCCTGCGCCACCTTGCGGCTGGGCAGGCCGGTGGCGGCGTCACTCTCCCAGCGGTCGGTCAGCTCGATGTGCAGCCGGCTGCGTGAGCGCTTGGCAAAGTACGGGTGCCAGCCCAGGCCCACTGGCTGCGCCCGGGCGTCGGTGTTGGTGAAGGCCAGGTGCAGCGCCAGGGATTCGGCCGTCAGCACCAACCGCTGGCGCAGCGTGAAGGCAAACGGCCAGTCGGCATCGGCGGCATGCTGGTATTGCAGCTCGGCCTCGGCGGCGCTGGCCGACAGCACCTGCCAGGCGCGCGCCCAGGCCACGCCGTGCATCGCGTGCAGGCTGCCTTCGGTGTTGGCGGCAATGGGGTGGTCATGGCCCTGCCAGCGAAAGCGCCGGTGGCCCAGCCGGTTGCTGTACGGCGCCAGCACAAAACCGCCCGACGGCCGGGGGGACGTGAGCGCGGCCGCGTCGCCGCTCAGCAGCACCGGCACATCGCCGCGCCACAGGCCGGTGATGCAGGCGCCCAGATCGGGCCGCAGCGCCAGGCGCAGCGGGCCGGCGCACAACTCGACCACGGGCGCCGCAGCGGGCGGGATTTCAGGGGCTTTGGAGGGGGTCATGGCGCCTTTGTTGGCGGGTGAGGGGGCGGGGTGGAGGGATGGCGGGCTGGGGCAGAAGAGGAACCGGCATGCGCGGGCGGCAAGGTCAAGCCAGGTCGGCTTTGAGGTAGTGTGCGCCGGCAATCGGGTTGAAGTAGTACGGCGGCACCTCGGCAAAGCCCAGCGTGGCGTACAGCCCGCGCGCTGATTCCATGTCGTCCAGCGTGTCGAGCAGCATCGCTGAATAACCGGCCTGCAGCGCCAGATCGATCAAGGCCTGGGCCAGCAAACGGCCCAGGCCGAAGCGGCGAAAGGCAGGGCGCACATAGAGCCGCTTCATCTCGCAGGCGTTGGCGTAATCGGCATCGGCCAGCGGCCTGAAAGCGCCGCAACCGGCCAGCGCGTCATCGACAAAAGCCAGTAGCAGGCCGCCGTGCGGAGCGGCGTACTCCCCCGGCAGCGTGGCCAGCTCGGCGTCGAAGTTCTGGAAGCACAGGTCGATGCCCAGGCGGTTGGCGTACTCGGTGAATATCTCGCGCGTGGCGTCAAACAGGCCCGGTGAGTCGGGCGTTTGCAGGCGGATGGCGGGGAGCGGCATCAAGGCGGCGGCAGTGTCGGGCCAGTCTAGTTCAGTGTTCGAAGCCATGCAGCACATAAAGCCGCGTCTTTGCCGCCCTGGCGTCGTTGCAAATCCGCTCGATGCCACTGGGCATCGCTGTGGTTTGCGCCTATTTTTAGCGGACGGAACTGATGTTCGCGGGCGGTTGAACCAGGCCGGTTGCAGGGCCGGTTCGCCCCGTCAAACGCCCGAACCGCCTGCCGTCAGGCAGCCGCCCGCAGCCCGCCGGACCGCCACTGCGCCATCAGCCGCGCCCACTTCGGCCGCGCCGCCGCCAGGTGGCGCGCCTTGACATGGCCGTAGCCGCGGATGTCCTCCGGGATGCGGGCAATCTCGGCGGCCGCCGCCAGGTTGGCTACCGTCAGCCCGGCCAGCAGCTCGGTGATGCAAGCCTGGTACTCGGTGATCAGCGCCCGCTCGATGCGGCGCTCTTCGGTCTTGCCGAAGATGTCAAACGCGGTGCCGCGCAGACCCTTCAACTTGGCCAGCACACCAAAACCAGTACGGATCCACGGCCCGAACGGGCGTTTGATCAACTCACCCTTGTCATTCGTCTTGGCCAGCAGCGGCGGCGCCAGGTGGTGCACGATCTGGTAATCCTTGCCCATCTGGCCATCAAACATCGCGCTGATCTTGTCGGTAAAGGCCTTGTCGGTGTGCAGCCGGGCCACCTCGTACTCGTCTTTGTAAGCCATCAGCTTGAACAGGTAGCGCGCCACCGCCTCGGTCAGCGCGCTGCTGCGCTTGTCGCCGGGCAATGCGCCCTCGGCCTGCCGCACGGTGGCCACAAAATCGGCGTAGCGCCGGGCGTAGGCCGCGTCCTGGTAGGCGCTGAGAAAGTCCACCCGCTTGGCCACCATCTCGTCGACGGACGGCTTCTTGACAAACTGGATCACCTGCGCGGCCTTGAACAGCGCCGTCACCGCGCCCAGGTCGTGCGCGCAGCGCCGGCCCCATTCAAACGCCGCCTTGTTGTTGTCCACCTGGGTGCCGTTCAACTCGATGGCGCGCAGGACGGCGGCCTGGCCCAGCGGCACCTGGCCTTTTTGCCAGGCATAGCCCAGCAGCAGCGGGTTGGCATAAATCGCGTCACCCACCAGTTGCAGCGCCACGTCTTCGGCGTCCAGCAGGCCCAGGTGATCGCGGCCCACGGTGGCCAGCAGCGCGGCCTCACAGCCGGCGGTTGGGGCTTGCCAGTCCGGGTTGGTGACAAACGCCGCCGTCGGCGTGGCGTGCGAGTTGAGCGCCACATAGGTGCTGCCCAACTGCATCAGCAGCAAGGTGGCTTTGCCGGCGGCCACGATGCCGTCGCAGGCGATCACCAGGTCGGCCTTGGCCGTGTCTACCTTGGTGGTGTGGATGTGCTCGGGCCCGCTGGCGATCTGGATGTGGCTCCAGGTGGCGCCGCCTTTTTGCGCCAGCCCGGCCGAGTCTTGCGTGACCACGCCCTTGCCTTCGAGGTGGGCCGCCATGCCCAGCAACTGGCCGATGGTGATGACGCCGGTGCCGCCGACACCGGCCACCACGATGCCCCAGGCGCGCGGCCGGCCGGCGGCATCCAGGGCCGTGGGCAGCACCGGCTGCGGCAGCGTGGCCAGGCTGAACGGATCAGGCCGGGTCTCTTTTTTCGGCTTTTTGAGCTGCCCGCCTTCGACCGTGACAAAGCTGGGGCAAAAGCCCTTGGTGCAGGAATAGTCCTTGTTGCAAGAGTTCTGGTTGATGCGGCGCTTGCGGCCGAATTCGGTTTCTACCGGCTCCACGCTCAGGCAGTTGCTCTGCACGCTGCAGTCGCCGCAGCCCTCACACACCAGCTCATTGATGACCACGCGCTTGGCCGGGTCTACCAGCTTGCCGCGCTTGCGGCGGCGGCGTTTCTCGGTGGCGCAGGTCTGGTCGTAAATCAGCACGGTGCAGCCCGGCACTTCGCGCAACTCTCGCTGCACCGTGTCCAGCTCATCGCGGTGGCGCACCGTCACGCCAGGCGCCAGGCCGGTCACGCCGCTGTACTTTTGCGGCTCGTCGGTGACGATGACGATCTGCTTCGCGCCCTCGGCCTCAACCGTGCGCGTCATTTGCGGCACGGTCAGGATGCCGTCTATCGGCTGGCCGCCGGTCATCGCCACCGCGTCGTTGTACAAAATCTTGTAGGTGACGTTGACGCCCGAGGCAATGCTCTGCCGGATCGCCAGTGAGCCCGAGTGGAAGAACGTGCCGTCGCCCAGGTTGGCAAACATGTGCGGCCGCTTGCTGAACGGCGCCTGGCCGACCCAGGGCACGCCCTCGCCGCCCATCTGCGTGAAACCAATCGTCTCGCGGTCCATCCAGGTGGCCATGAAATGGCAGCCGATGCCGGCCATCGCACGCGATCCCTCGGGCACTTTGGTGGACGTGTTGTGCGGGCAGCCCGAGCAAAACCACGGCTGGCGGTCGGCGCCACCGGTGCTGCCGGTGGTCATCGCCCGGTCTTTGGCGGCCAGCACGGCAAGCCGGGCGTCCATGCGCGCGACGATGTGATCGGGCATGCCGAGCTTTTTCAGCCGTTTGGCGATGGCCAGCGCGATGATGCTGGGCGTCAAGTCGGCCTGGGCGCGCAGCAGCCAGTTGGCGCTGGGATTGGGCTGGCTCCATTCGCCACCCGAGCTGTCGCCGGCGTTTGTGGAAGTCTGCTCGTCAAACTTGCCAAGCACCGTCGGCCGCACGTCGGGCCGCCAGTTGTACAACTCTTCTTTCACCTGGTACTCAATGACTTGCCGCTTCTCCTCGACCACCAAAATCTCTTGCAGGCCTTGCGCAAACGCCCGGGTGATGGTGGCCTCAAGTGGCCACACCACATTGACCTTGTGCAGCCGGATGCCGATTTGCCGGCAGGTGTCGTCGTCCAGCCCCAGATCGGCCAGCGCCTGCCGGGTGTCGTTGAAGGCTTTGCCGCTGGCGATCAGGCCGAACCTGTCGTTCGGCCCCTCGACCACGTTGTGGTTGAGCTTGTTGGCCCGCACATAGGCCAGCGCGGCATACCACTTGTAGTCCATCAGCCGGGCTTCCTGCACCAGCGCCACATCGGGCCAGCGGATATGCAGGCCACCGTCGGGCATGGTGAAGTCGGTCGGCAGGATGATGTTCACCCGGTCCGGTGAGACATCGATGCTGGCCGCTGATTCGACCACCTCCTGGATCGTCTTCATCGACGTCCAGAGGCCCGAGAAGCGGCTCATCGCGAAGGCATGCAGGCCCAGATCGAGGATGTCTTGGGCGCTGCTCGGGAAGAACACCGGCAGCCCGCAGGCCTTGAAGATGTGGTCGCTCTGGTGGGCGGCGGTGCTGCTTTTGGCCACATGGTCATCGCCGGCCAGCGCGATCACGCCGCCATGCGGCGCGGTGCCAGCCATGTTGGCATGTTTGAACACGTCCGAGCAGCGGTCCACGCCCGGGCCCTTGCCGTACCACAGGCCAAACACACCATCAAACTTCTTGTTGGAAGCGTCAAATTCCAACTGCTGTGAGCCCCAGACGGCGGTGGCGGCCAATTCCTCGTTCACCCCCGGCTGGAACACGATGTTCTGTGCCGCCAGGTGTTTTTTGGCGGCCCACAGCGCCTGGTCGTAGCCGCCGAGTGGCGAGCCGCGGTAGCCACTGATGAAGCCGGCGGTGTTCAGCCCGGCCGCCGCATCGCGCTGGCGTTGCAGCATCGGCAGCCGCACCAGGGCTTGCACCCCGCTCATGAAGGCCCGGCCTTCTGCCAGCGTGTATTTGTCGTCGAGCGTGACCTTTTCCAGGGCCTGTCGGATGGCTTCGGGCAGCGGTGCGTTCATGGCGGGGCAACTCCAGGCAGGGATTGAGAAGTGTAGGAAATCGAGCCCGCGATGTCTTTTCTTTGTGGGTGCTTGTGGCGA
>JANLOP010000118.1:0-37684 GCA_031366635.1 Betaproteobacteria bacterium | reverse complement strand
GTGGCGCCCTACACCGACGCCGGGCTCACCGCCTACCGGGCCGCCAAAAAGGCCTCTCGCCACCTGCTGCCGGGTGAATACGCGGTGGTGATCGGCGCCGGCGGCCTGGGCCACATCGGCATCCAGGTGCTGGCAGCGCTGTGCGCGGCCGAGATCATCATCGTCGACAAGTCCGACATGGCGCTTCAGCTCGCCAAGGAGTGCGGCGCCCATCATTTGGTCAAGGCCGACGGCAACCAGGTGGCTCAGGTGCTCGAGCTCACCCACGGCAAGGGCGCCGAGGCGGTGATCGACTTTGTCGGCGAGGGCGAGGCCATCACCCAGGGCCTGGCGATGACCCGCAACGCCGGCAGCTACTACATCGTCGGCTACGGCGGCAAGATTGAGCTGCCATCCATCGACCTGATCACCAGCGAGAAAAACATCATCGGCAACCTGGTCGGCACCTACCCCGAGCTGGTCGAGTTGATGGCCCTGGCCGACCGCGGCCTGGTCCACCTGGCCACCCGCGAATATCGGTTGAAGGATGCCAACCAGGCCTTGCTCGACCTGCACCACGGCAAGATCAAAGGCCGCGCGGTGCTGATCCCCTGAGCCGTCGATTCGATCAGCGGCCAACCCCGGCCAACAGCGACCAAGCGCGGCAGCGACCGACCGCCGCCACACGCAGCAACAGTGGGCAGACCAGGCAAGGGGCCTTGATGGCATTGATTCCAGTGACGGTGTTGACCGGCTTCCTCGGTGCAGGCAAGACGACGCTGCTCAACCGGCTGCTGCACGGCACCGCCGGCAAGCGCTACGCGGTGATCGTCAACGAGATCGGCGAGCTGGGTATTGACGGCGCGTTGGTGATCGGTGCCGAGGAGGAGGTCTACGAGCTCAACAACGGCTGTGTCTGTTGCAAGCTGCGCGGTGACCTGCTGCGCATTGCCAGCCACCTGGTGCGTCGAGTGGGCGGCTTTGACGGCATCGTGATCGAAACCAGCGGCCTGGCGGACCCGGCGCCGGTGCTGCAAACCTTCCAGTTTGACGACCTGCTGCGCCAGACCACGCGGCTGGACAGCGTGATCTGCGTGGCCGATGCCCGCCACCTGGCCGCGCAGTTGCATGATTTTCCAGAGGCCCAAGCGCAACTCGCGCAAGCCGATCTGGTGTTGTTGAACAAGGCCGATCTGGCCGATGAGGCGATGTTGGGCGATGCCGAACGCTGCGTGCTGCGCATCAACCCGACGGCCACGGTGCAACGTTCGGTCCAAGGTGATATCCCCTTGGCGCAGTTGCTGGACCGTGGCGCGTTTGACAACAGCCGCTTGCAGGTGCCGGCCTTGCGGCTGGGCGCGGCGCCGGCTGGGCCGCGTGGTCATGTCTATCGGCCCACCGGCGCGGCAAGTCACAGCCCGGATGTGGCCAGCGTGAGCCTGTCCTTTGAGCGGCCGTTTGATCGCAGCCGGTTTCTGCCCTGGCTGCAGCGCCTGGTGGCCGAGCGCGGGGCCGACCTGCTGCGCGCCAAGGGCATCGTCGCCTTTGAAGGCCAGGACCGGCGCTTCGTCTTCCAGGCGGTGCACATGACGGTTGACAGCGGTTTCGATCAGCCCTGGGCTGTCGGCCAGCCGCGTGAAACCCGGCTGGTGTTCATCGGTCGACACCTGCAGGCCGACGATCTGCGGGGCGAGTTGTTGCATTGCCTGGCCGAGCCCAGCGAGCAAGCCGCATGAACGCCCCCCCGCCGCTGCTGGAATTGCTGGGCGCCTGCTGGAAGTACAGCACGCCGGTGGTCGCGCTGGCCTGGAGTGGCGACGGCAATGCCGTGGCCTTTGCACAAGGCGATGGCCACCTGGCGCTGGTGGACGCCCAATGGCCGCGCGGCCCACGCCTGACGCCCAGGCCCGAAGGGGGCATTGAGGTGGTGCCGGCCGAAGTGCCGGCGCACCGGCCGCTTCGCGCGGCCTGCCACCAGGGCAGCAGCCTGTGCATTGCGGCTGACACCGAGGGCGGCTTCATCTCCGGCGGTGACGACGGGCGGCTGGTGCAGGTGCCCAAGGCCGGCAACCCAGCGGTGTTGGCGACTGCGCCGGGTGCCTGGATCGAGGCCTTGGTCAGCAGCCGCAGTGGCGCGCTGGCCTACGCACTGGGCCGCCAGGTGATCCGCCGCACAGCCAGCGGATCATCGCAGCTCGACCTGCCCGCACCGGCCCTGGACCTGGCCTTCAGCCCGGACGGCCAATGCCTGGCGGCGGCCCACAGCGACGGCGTGACGCTCTGGCCTGCGCAGGGGCCGACCCGGCGCCTGCCCTGGCGCGGCTACCACCGCAGCCTGGCCTGGAGTCCGGATGGTGTCTACCTGGTTGCCGGCATGCAAGAAAACGCCCTGCATGGCTGGCGGGTGGCTGACGGCGGCGACATCGAGATGGGCGGCTACCCGGGCCAGCCCTTGTCGCTGTCATTTGCCCACGATGGCCAGTTCCTGGCCACCAGTGGCGGCACGCGGCCAGTGTGCTGGGGCTTTGATCCACCCGGCCAGACCGGCCAGCCGGTCGAATGTGGCATTCCCAGCCGCACGCCGGTCAGTTGCGTCAGCTGCCACCCGCGCCAACACCTGGTGGCCGCCGGCTACATCAACGGTGCGGTGCTGCTGTGTCGGCCCGGCAGCGACGAGGGCTTGTTCATCAAGGGCGCGGGCGGCGGTGCGGTGACCGGGCTGGCCTGGTCTGGCGACGGCGCCAAGCTGGCCTTTGGCACCCAGGACGGCGTGCTGGCCTGGATCGGACTGCCAGATGCCCTGTTTGTCGCCCGTGGCCCATCCCGGGCCAGCCAACTTACCCCCCACTGAGAAAGGTCAGACCATGAGCGACCCGGAATCGGCCAGCAAGGACGCTTTTTTTGAGCAGCTGGCGACTTTGTCAAATGCAATGGTGACGGCCCACGGCAAAGACTTTGCAATGGGCGCATTGGTGCTCGCCGCACGCTTCATTGCCGAAGCTGAGGCCCGGCAGCGCTCTGCGGCCGACAGCAGCCCGGCGACGGCGCAGCCTTGAAGCAAACCGCCATGGAGCTTGAACCCCTTGCCCAGCGGCGTCCCAGGATCGGACGTTGGGCCACAGCGCTTCGTCCCAGAACACGACGGCGCACGGCGGCAAGCCCAAGGCGCCCAGGCGGTCAGCAGGGAGCGCAGTCTGGGCACTAGGGATTTGGAGCAATGGCACAGGAATCGCTATATCAAACCAAGGGCGCAAGCCCGGAACCGCCAAGGCTGATGGCTTTGGCAGTGACCGCCCAGGCGGCACAGTGCAACGGTGTAACTGATCTCGCAAAGGAGACTTTCCATGGCTGTAGGTTTGACACTCAACAAGATCACCTCACAAAAGGGGATCAATATCAGCGAGGCGACCCGTCGCATCGCTGATCTCGGCTGGACACCCAGCTATGTGCAGGAAGCGATGACCTTCCCGACCGATTACAAGATCGGCAAGGCCCCACGCGACCCGATGAAGCAGGTGCTGCGCTCCTACTTCCCGATGCAGGAAGAAAAAGACAACCGGGTCTACGGTGCGCTCGACGCGGCCTTGCGCGGCGACATGTTCCGCAATACCCAACCGCGCTGGGTTGAGTGGATGAAGCTGTTTCTGGCCATCATCCCCTTCCCTGAAATCTCGGCCGCGCGCTCGATGGCGATGGTCGCCCGCTTGGCTCCGGGTGAAGAGCTGCGCACTGGCTTCACGATGCAGATGGTTGACGAGTTCCGCCACTCCACGATTCAGATGAACCTGAAGAAGTGGTACATGGAGAACTACATCGATCCGGCCGGCTTCGATATCACCGAAGCCGCCTTTGGCAAGTGCTATGCCACCACCATCGGCCGCCAGTTTGCCGAGGGCTTTCTCACCGGCGACGCGATCACCGCAGCCAATATCTACCTGACCGTGGTGGCCGAGACGGCTTTCACCAACACCCTGTTCGTGGCCATGCCGTCGGAAGCCGCGCGCAATGGCGACTACGCGCTGTCTACCGTGTTTCTGTCGGTGCAGTCGGATGAATCACGCCACATCGGCAACGGCCACTCGCTGCTGATGTCGCTGGTCAACGACCCCAGCAACCATCTGCTGCTGGAGCGCGACATCCGTTATGCCTTCTGGCAGAACCATGCCATCGTCGATGCGGCCATCGGTACCTTTGTCGAGTACGGCACCACCGACCGTGACAAGAACAAAGAGTCTTACGCTGAACTGTGGCACCGCTGGATCTACGAAGACTACTACCGCACCTACATGCTGCCGCTTGAGAAGTACGGCGTGAAGATTCACCACGACGACGTCGGTGCGGCCTGGGACCGGATCGTCAAGAAGAACTATGTGCACAAGACGGCGCAGTTCTTCTCGGTCGGCTGGCCAGTCAACTTCTGGCGCATCGAAGCCCAGACCGAGAAAGACTTCGACTGGTTTGAGCACAAGTATCCGGGCTGGTACGCCGAGTTCGGTGACTACTGGAAATGGTACGACCGCAAGAGCGTGCCAGGCCAGACCAACATACTGTTCGATCAGGAGTGCGGTTACGCCTATCCGCACCGCTGCTGGAGCTGCATGGTTCCTTGCCTGATTCGCGAGGACTTTGTGTACGACGAGGTCGACGGCAAGGTCTTCACCTACTGTTCCGACGTCTGCCGCTGGACCCACAAGGTGGCTTTTGCTGCCGAGTACGAAGGCCGCGCCACCCCGGCGATGGGGCGCTTCAGCGGGCGTCGCGAGTGGGAAGACTGCTACCACGGCTGGGACCTGGCTGATGCCATCAAGGACCTGGGCTTTGTGCGATCTGACGGCAAGACGCTTATTTCTCAGCCGCACTTGCGCTTCGACGACAAGCACATGTGGACGCTGGATCACGTCAAGGGCTATACGCTGGGCAGCCCGTTGATTGGCTTCCGTGCGCTCACGCCTGAGGGCCGTGAGGCGGCGGCCATCGAGTACCGCAAGGGCTTCAAGATCAACCCGATCTAAAGAGCCAACGCACGCCGCCACCACTGGCCCGCAAGGGCCAATGGTGGCGGCAGTCGAAGCCTAAATAGAGGACAGTCATGCCGGAAAAGCGGGTGCACACAGTGCGCTTCGAGCCTGTGGGTGTGGAGCTGGAGGTCGAGGAGGGCGAATGGGTGCTCGATGCGGCCTTCCGCCAGGGCATTGCTGTGCCGCATGGTTGCCGTGAGGGTCAATGCAGCAGTTGCAAATGCATTCTTCTTGAAGGCGATGCCGAGGTGGAGAACTATTCCACCTTTGCACTGCCCGACTATGAGCGTGATACCGGCCACATCTTGCTTTGCCGCAGCTATGCCTTCAGTGACCTGACGATTGAATTGCTGAACTTCGATGAAGAGTTGATGCGGCGGGCGATTGCGGTAAAGACATTCGAAGGCGTGCTCAACGCTGTGACGGCGCTGACGCACGACACCCGCTTGCTCGAAGTGCAGCTTGAGAAGCCGCTGAAGTTCTGGGCTGGCCAGTATGTAGAGATCAGCGTGCCGGGGTCGGGCGTGACTGAGACCGTGACCCGCTCATACTCGATGGCCAGCACGATGCGCACCCCTTCAACACTGCAATTCATCATCCGCAAGTACCCGGATGGCGCGTTCTCTTCGCTGGTCGATACGACGTTGGCCCCAGGTACCGCGCTGCAGATCAAGGGGCCGTTCGGCAGCTGCTTCCGACGCGACGGCCGGGCCGGGCCGATGGTGTTGATCGGCGGCGGTTCAGGCATGTCGCCATTGTGGGCCATCTTGCAAGACCACATCGAAAGTGGCGAGCAGCGGCCAATCCGGTTTTTTTACGGTGCGCGCACCCGCAAAGATTTATTCTTTCTTGACGAGTTTGCCGCCGTTGCCGCGCAGTTGACTGATTTTGAGTTTATTCCGGTGTTGTCGCAGGCAACACCGGACGATGCCTGGCACGGCGAAACCGGGTTTGTGCATGAAGCGGTTGATCGCATCCTGCGCACGCAAGGGCTGGCGGGTGAAATTGATGCCTATACCTGCGGTCCGCCACCGATGATCGATGCTGTCTTGCCGGTGCTGCAGCGCCTTGGCGTCGCGCTTGATTGCACCCATGTTGACAAGTTCACCCCGGCAAGCGCGAGCACGCCGAATCTCGTTCACTGACACCTGAGGAGACCCGTATGACCACAGCTAGCACTGACTACGTACCCTTGAATTCCGGCGCGGCCGGCGCTGCAAAATTTGCCGGCTCCGATAGCCGCAAGTACAACTACTTTACGCCCAAAGGCCGCAAGGCCACGCATTACGAGGACATGACACTCGACGTGCAGCCCGACCCGAAGCGTTATTTGCTGCAAGACTGGATCATCAACTTTGCCGATGGCACGCCGACGTATTCCGAGAAGTGGACGGCTGCGCAATCGACCGACTGGCACGCCTACCGTGCGGTGGACGAAGAATGGGAGCGCACCCACTACCAGCGCCAATCCACCATTTGCGGCATGATCGCGCAGGCGGTTGAGAATGGCCGCCGCTCAGGTGCGCCAGGCCGCTTTGACAAGGCCTGGGTCAAAGTGCTGGAGAAGCATCTGGGTGCCTACAAGCACGCTGAGTTCGGCCTGGGCATGTCGCTGATGCAGGCCCAGCGCTACGGCTACACCCAGATGGTCAACTCCACGATCTTGACCAACTCGTCGTACAAGTTTCGCTTCGCGCAAGACTTGACCTTGTACCTCGGTGATATCGGCCTGGACATCCCGGGCTTCGATGCCGAGATCGGCAAGCAGCAGTGGCTCGACGATCCGATCTGGCAACCCACCCGGCTGCTGATCGAAACCATCGGTGGCGCGACCGACTACCTGGAAAAGTACTTCGCCATCAATGTCGTTTTCGAGCCGTTGGTGGGTGAGCTGTTCCGCAGCGGATTTGTCATGCAGGCGGCCGCCTCACAAAACGACTTCATGACGCCCACCGTGGTTTCGTCAGCCGAAGGCGACTACCAGCGCAACCTGGCCAATACGGTCGAGTTGCTGCACATGCTGGTCAGTGACCCGGCGCACTCGGCGCACAACACTGTCTTGTTCAATGGCTGGATGCAGCGCTATGGCGACTTGGCCGTGACAGCGGCGAAAAACCTGCAACCGATCTGGTCACTGCCGCACACCAAGGTGGCGAATTTTAGCGATGCCTTTGCCAATGCCGTCGACCGCATGCAAAACATCTGCAACCAGGTCGGCCTCAAGCTGCCCGCGTCGATCACCGCCTGAACCCCACATCCCGAGGAATCACCATGTCAGACCACACCGGCAACATCTTCAAGGCCTTCAAGGACCTGGAGTTCAAAGATACTGTCTCGCACCAATGCGGCGTGACGATGAACGACAGCGTTGAGGCGCGCGCCATCGCCGAACTGATGTCCACCAAGCCTGGCATCCGGGTCACCTACATGCCAGCGATGATCCGCATCGACGGCGAGGGCAAGATCGAATTCCGGATGGACGAAATCGCCGAAGAACTGGGCCGCGAAATGACGCCCCAGTTGTTTGAGATTTCCACCTCCACCCACTACGGGCGGATGGTAACGGTTGACGAAAACACGGTCGTGTTGTTTGGCGACATGAACGCCGCGATGGCCTACGTCGCTTACGCATAAGGGCAGCACACTATGTTCAAAACCGCATCCGGCGAAGAAATTTTCATCATTGATGGTCATGTGCACAACTGGAACGCCACCAAGGCCAACCAGAAGAACCTGCACGGTGAGCAGTTCATCAATTGCTTTTATGCCTACCACTCGTTCCTCAGCCCGAAAGATCAGTTGTGGACGCGCGAGAAGTTTGACCAGTACGGCGGTGAGCAACTCTACCAAGACCTGTTCGTTGACGGCCCTGACGACATGGCCATCTTCCAGCCGACCTACCTGAAAGACTTCTACGTTGACGGCTTCAACACCACCGAGCAGAACGCGGTGCTCAAGGCCAAGCACCCGAACCGCTTTATTCTGAACGGTGCGTTCGACCCGCGCGACGGCGAGGCCGGCCTTGATGCGCTTGACGAGCTGGCGGCCACACACAAGCTCAAGGGCGTGAAGCTCTATACCGCCGAATGGAAGGGCGATAGCCGCGGCTACAAGTTGTCCGATCCTTGGGCCGAGAGGTACTTGGAGCGCGCCGAGAAGTTGGGCATCAAAAACATCCACGTGCACAAAGGCCCGACCATCCTGCCGCTGGACCGTGATGCCTTCGACGTGGCGGATATCGACGTCGCCGCGACCAACTTCCAGGGCCTGAACTTCATCGTTGAGCACTGCGGCCTGCCCAGGCTGGACGACTTCTGCTGGATCGCCACCCAGGAGACCAACGTCTACGGCGGCCTGGCCGTGGCTTTGCCGTTCATCCAAAAGCAGCCGAAGTATTTTGCGCATGTCATCTCGCAACTGCTGATGTGGCTGGGGCCGGACAAGCTGCTGTACGGCAGCGACTACGGTATCTGGACGCCCGACTGGCTGGTCAAAGCCTTCATGGCCTTTGAGCTGCCCGAGGACCTGGCCAAAGAGACTGGCGCGGTGCTGGACCTGGAAGCCAAGAAAAAGATTCTTGGCTTGAATGCCGCGCGCATTTACGGCATTGACATCGCAGCCCAGAAGCGCCTGTTGGCCAACGAGCGCGCAGCATCCGGTATGGCCGTGGCGGCCTGAGCGTCATGGCCGCTGACCGCGTCAAAAGAGACACCCAAGCCGACCGGGCCGAGCAGGTGCAAGCCTGCTTGTCCACGGTGGTGGACCCGGAGCTTGACGAGTCGGTGACCGAGTTGGGCTTCATCACCGAGGTTGAGTTGCTCGGGCCAGGAGAGGTGCGCATCGGCTTTCGGCTGCCGACTTACTGGTGCGCTGCCAACTTCGCGTTTCTGATGGCCGACGACATGCGCCGCGCGGTGCAAGTGCTGCCCTGGGTCACCCGGGTTCAGGTGCAGTTGTATGACCACATGTACGCCGAGGCCATCAACCAGGGCGTGAGCGATGGCGCCGGTTTTCAGGCCGCCTTTGGCGCTGCCGCCGAGGGCGGGCTGGACGCCCTGCGCCGGACCTTCGAGTTGAAGGCCTTCCAGCGCCGCCAAGAGGCGCTGCTTCAGCACTTGATCGACGCCGGCCACCTGCCTGCCACTCTGGTGGCGCTTGAGCTGCCCGCGCTGCAGCAGTTGCTGCTGGACGGCGAAGGCGAGCGCCTGCTTGAGCGCTATCTTGCCCGGCGCGCGTTGGCTGGCGGCGGCACAATGGCCTTTGTCACCACCGAGGGCCGGCCGATTGCCGCTGACGCACTGGCCGGGCACCTGCGAGACTTGCGCCGCGTCGGCGTCAATGCCGAGTTCAACGGCGCGCTGTGCCGGGGCCTGCTGGCCGTGCGCGACAATGAAGTGGGTGTGCACAAGATCCACATCGTGAGACGCCCGCAGCCTGCGGACGCGCTCTGAATCCCAACCCGACGAGAAAAAAGTATGGCCAATATCATGTTGCACGACGACGAGGCCCGCCAGGCGCTCGGTCGCGGCGTTGCAAAAATGGCGCGTGCGGTGCGCGGCACGCTCGGCCCACGCGGCATGAATGCCATCATTGACCGCCCGATCGGCACGCCGATGATCTCGCGCGACGGTGCCAGCATCGCCGCCGAAATCGAGCTTGAAGACCCGTTCGAGAACATGGGCGCGCAGGTGCTGCGCGAGGTCTCCAAGCAGACCAACCAGGTCGCCGGCGACGGCACCACCACCGCCACCGTGCTGGCCGACGCGCTGGTGCAAGACGGGCTGGCCTGCCTGGCCAAAGGCGCCAATCCGGTCGAGTTGGTGGAAGGCCTGGAACTGGCCGTGACCGAGGTCATTGCGGCTCTCAAACGCAGTGCCCGCCCGCTGAGCGGCGGCGCTGAATTGCGCGCGGTGGCCATGGTGGCCGCCAATGACGACCCCACCGGGCTGCTGGTGGCCGAGGCGCTGGAGCGGGTCGGCGCCGACGGCATTGTTGATGTCGACTACGGCAGCACGGTAGAAACCCAACTCGACATCGTCGATGGCATGGCATTCGACCGGGGCTACCTGTCGCACCACATGATCACCGACGTCGAAAAGATGCAGGTGGTGTTGGACAACCCGTACATCCTGCTCACCGACCAGCGTTTGCTGACCCAGGAAGAGTTGGGCGCGGTGATCACGCTGGTGGCCGATTCGAAGCGGCCGCTGCTGGTGATCGCCGAAGAGGTGGCACCGGTTTGCGTGATCGGCCTGTTGACCTGGCGTGACAAGGGCGGGCCGCCGGTGGCGGCCATCCACCCGCCTGAATACGGCCACTGGCGCAAGGCAGCGCTGGAGGATCTGGCCATCCTCACGGGCGGGCGGGTGATTGCGCGCGATCTGGGTGGCACCATCGCCGCCGTGGCGTTGCGCGATCTGGGGCAGGCGCGACAGGTGCGCATCTCGTCCAACCAAACCGTGATAACCGCCGGCAACGGCGACCCGGCACTGATTTCAGCGCGCCGGGTGCAGGTGGCGCGCCAGCATGAGCTGGCGCCCGAGAACATCGAGCGCGACAAGATCAAAGAGCGTTTGGCCAAGCTGTCCGGCGGCACTGCCATCTTGCTGGCCGGCGGCGCCACACCGGTGGAGCAAAAGCGCCGGCTACACCTGATTGAAGACGCCATCAACGCGGCGCGCGCGGCCATTGCCGAAGGCGTGGTGCCAGGCGGCGGGTTGGCGCTGTTGCGCGTGGCGAGTGCGCTGGATGAGCTGGTATCGCGCACCGAAAGCCATGTCCAGCAGGGCGTCAAGCTGTTGCAGCGGGCGTTGCAGCAGCCGCTGCACCACATTGCCGCCAACTGCGGGCTTGATCCGGTGGCCACTTTGCGCAAGACACTCGAAGCCAAGGCCGGCGTCGGTCTTGATGCGCGCAGCGGCCGATTCGTCGATCTCGTCGACGCCGGCATCATCGATCCGGTGATGGTGAGCTACAGCGCGGTGCGCAACGCCGCGTCGGTGGCCGGGCTGATCCTGACCACGCAGACGCTGATCGCCAAAAAGCCTGACTACATCGACATCACGTCAGGCCCGGCCACCGGTGGCGGGGCCGAGCATTTGGGACGCAAGTGAAATTGCGCCGCTGGCGCGTCAAGCAGTTTCTCGGCGTGCTGGTTGGCGGCGGTGGCGGATTCGCCGCCGTCATCGGCAACGCGGTCGTACAGTTGCTGTGATGAGTTGCGTTGTAGGCCAATCCGGGTGACGAACCTGGAGCAGTCGGTGGACATGCGCCTGCACGTGCCGGGGCGCTGGCGCATGCTGGGCTTTGCCGGGCCCGCCGCCATGATCAGCGTGGGTTATATGGACCCGGGCAACTGGGCCACTGACCTGGAGGGCGGCGCGCGCTTTGGCTACCAGCTGATGTGGGTGCTGCTGGCGTCCAACCTGATTGCGATGGTGCTGCAAAGCCTGGCGGCCCGGCTCGGCATCGCCGGGCGCATTGACTTGGCGCAAGCTTGCCGTGCGCACTATGCCCGGCCGGTGGCGCTGGCGCTTTGGTTGCTGTGCGAGGTGGCCATCATCGCCTGCGACTTGGCTGAACTGCTCGGCAGCGCGATTGCGCTGAATTTGCTGTTCGGCATTCCACTGGCCTGGGGCGCACTCGTCACCGGCCTGGATGTGATGCTGATTCTGGCGTTGCAGCATTACGGCATCCGCAAGCTGGAAGCGATTGTGGCCGTTCTGGTGCTGACCATCGGCGCCTGCATGGCCATCGAGCTGGTGTTGGCCCGGCCCGTCTGGGGCGATGTGGCCAGCGGCTTTGTGCCGCGGCTGGACAGCGCCAGCCTGCTGGTGGCCGTGGGCATCCTGGGTGCCACCGTGATGCCGCACAACCTGTACCTGCATTCGTCGCTGGTGCAGACGCGGCGCATTGAGCGCCATGCGGCGGGGGTGCGCGAAGCCATCCGCTATAACCTGTTCGACACCGCCGTGGCGCTGAACATCGCCTTCGTCATCAATGCCGCGATCCTGGCGCTCTCGGCCTCCACCTTCTTTGCCCATGGCATCGCGGTGACCGAGTTGCGCCAGGCGCATGAGCTACTGACGCCAGCACTCGGCACGGCGCTGGCCTCCACGGTCTTTGCGGTGGCACTGCTGGCGGCCGGCCAAAGCTCCACCATCACCGGCACGCTGGCTGGGCAAGTGGTGATGGAGGGCTTTGTGCGGTTGCGCATGAGCCCGATCAAGCGCCGCCTGCTGACCCGTGCGCTGGCGATGGTGCCGGCCGTGGCCGTGCTGTTTTATTCGGGTGAAGACGGCGTGTTGCAATTGCTTGTGATGAGCCAGGTGGTGCTCAGTCTGCAACTGCCTTTTGCCATCGTGCCGCTGATCCGTTTCACCAGCGCGCCGCGCATCATGGGTGCTTTTGTCAGCCCGGAGTGGCTGCGGCGCCTGGCCTGGGCGGCCGCACTGCTGATCGTCGGCCTGAATGCCTGGCTGGTGCTGCAGGCGCTGGCGCCCACGGGCGCGGGTATCGGCAAGTGGGGCATCGGCCTGCTGGCCCTGCTGTGCTGCGCCTTGCTGGCCTGGGTGGCGCTGGCGCGGCTGCACTTCAAGCCGCAATCTTCGCCACCCGACACCAATCGATAGATAATTCCGGCCTTGGAAAGACAAGGATAGCTGTGTGCACTGGCCGTATTTAAGGCCAGCTTATTTGACGATGGCAATGCCAGCCGTGCGCTACGGGCGCGGTGCGGGGCGTTGAAGGAGACATCCATCCATCCGAACCACACCCTGGGCGGGCCGCTGGCCGCCCGCACCGTGGGCTGCCTGCCCACCCCCGTCACCGATCCGGCCGCTGAGCGCCAGGTCATGGTGGCCTGGGAGAACTTTGTCACCGGCGCACCGCTGGCGTCCACGGCGGTGTCCAAGCTGGTGCTGTCGTCATGGCAGCGCAGCTTGCGTGCCGGTGTTGAGCCCGGCACCCGGTCGGCCCCGCTGGTCTCAGGCGGTGACGCACTGGAGCTGCTGCGCCGCAACAACCGGGATTTGTTGTGGGCGGCGCAGGGGCTGTTCGTCACCTCAGCCCATCTGCTGGCCACGTCCGGCTCGATCATGCTGCTGACCGACCCCAACGGCGTGGTGCTTGAAGTGGCCGGCGACATGCGCACGCTGGAGGCAGCGCAGCAGGTGCACCTCATCGAGGGCGGCCACTGGCATGAGAGCGTGGTGGGCACCAACGGCATCGGCACCGCGCTGGCCATGCGCCAGCCGGTGCAGGTGCATGCATCTGAGCACTTTGGCCAGGGCATCAAGCGCTGGACCTGCGCCGCCTCACCGGTGTTCTTCCCCGGTACCGAGCACATTCTGGGCGTGATCGACATTTCCGGGCCGCCGTCCACCTACCAGCGTGGCAATCTGGTGCTGGCCCTGGCCGCTGCCCGCCAGATGGAGTCGGTGCTGGCCGAGCGCTCCAGCCGCGAGCATGTGCAGTTGCTGGAGGCCAGCATGAAGTTCAGCGCCTCCAGCAGCACCGCCGCGATGCTGGTGATCGACCGCAATGCCAAGCTGGTCCACATCAGCGGCAACCTGCCCGGCCTGGAGTGGCGCCTGGGCACCTGCCTGCCCGGCCTTGAGCCGGGGCGTGACGCGCAAGAGTGGGCGCGCCACCTGCCCGAGGCATTGCGCCCTGAGTGGTTGCACCCGGTGCGGGTCAATGGCCTGGCCATCGGCGCCTTGCTGGTGATGCCCAAGCACCTGCCCAGCGCAGCACCGGCAGGGCGGCCCGTGGCGGCGGCGCCCAGCAGCGCCGGTGGCAACTCTGAGATCGACCCATCGCGCAGCGATTTCGGCAATTTGCTGGGCCACAGCCGGGTCTTGCGCGCCGCCATCGACCGGGCCCGGTTGCTCAGCAGCCGGCGCGTGGCGGTGCTGATCCAGGGTGAGACGGGGGTTGGCAAAGAGCTGTTTGCGCGCGCCATCCACGGCGATGAAGCGCGCAGTGGCCCGTTCATCACCTTCAACTGCGGTGCCACGTCCCGAGAGCTGATCGGCAGTGAGTTGTTTGGCCATGTCCGCGGCGCTTACACCGGCGCCACCAACGAGGGCCGCGCCGGCCGGTTTGAGCTGGCCCACGGCGGCACGCTGTGCCTGGATGAGGTGGGTGAGCTGCCACTGGATCTGCAACCCGTACTGCTGCGCTGCCTCGAAGAGGGCGTGGTGTGCCGGCTCGGTGAGGCCAAGCCGCGCCGGATTGACGTGCGCTTGCTGGCCATGACCAACCGCGACCTGCTCAAAGAGGTTGAGGCCGGGCGCTTCCGCCGTGATCTGTACCACCGCATCAGCGTGACCTGCATCCGGGTGCCGCCGCTGCGCGAGCGCGAATCCGACATTGAGCTGCTGACAGAGCACTTCAACCACAGCCTGGCGGCGCGGCATGGCACGTCCAGCCGAAGTTTTGGCGCCAACGTGATGGCCCTCCTGCGTGCTTATGCCTGGCCGGGCAATGTGCGCGAGCTGCGCAACGTGGTCGAGGGCTTGCTGCTGACGTCCAACGACCAGGTGGTCGATTGCGATGAGTTGCCCGATGAGTTGCGTGCGGCACTTGCCGATTGCGCTGGCGTGGCGCCGGCCGTGGCCGCCACCAGCCTGGAGGACGCCGAGCGGCTGGCCATCGTGCGGGCGGTCAAAAACATGCACGGCAACCTGGCCCAGGCCGCGCGTGCGCTGGGCATCTCGCGCAGCACCCTGTACCGCAAAGTTGAGCGCTACCACCTTGAGGGCATCGTCCGGCTAGACGACAGCCTCGACTGGGCCGGCAACACCAACCCCGCGTTGTGAGGGCGCACGGCCCGCTGCGCTGGGCCGGCCGATAACATCGCGACCCGCGGGTCGGTGCGGCCCTTCTTGCGCACGCTGTTGCGGCACGGGTTTGCGGCACGGGTTTGCGGCAAGATTGGCCCGCCACTGCACCGTGTCCACGCCAATCCGAGCCACCGGGCGCCCGGGATGCGGGCACCCAGCGCGGCAACGACGGGCCCGGGTACAAGGCCTTCCCCGTGCAGCCCGGTGTACAACGCCCGCCACCCGCCACCCGCCACCCGCCACCCGCCGCCTGCCACCTGCCACCCGTCACCCATGCTGATCAATTGCGTTGCCTACCGCGACGGCAGCAAGCTTGCCGACATCACCACCGCCGAGATAAGCGACTACATCAACCAGCCGGGCTGCTTTGTCTGGGTGGCGCTGCGCGACGCCAGCAACGACGAGCTGGCCTTGATGCAGGAAGAATTCGGCCTGCATGACCTGGCGGTGGAGGACGCCCGCCACGGCCACCAGCGGCCCAAGATCGAGGAATACGGCAACTCGGTGTTTGCCGTGCTGCACCTGCTTGAGCTGAGCCCCACCGACGACTGGTTGCTGGGTGAGGTGAATGTCTTTGCCGGCCCCAACTACGTGCTGTCGGTGCGCAACCGCAGCAGCCAGGGGTTTCTTGGCGTGCGCGAGCGCTGCGAGCGTGAGCCCGAGCTGCTGCGCCAGGGATCGAGCTTTGTGCTGTACGCGCTGATGGACGCGGTGGTGGACCGCTACTTTCCGCTGGTCGATGCCCTCGAATCCGAGCTGGAAGCCATTGAAGACCAGATCTTCGACAAAAGCGCCGGTCGCGGCGCTGGCCGGGCCAACATCGAGCGGCTGTACGACCTGAAGCACCAGGTCACCGTGCTGCGCCACGCCGTCTCGCCCCTGCTCGATGAAATCGGCCGGCTCTACGGCGGCCGGGTGCCGGCCGTCTGCGTGGCCAGCCGCGATTACTTTCGCGACATCGCCGACCACCTGGCCCGGCTGCAAACCGCCATCGACACCATCCGCGACACCATCGGCACGGCCATCCAGGTCAATCTGTCGATGGTCACCATCGAAGAGGGTGAGGTCACCAAACGGCTGGCCGCCTGGGCCGGCATTTTTGCGGTGGCGACGTTTTTTGTCGGGGTCTGGGGCATGAACTTCAAACACATGCCCGAGCTGGACCAGCCCTGGGCCTACCCGGCCGCGCTGGCCATCATCACCATCACCTGCGGCCTGATGTACTGGCGCTTCAAGCGGGTGGGCTGGTTGTAGGGCCGCCGGCGCGGCGGGCCCGTCCGGCCCGCCTGTCGGGGCGTCCGGTCATGCGGTCCCATCAGGCCGGCACCGCAAGCCGGCCCCGCGCGTCACCAACCGGATTTGATGTAAGCGTCTTTGACCACGCCGCCCAGCCGCGCCAACTGGTCCTTCGCCCGGGCCTCGGTCTCGAAAGGGCCTGCCACCACCGCAAAAAAACCCTCGCGCAAATTGGGGTAGTCGCGGGTTTCAATCACCCGGGTGGTCAGGTGCGGCTCCAGCACCTTTTGCTGGGCCAGTGCGTTGTCGCGCTCTTTGTACGAGCCGGCCACCACCAGCCAGGTGCGCGGCGGCGTGCCGTACCACAGCTCCATCTGGCGCGCCTTGACGCGCTCACCCGGCACCGGCACCAGCTTGACGGCCAGCCCGGCCAGGCCGTCCTGGCCGCGCAACCACTGGGCGGCGTCTTGCGCGTCCTTCTCGTCGTCGGGCCGGAAGTAGCGCAGCTCGGGCACTTTGGGCCCGGCCCGCACGCGCTCGATGCCGGGGGCCTTGATCTGCTGCCTGAGCGCAGCTTGCTGCACCGCCGCAGCCGCTGCCTTTTGGTCGTCGCTTTGAATCTGGATGAAGACGGTGGCGCTGGCGGCCTCGGCGCGCAGCGCCTGGCCCAGGCTGGGGTCGATCAGTTTGGCGCGCTCCAGCAATTTGCTCTGCTCTTCGGATTCGCGGTTGTAGGTCACCCGCGCCGACTCGGCCCGGGCCTTGGCGGCCAGCGCCACCTCACGCGAGGCCTCGGCCGCGCTGGCCGCTGCGTGGGCCTGCGCGGCGGCCTCGGTGGCCTCGGCGCGCGAGGCTTCGGCATCGCGGCGCCGGTATTCACCCAGGCCGGCAAAGACCAGCGCCACCACCGCCAGGCTGCTGCTCAGCCAGGCCCGCTGGCGCATTTGCCGGGCATAGCCTTTTTGCAACTCGGCCTGGGTTTCGGCCTTGCTGCGGGCGGCCTGGTCGAGCTGGGCCTGCCGGGCCTGCACGGCGTCGCAAGCACGCTCAGCCTCGCGGTCGGCCCGGCTCAAATCCAGAAATGCCGTGGCGGCATCGAATCCCGGTGCGTACGCCGCCGCCCAGGCCGCGTTGGGCCGGGCTTGGGCGCGCCAATCCAGCGCCAGTTGCAGATCGGGGTCGCGCCACAGCCCGGCGCTGCCGGCGGCCTGCAGCGCGGCGGTCTCGGCCACCCGTTTGTAATGCTGGGCCGATACCGCCTCTTCCTCGGTCCAGCGGCGCAGCCGCTCCCAGACCCGCATCAGGCTCTCGTGCGAGATGTCGATCACCGTCTCGGGCCGCAGCGGCTCACCGGCCGGTGGCATCAGAAAGGATCGGCTGGGTTTGCGGAACACCGCCAGCACCGCGGCCACCGCGTCGGGCGTGGCCTCGGTGATGGCGCACAGCGTGTCGAAGCGTGTCGGCCGGCGCACACCGCGCGGGTCGGCGGCGCGGTCGGTCAGGGCTTTGAAGAGGCGCTCGGCCAGCGCCAGCGCGGCGGCGTCGGGCAGATCGGCCAGCGCCCGTTCGGCATGCCGGTCGAGGGCATGGGCCATGGTGCCGATGGCCTCGTAATCGGGCAGCGCCAGCGGGCGCGGCGCGGCGCCGGGTGGCTGGTCCAGCGCCCACACCGCCCAGGTGCGGTTCAGCGCGTGTTGCAGGATCGACAACTGGTCCGGGTTGTCGCCCACGTCGTTGACGAGACGGGTCAGCAGGGTCGGGCTGATCACCGCGCCGGCCACCGCCGCCGGCCCGGCAATGGCCGCCCGGCGCTCATCGCGGGTGAGCCGGGGCACCAGGTACTGGCCGGCGTTGATGGCCTCGGCCAGGCCGTCGAACTGAGTGCAGTCGCCCAAAAAATCCGAGCGCATCGTCAGCACCACGTAGATGCCCGACCCCGGCGCCTGCACCGCTTCCAGCAGCAGGTTGACCAGGCCCACCGCGTCTTGCAGCACGCGGGCGTCGGCTGCGGCCAGTGCGCGGTAGCGGAACAGCTCTTCAAACTGGTCGACCACCAGCAGCAGCCGGGTGGCGTCGGGCAGCCGGGCCATCTCGACCAGATCGACCAGACCGCGCTTGCTCAGCCTGAGGGTGGATTCGACCAGCGCGGCGCGCGGCACGGCCACCGTCGCCGCGCTGCCGGCCGCCGCCTCGGGCGGGCTGTCGAACAACACGCCGGGCTGGGCCAGGCAGCCGGCCAGCGCGCTGATCGGGTCGGCGCCGGGGCGCACGCTGGCAATGCGCCAGCGCGATCCGGCCCCGCTCATCAGCCCGCGCTGAAGCGCCGGCAGCAGCCCGCAACTGACGAGCGACGATTTGCCGCAGCCCGAGCTGCCGACCACGGCCAGGAAATGCGCCGCCGCCAGCCGGTCCACCAGCGCATCGACCTGGCTCTCGCGGCCAAAAAACAAATGCGCCTCGTCGGCGCGGAAGGGCCGCAGCCCGGGGTAGGGGTTGGTACTCACGGCGCGCCCTGCACGGCGGCCCGGGCCAGCGCCGGCGCGGCGGCCGGGCTGGCGAACGACGCGGCGGAGGGCGCGGTAGCCGGCGCGGCGCACGGCGTGTCCGCCCGCACCGCGCCCGGTCGGCGGCTGGCACAGCGCGCCGCCAGCAGCGCCAGCAGTGCTTGCAGCACGCTGTCAGACGGCAAGTCCGGGCCGGGCCGGCCGTCGATCAGGCCGGGCTCGGCCATGTCCACCAGGTCGTCTTTGTCGGGCGACGGCGGGTCGGCCAGCCAGGTGAACAGCGGCGGTGCATCGGCGCCGCGCAGGCTGCGGCGCTTGACCAGGTCGTTGTCGGTGGTGCGCTTCCAGGCCTCGTCGCCGGCACCGTAGAACAGCAAGACGGCGTCGCAACTGGCCACTTGCTGCTCATTGGCCTCACGCACCTGGGCCGCGCCGCCCTCAAAGGCCGGCAGCACGGCCTCAGCGCCGTGCGCTTTGAGCCAGCGCCGCAGCGGCACGGTGGCCTTGCGGTCGCGCACGTCGCACAGCAGGTAGACCTGCGGCGGCCGGCCATCGCCGGCGGCGCCGGCCACGCCGGCCACGCCGTCAAGGCTGTCGGCGTTATCAGCGCTGTCGGCGTCATTCGGCCGCGCCGGTGGCGCCTCTGGCGGCGGCTTTTCCAGCTTTTTGAGCATGGCGTGCATGGCCGCCTTCAGCGCCTCGACATCGGCTGTCAGCAGGTCGGCGCCAAACTGCGCGTCGTCGTCCTCCAGCAAGCGGTGGATGAAGGCCTGCTGCTGCGGCTGGACCGACGCCGTGCCGTCGGGCAGCCAGATCAGCCGGGTCAGGCCCCCGCTGTGGCACTGCGCGGCGGCCAGCTCGTTTTGCAGCACCGACACCGATTTGTCACCGGCGCCGTCCGGCACCGCGCCGTAAACCGCGCCCACCAGGTGGATTGACAAGGCGCAGCGCGCCAGCAACCCGGCCACCTCCGCGCTGTAGGCGGCCTCGTCATCGCGCGGCAGTGCCAGCTCAGGCAGCACCTGCACGCCATGCAGCTTGAGCTCGGCGTCCAGCATGCTGCGCACGTCGCGCCGGTCGGCGGTGCACTCGGCCAGGTAGACCACCGGCCGGCGGTCGTCGGCCGGCACGGCCGGGGCCGGGGACAGCGCCGGGGACAACGCCGGGCGGGTGGGCACACCGGCCACCGACAGCGCCGCCGGGGTGGCGGGCGCCGGGTCATTGGCCGCGTCCTGCACGGGCATTTGCAAGGTCTTGAGCAACTGCGCCAGCTCCCACGACAGGATGCCGACCATGCGGAAGTAGCCCTCGGCGTACTTCAGGCCGTAGGCCGGGTCCAGCTCCAGCGGGGCGCCGTCGCAGTCGGTGAAAAACTCATAACCCTTGGTGTCGCGCACCGACGGCGGCAGCGTGGTCTGGTCGTCCACCGGCGTCTTGACCACCTTGAACACCCGGCCCTTGTTGCCCGCCGCCAGCCCGCCGCTGCGCACGGCCTCGGCGCAGAAGGCGGTGAGCTCGCGTTTGCACCAGTCCGACGCCATATAGCGTGGCGACAGCACCGACACCAGCAGCGCGGTGCGGCCGAACTGCTGCACGATCTCGTCGGCAAACACATCGTTGCCGCGCAATTTGTCGTCGCGCCAGATGCGCGCCACGCTGCCCAGCCGCATGCTGAGCTGCGCCGCCAAGGTGGCGTGGAAGCGCGTCACCCAGCCCTGCTGCTCTGCGGTGAGCGGCTGGTTGTCGATGTGGGCGTAGCTGATGAAGAGATCGTGCTCGAAGGGCATGGCGTGGGCCAGTGGACGGGTTGGCAGCAAGCGGCGAGAACCGGTGCTGCGCAGTGTGGGCGCAGCACCGCCATCCGCCAATACCCAATTTGATGTAACCGGCCCAGCCCCACCGCCCCGCTGGCCGCCCCACGGGCCAGCCGATTGGGCCAGCGCTGCGCCCGGTCAGCGCCCGCCCAGCCCTTGCAGCAACGCCGCCACCTCGGCCTGGCCGGCAAAGCGCTCGCCCAGCGCCTGCAGCCGGTCCAGCTCGGCCTTGGCCAGGCGCTTTTCACCGGCCTGGCGGTAAAACCGGGCCAGCGTCAAGCGCAGCGCCGGGTCATCGGGCCGCAGCGCCAGCGCCTGTTTTTGCAGCCTGATGGCCTGGCCGATCTGCTGCTCGGCGGCATGGGCCTGGGCCAGTGTGTCCAGCAGCGCGGGCTGGTTGGGCGCGGCGGCCACGGCGCGCTGGGCGTAGACCATCGCACCGGGCTTTTTTTGCGCCAGCAGCAGCCAGGCGATGTTGTTCAGCGCCATCGCCTGGCTGGGCTGGCGTTGCAGCACGGCCCGGTACAGCGCCTCGGCGCCGGCCAGGTCGTTTTGCGCCAGCGCCAGATCACCCAGGTAGAACAGGAACAGCGCATCGCTGTCGTGGTCTTTACGCCAGGCGCTGGCAAACGCATCGGCCTCGGCCTGCTGGCCGGCCCGGCGCAGCGTGTGGTGGTAGCGCGCCGGCGCCTGCGCCGGGTCGGCCAGGGCCAGGGCTTTGTGCAGCACCGGCAGCGCGGCCGCCCAGCGCTGCCGGGCGCTGTGGATCTCGGCCTCCAGCAGGTAACCCACGGCCTGGTCCGGGTGCTGTTTTTGTACCTCGCGGGCCAGCGCCAGCGCCTGGGCCTGGGCGGGTGGCTGCTGGCGCAGCGCCAGGCGGATGGCCAGGGCGTGCGCGGCCAGCGAGTCGGGCGCCAGTGCCAGCGCCCGTTTCAGGCTTTTGCCGGCCGCCGGCAGATCGTCGGCCTGCCACTGCGCCTCGGCCAGGCCGAGCAGGCCCGCCGGCGACCGGGGCTGCACGGTGATCAGCCGGTTGTAGGTGGTGATGGCCTGCTGGTGGCCGCCCACCGCGAGTTGGGCCCGGCCCAGCCGGTCGAGCAGCGCGGCCTGGTCGGACGGGCCGGGAAAATGGGCCAGCGCGGCTTGTGCCGCCAGCAGCGCCGCCGCCGGGTTCAAGCTGGCCAGGTGGTGGTCGATCAGCGCCAGCCGGGGCGTGGCGTCGTCCGGGCTGGCGGCGACGGCCTGGTCCAGCAGCGCGGTCACGGCGTCAGGCGGGGCGCCGCTTTGCTGGGCCAGATCGGCCAGCGCCAGCCGGGCGGCACCGTCCCCAGGCCGGATCTTGAGCAGGGCCTCCAAGCGGGCCCGCGCGGCGTCGGGCTGGCGGTCCAGAAAATCCAGCCCGGCCAGCGCCGCCACCGACGGGAAATAGGCCGGGTCGCGCTGCACCGCCTGCTCAAACGCCGCGCGGGCGGCGGCCCGGTCTTGCTGCACCAGCATCACCTGGCCGCGCAGGTGCGGGGCCAGCGCCTGGCCGGGCTGTTTTTGATCCAGGGCGCTGATGGCGCGCAGCGCGGCGGCGCTGTCGTTGCGCCGCAGCAGCATGCTGATCAGCGCCAGATCGGCGCTGCTGCCGGCATCGCCGGCGGCCAGCGCTTGCAGCTCGGCCATCGCTGCGTCGGCCTGGCCACGCAGCGGGCTGGCCAGGTGCGACAGCGCCACGACGGTGCGAAGGCGCGCATCGTCGGGCCGGGCCCGGGCCGCGCGCTCAAACAGCGCGGCGGCGGCGCGCGGGTTGCCGTCCAGCAGCCGGGCTTGCGCGGCCAGCGTCAGCGCCTGGGCATCGGCGCTGGCCGGGCCCAGCAGCGGCGCCAGCACCGCAAAAGCCCGCGCCGGCTGGCCCTGCGCCAGATGGGCCTGGGCCAGCAGCCGGCGCGTGATGGCCGCGCTGGCGGCAGCGCTGGTTGCCGCGCTGGTTGCCGCGCCGGGCGCCAGGCCAGGTGCCAATTGCAGCGCCTTGACCAACAGCGCCTCGGCCTGCGCCGGGGCCTTCAGGCGCAGCTCCACCGCAGCGGCCGATTGCAGCAGCCCGACATCGCCGGGCGCCAGCGCCAGCAGCGGCTGGAAGAGCGCCCGCGCTTGCGGCAGATCGCCCTGCAGCACGGCGAGTTGGGCCTCGAACAGCCGCGTCCGCGGGTGTTTGGGCAGGGCTTTTTTCATCGCCTCGAACTGCGCCTGGGCGGCCGGGCCGTCTTGCCGCGCCAGGTGCAGCCCGATCAGCGCCTCATGCGCGGCGGGGTCGGCCGGGCGCAGCGTGAGCGCCTGGCGCCAGGCGGCCAGCGCGCCGGCCTCTCCGGGCGCCCCGGCCGCAGCCGTGCTCTGGCGCGCCAGCAAATCGCCTTTGAGCAACCAGGCGTCGGCGTTGCCGGGCTGGCGCGCCAGCAAGCCATCCACCTGGCGCAGCGCGGCCGAGCCGTCACCGGCCACCGCCATCACCCGCGCTTGCAGCAGCAACGCCGCGCCGTCGCCGGGCTGCATCTGCAAGGCCGCGTCGAGGCTGGCCCGGGCGCTGGCCAGATCGCCCAGCGTGGCCTGGGCCTCGGCCAGCGTGGTTTTGAGTGCGGCGGTGGCGGCGGCGTCGGGCCAGGCCAGGCCGGCGTATTCGTCGACCAGCTTGCGGGTCTGGCCGCTGGCCAGCAGCGCGCGCGCCAGCAACGGCACCACCTGGGCCTCGGGCTGGTGCAGGCCAAGCGCCCGGCGCAACTCGATCTCGGCCGCCCGCACGTCACCGCTGGCCAGCAGCTCACTGCCCAGCAGCCAGCGCGCCTCGGCCGACGCCGGGTTTTGCTGGATCACGCCTTTGAGCAGGATCAGCGCCGCGGCATGGTCCTGGCTGGCCACGCGGCCCCGCGCGTCGGCCAGCGCATCGGCCGGGCTTTGCCCGCAGCCGCTGGCGGCAAGGATCAGCAGCGCGCTGGCCAGTGCCCGTGCCCGGCACGCTGCTGCGCCGACAGATCGCACCGCGCGCCCCACCGGCGGCGGCGGTTAGCGCAGGCGCGCCAGGCCGCCTGCGGCGCGCACGGCGCCCTCACCGATGGACGCGCCAAAGCGCTTGGCCAGCTTTTCGGCCACGTTGTCGCGCGGCGTGTAGTCGATCACCTCCTCGGCCTTGACCACCTCACGCGCCACGTAATCCAGGCTGCCGAACTTGTCGGCCAGGCCCATCCTGACAGCCTCCTCCCCGTTCCAGAACAGCCCCGAGAAGGTGTCGGGCGATTCTTTGAGCCGGGCGCCCCGGCCGTCGCGCACCACCTGGATGAACTGCTGGTGCACCTGGTCGATCATGGCCTGGGCAAAAGCCCGCTGCTTCGGGTTTTGCGCGCTGAACGGGTCAAGCATGCCCTTGTTCTCACCGGCGGTGATGAGCCGGCGCTCGACGCCCAGCTTGTCCATCAGGCCGGTGAAGCCGAAGCCGTCCATCAGCACGCCGATCGAGCCGACGATGCTGGCCTTGTCAACAAAGATTTCGTCCGCCGCCACCGCCACGTAGTAGGCGCCCGACGCGCACACCTCCTCGACCACGGCGTAAACCTTTTTTTGGTGCAGCGCTTTCAGGCGGCGGATTTCGTCGTTGATCAGGCCCGACTGCACCGGGCTGCCGCCGGGGCTGTTGATGCGCAGCACCACGGCCTTGGCGCCTTTGTCCTCGAAGGCGCTGCGCAGGCCGGCGATCATCTGCTCGGCGCTGGCCTCGCTGTCGGACGAGATCTCGCCGCGCAGCTCGACCAGTGCGGTGTGCGGGCCGCTGGGCGTGCTGTGGCGGTTGCGGTCAAACACCCCCAGCCACAGCACGGCCAGCACCAGCGCCAGCCAGCTCAGCCGGAAAAAGACACGCCAGCGGCGCTCACTGCGGCGCTCGCGCAGCAGCTCGCGGGCCAGCTTTTCAACCGATTGCACGGTCTGCGCCAGCGCGGGCGCGGCACCGTCCGGGCCGGCGCGCGGCGGCTGCGGCGCGGCGGGCGATGACGGCACGCTGTTGGGAGGGCTGTCGTCAGGCGGGGTCATGGTGGGCTTTCTGGGGCGGGGGTGTCGGCCGGCAGCATCGCGGGCAGCGCTGGCACGGCCGGGCGCAGCGGCGGGCACGGGCGGATGTCGGCAGAAGGATACCAACAGGCCTGGCCATCGCGCTCGTCAATGCGCACGGGCATCAGCCGGCCCCGGCCGCACGGCCCGCCGACGCAGCGGCCGTTGGCCGGCTCGTAACTGGCACCGTGCATCGAGCAGACGATCCAGCGCTTGTCGTGGTCGAGAAACTCACCCGGCTGCCAATCCATCTCCACCGGCACGTGGGCACAGCGGTTGACGTAGGCCACCAGCGCGCCGTTGAAGCGCAGCGCAAAGGCGCGCGCCGGCTGGCCCCACAGCAGCACGTCGAAGACGACGGCCGGGCCGCGCTCGGCCAGATCGGCGGCGGCACACAAGGGCTGGGGCGGCGCTGTGCTGGCTGCGCCAGGCCGTCCGGGCGCTTCGGGCGTGTTCGGCGCGTTGGGTGGGTTGCGCCGGTCATCAAGCATGGTGCAGCAGCCAATCCTGCAGGTCGGCGGTGGACAACGCCACATGCAGCGGGGCCAGCGCGGCAAACGCCTCGGGCGCATGCGCGCCGTAGCCCACGCCCACGCTGGCGGTGCCGGCATTGGCGGCCAGTTGCAGGTCGTGTGTGGTGTCGCCAATCATCAAGGTGCGGCCGGGCGCGGCGCCCAGCTCGGCCATCAACTGCTGCAGCATCAGCGGGTTGGGCTTGCCGGCGGTCTCGTCGGCGGTGCGGGTGGCGTCGAACAAGCCTTTCAACTGCACGCTGTGCAGGGCCTCGTTCAAGCCCTGCCGGCTTTTGCCGGTGGCCACCGCCAGCCAGTGGTTGCGCGATTTGAGCCCGTGCAGCATCGCAACCGTGCCCGGGAACAGCACCAGGTCATGCTGGCTGGCGGCATAGTGGTGGCGGTAGCGCTTGCCCAGCTCCGGGTAGCGCGACTCGGGCAGGCCGGGCACCGCGTGTTGCAGCGCATCGTGCAGGCCCAGGCCGATGACGTAGGCCGCGCGCTCGGCGCTGGGCACGGCCACGCCGATGTCCGCGCAAGCGGCCTGGATGCAGCGCACGATCAGCGCGGTGGAATCAAACAGCGTGCCGTCCCAGTCGAAGACGATCAAATCGAAGCGGCGCGGGCGGGTGCGGCGGGGGTTCATCAGGCAGGGCTCGGTGTGGGTCAGTGCGGGTGGGTGCCGGTGAGTGCAGCTCAATGCGGGTCGGACAAGCGGCCCAGCAGTGTGGCGCATTCGGCCGGCAACGGCGCGGCCAGCGTGATGCGCTCGGCACTGGCCGGGTGGTCAAACGCCAACTGCCTGGCATGCAAGAACATGCGCTCAAAGCGCTGGCCGGCCAGGCCCACTCCGCGCGCCCACTGCTTGTTGAGGGCGAAATCACCGTATTTCGGGTCACCGACGATGGCATGGCCGGCCTGCGCCAGGTGGACCCGGATCTGGTGGGTGCGGCCGGTCTTGATGGTCACGTCCAGCAGCGAGAAATCGGCCAGCGCCGTGACGATGCGCACCAGGCTGATGGCGCGCCTGCCGTCCGGGTGGTCGGCGGCCACCGGCAGCACGTGGCGCTCACCCCGGGCATCCAGCGTCTTGTGCAGCGCCACATCGATCACTTTGAGCTTGGCCGGCCAGACGCCGTTGACGAGTGCGGCATACACCTTGTCAACGGATTTTTCACCGTGGTGGCTGCGAAACTGGTCTTGCAGCGCCAGCAGCGCGCTGCGCTTTTTGGCCAGCAGCAGGATGCCCGAGGTCTCGCGGTCCAGCCGGTGCACCAGCTCCAGAAAGCGCGCCGTGGGCCGGGCCTGGCGCAAATGCTCAATCACGCCAAAGCTCACCCCGCTGCCGCCGTGCACCGCCACGCCGGCCGGTTTGTTGATGGCCAGCAGGTGCTCGTCCTCAAACAGCACCGGAAACTCGCGCGGCGGCGCGGCCGGGGACTGTGCGGTCTTCTCGGCCGAAGTTGCGCCAACACGCATCGGCGGGATGCGCACCTCGTCGCCCAGCGCCAGCCGGCTATCGGCCTGGGCCCGGCCCTTGTTGACGCGCACCTCACCCGAGCGGATCACCCGGTAGACATGGGTTTTGGGCACGCCCTTGAGCCGGCGCAGCAAGAAGTTGTCCAGCCGCTGGCCCTCACCGGCTTCGTCCACCACCACCCGTCGCACTTGCGCAGCGCCGTCATTGGCCGGCACCAAAGCCACCGCTGCAGCGGCGCTTGCAACGCGGCGGCTGGCCATTTCATTGCTGCTTATAATGATTTGAGCCACGATTGGGCCGTAAGTGCTTGATTTTTCAGAGTTTACCCGGGCAAACCCGGTGTTATCGTGGCCCGGCGTCTGCAAAGGCGTCAAAAAGCGTTGATGCAACAGCGGGCTCGACGCGGCAGGCCGCAAATCCCCAAGTGATGCGGCGGCCCGGCGCGCCTGCTGGAAGAAACACGTTGTCACAGCCGTCCCGTCAAAGGGAAGAACAAAAGGTCATGAGCCGCAGACCGCCCGCCATTCGGGGCCGGCCTGGGGTTCGCGTCAAAGCCCGTTGGGCCCGCATGCTGTCCCGCCTCCCCACCCACCCCCTGCGCACGCTGCAAAGCGTGTCGGCTCAGCCCCGGCCACCCGCCGGTGCGGCAATGCCGGCCGGTGATGGGCCGCCCTTGCGCCCGGCGCAGGGCAGGCAGACAGACGGCAGCAACCCCACAAGCCTTGTCGCACGCGGCCCCGCTGCAAAAGGGGTCGCTTGCCGACCACCGCAGTCTCGGGCGATTCCTTCTCCGGCCGTTTCACGTGTTTCGTGCATCGAAACAGGTTGCCTGCCCTGACCTGACGGTCGGGCCGGTGATCAGACTTCACACGCCACCGGCAACGGGGCGTGTGTGATGGGGAATGCACATGAAACGCATGCTGATCAATGCCACGCAGCCCGAAGAGCGGCGCCTGGCGATTGTCGATGGCCAAAAACTGCTTGACTTCGAAACCGAAATCGAAGGGCGCGAGCAGCGCAAAGGCAATATCTACATGGCGGTGGTCACCCGCGTAGAGCCGTCACTCGAAGCCTGTTTTATCGATTACGGCGAAGACCGCCACGGCTTTTTGCCGTTCAAAGAGATTTCACGCCAGTACTTCCGCGAGGGTATCGACCTCAAAAACGCCGGCATCAAAGACGCCATCCGCGAGGGCCAGGAGATGCTGGTCCAGGTGGAGAAAGAAGAACGCGGCAACAAAGGCGCGGCGCTGACCACCTTTGTCAGCCTGGCCGGGCGCTATCTGGTGCTGATGCCGAACAACCCGCGCGGCGGTGGTGTGTCGCGCCGCATCGAGGGCGAAGACCGCGAAGAGCTGAAAGAAAACCTCGACCAGCTCGAGTATCCGAAAGGCATGAGCCTGATTGCCCGCACCGCCGGCATCGGCCGCAGCGCGCCCGAGCTGCAGTGGGACCTGAATTACATGCTCAAACTGTGGAGCGCCATCGACGGCGCCAGCAAAGCGGGCAAGGGTGCGTTTCTGATTTACCAAGAATCCAGCTTGGTCATCCGCGCCATCCGCGATTACTTCACCGCCGATATCGGCGAGATCCTGATCGACACGGACGACATCTTCGACCAGGCCCAGCAGTTCATGAACCACGTGATGCCGGAGACGGCCAATCGCGTGAAGCGCTACCGCGATGACGCGGCGCTGTTCAGCCGCTTCCAGATCGAGCACCAGATCGAGACCGCTTTCAGCCGCACCGTCAACCTGCCGGCCGGCGGCGCCATCGTGATCGACCACACCGAGGCGCTGGTGTCGGTGGACGTCAACTCGGCACGCGCCACGCGCGGCGGCGACATCGAAGAAACCGCCACCCGCACGAATCTGGAAGCCGCCGACGAGATCGCCCGCCAGATGCGGCTGCGCGATCTGGGCGGCCTGATCGTGGTCGATTTCATCGACATGGAGGAGAGCAAAAACCGCCGTGAGGTGGAGCAGCGGCTGCGCGATGCGATGCGCCAAGACCGGGCCCGGGTGCAGTTCAGCTCGATTTCAAAATTTGGCCTTCTCGAACTCAGCCGACAACGGTTACGCCCGGCGCTGAGCGAAGGCAACCACATCACCTGCCCACGCTGCAACGGCACCGGCCACATCCGCGACACCGAATCGAGCGCGCTGCAAATCTTGCGCATCATTCAAGAAGAGTCGATGAAGGACAACACGGCGGCGGTGCATGTGCAGGTGCCGGTGGAGGTGGTCTCGTTTCTGTTGAACGAGAAGCGCACCGAGATCACGAAGATCGAACTGAAACAGCGCTGCACCGTGCTGCTGGTGCCCAACAAACACCTCGAAACGCCGAACTACAAACTGGAGCGGCTGCGCCACGACGACCCCCGGCTGGAAAACCTGCAAGCCAGCTACACGATGATCGAAGAGCCCGAAGACGAGGTGGCGATCAGCCGGCGCGAGAAGGCTGTCAAACCCAAGCAAGAGCCGATCATCAAGGGTGTGCTGCCCGACCAGCCGGCCCCGGTGGCCGCGCCGAAGGCGGTGGAGCCGGCCAAGCCGGTGGTGGTGGCGCCCGCCGCCGCCGCAGCGGTGGCCGCCAGCCGGCCCGGCGCTGCGCCGCTGGCGCCCAGTTGGGTGGCCGAAGCGCCGCCGGCTGCCGGCAGCGGCTTTTTTGGCTGGGTGAAAAAGCTCTTTGGCGGCGATGCGCCGGCCCCGCTGGCCGCACCCGCACCCGCGCCGGTGCTGGCCGCGCCGGTGGCGCCGGCCGAGGGGGCACCCGACAAGCGCGATGCCAAGGGCGAGCCGCGCCGGGGTGAGCGCAGCGAGCGGGGCGACCGCGCTGGCCGGCCCGAGCGCAATGGCGGCCGGGGCCGCGACGGCAAGGCCGCCGAAGGGCGGGGCGACCGCGTTGAGCGCGGCCCGCGTGCGGACGGCCGCACCGATAGCCGCACGGACGGCCGCACAGACAGCCGCACGGACAGCCGAAACGACGGCCGCAGCGACGGCCGCAGCGAGGCCCGCAGTGAGAGCCGTGCCGAGTTGCGCGGTGAAACCCGGCCAGAAAATCGACCGGACGCGCGGCCGGACAACCGCCCCGACAGCCGCGCAGACGGCCGCCCCGATACCCGGCGTGACAGCCGCCGCAGTGAGCGTGCTGCCGACGCCGAAACCAGCCCCAGGTTGCCGGGCGACGCGCCGGCCGGCGACGCCCCGCGCCGCACACCCCGGCCCGAGCGTGAGCCCCGGCCGCAGGCACCGGAAGCCAGCGCCTTGCCGTTGGCCGAAGGCGCGCTGCCGCCTGAGCTGTCGGCAGGAGCCGAGGCCAGCGATGCCGCCGGTGAAGAGCAGCGCCGCCGCCGCCGCCGCCGCGGCGGCCGAGGCAACCGGGACGAGTCCGGCAGCGATGCCGAAGCCGGCGTTGGCGCCGGCAATGAGGCCGCATCGTCCGGCACCGAGACCGGCGCAAGCGCAGCGGCAGACAGCAGCAGCAGCACTGACGCGCCGGCCGGCGCCGCCGCTGAAACCAGCGAGCGCGACGGCACCCGCCGCCGGGGCCGAGGCCGAGACCGGGCGCGCCGCGATGAGCAAGGTGACGCGCTGGCCAGTGGCGACGCGCCGGCCAGCACGGCAGCACCCGCACTGCCGGCCAGCGCCACCGTTGCGCCGCTGGCCGACTCGCCTGCGGTGTTGGCTGCGCTGACCGACGCGCCGGTGGCCATGCCGTCCGAGCCCGAGAGCAGTGCGCCGCTGTCGGCCCCGGCCACCGCGCCGGCATCCGCTGCCGCGCCGGTGCAGCCAGCCGACCGGGCGCCCACACCGGTGCTGGCCGCCGCGCCAGTCGCCGCACCTGCGGCTGACGCTGGCATCGTCGCTGCACCGGTGGCCACCGCCGCAGCGGCTCAGGCTTTCGTGCTGCCGCTGGACGAGTTGCAGCGCATCGCTGAGGGCTCGGGCCTGCAATGGGTCAACTCCGACAGCGACAAGATGCGCGCCACCCGGCAGGCGATGGCCGACGAGCCCGCCCCCGCCCACGTGCCGCGCGAGCGCAAGCCGGTGCTGCTGGCCGACGATGGCCCACTGGTCTTGGTGGAAACCCGCAAGAACCTGTCGCAGTTGAAGCTGCCGTTCGAGACCGCTGGCGCGCCGGCAGCCAGCCTGCCGCAGCCCTGATCGGCAGCCAGGCAGCCAGGCGGCCGTCGGGCCGGCAGGCCACGCCGCCGCAGTTCACGCTGCGGCGGCTTTTTTCGCCCTGCCCTGGCAGCGAAATCTTGGGCAGGGCGCCGAAACTCGGCAGCCGCTGCCGCAGCGCCCGGCGCCCGGCGCCGTCTCAGGCAGCGCCGGCTTGCCAACCGGCGCCCGCCGCGAGTCGCGTACGCCAGCGGGCAATCAAGGCCGCGTTCAGGCGATCAGGGCAGTATTTCCAGCGCGTGCTGGTAGGCCGGCTCATGCATCAGCTCGTCCCACGGCAGCGGCGGGGTGAGTGGCAGCAGGGCCAGCCGGCGCGCCTCGCTGTCGCCATCCGGCCGCCAGCGGCCGTCGGCGGCGGCAGCGGCCAGGCCGTCGATCAGCGCGTCCACCGCCTGGCCGCCGTCCACCGACTGGTTGCACAGCAGCACCATGTCGCAGCCCGCGCCGAGTGCGGCCAGTGCGCCGTCCAGCGTGCTGCCGGCCACTTTGGCGCCCTCCATGCTCAGGTCGTCGCTGAAGATCGCGCCCTGAAACCCCAGCTCACCGCGCAGGATGTGGCGCAGCCAGCGGGCCGAGAACCCGGCTGGCGCGGCGTCCACCTTCGGGTAGACCACGTGCGCCGGCATCACGCTGGCCAGGCTGGTGGACAGCCATTCATACGGCTTGGCATCGTCGGCAAGGATGGCTTTGAGGCTGCGTTTGTCCACCGGCGTGGCCAGGTGGCTGTCGGCTTTGACAAAGCCATGCCCCGGAAAATGCTTGCCGCAATTGGCCATGCCGGCTTGCAGCAGGCCGTGCATCAGGCTTTTGGCCAGCAGCGTGGCGACCCGAGCGTCGCGGTGAAAGGCCCGGTCGCCGATCACGCTGCTGGCGCCGTGCGCCAGGTCGAGCACCGGGGTGAAGCTCAAATCGACGCCGCAGGCCCGCAGCTCGGCGCCCAGCACATAGCCGGCCGCGGTGGCCGCGTTGCTGGCGGCCATGGCATCGCGCATCCACAACTCGCCCAGCACCGCCATCGGCGGCAAGTGGGTGAAGCCGTCACTGCGGAAGCGCTGCACCCGGCCGCCCTCATGGTCAACGCAGATCAACAAATCGGGCCGGATGGCCTTGATCTCGGCCGTCAGCGCGGTGAGCTGGGCCCGGTTGACCCAGTTGCGGGCGAACAGGATCAGGCCGCCGGCCAGCGGATGGGCCAGCCGGCGGCGGTCTTGCGCGTCGAGGCTGGTGCCGGCGATGTCGAGTACCACCGGCGCGTGGCCGGGGTTGTTTTGCGAGGTCATTCAGTCAGTCCTTTTCCACCACCACAAACGAGGCGGCATAGTCGGTTTCATCGGTCAGCGTGACATGGGCACGCAAACCCCGGGCAGCAAACCAGTCGGCCAGCGCGCCATGCAGCCGCAGCACCGGCGCGCCGCTGGGCAGGTTCAGGATTTCACAGGCGCGCCAGGTCATCGGCATCCTCATGCCCAAGCCGATGGCTTTGGAAAACGCCTCTTTGGCCGAGAAGCGGGTGGCCAGATAAGCCACGCCGCGCACATCCACCCGGGCCCGGCGGGCGTGGAACACCGCCAGCTCGGCCGGGCCCAGCACTTTCTCGGCAAACCGGTCACCGCGCCGAGCCAGCGTGGCGCGCAGGCGGCGGATGTCGCAGATATCGGTGCCGATGCCGTGGATCATCGGGGCAGCATTGAAAATGCGGTCTGGATACAGCGCTGGTAGGCCCGCACCGTCTCGCTGATGCCGAGTTCCAGCGCGTCAGCGATCAGCGCATGGCCGATCGACACCTCCAGCACGCCGGGCACGGCGCGCAAAAACGCCGTCAGGTTGTCGCGGTTCAGGTCGTGGCCGGCATTGACTTGCAGCCCCACCGCCAGCGCGGCCTCTGCCGTGGCGGTGTAGCGCGCCAGCACCTCGGCTTGTTGCGGCGTGCCGTAGGCGCTGGCATAGGCCTCGGTGTACAACTCCACCCGGTCGGCGCCGCTGGCCCGGGCGGCGGCCATCATCTCGGGCAGCGGGTCCATGAACAGGCTGACGCGCACGCCCAGCGCCTGGCATTCGGCAATCAGCGGCTGCAGGCGCGGCAGGTCTTGCGGAAACGACCAGCCCTGGTCGCTGGTGAATTGTTCTGCACTGTCGGGCACCAACGTGGCCTGCTGCGGCGGCCGGCCCTGGGCCGCCAGCGCCCGTACAAAATCCATCAGGTTGTGCAGCGGATTGCCCTCGATGTTGTATTCGGCCTCGGGCCACTGCGCCATCAGCCCGGCCAGATCGTGCACATCCTGGGCGCGGATGTGGCGTGCATCGGGCCGGGGGTGCACGGTGATGCCCTGGGCGCCGGCGGCCAGCGCCTGGCGTGCCAAACCGACCAGATCGGGGACGGCCAGGTGCCGGGTGTTGCGCAGCAGTGCGATCTTGTTGACATTGACCGACAGCGCAGTGCGGTGCGGGCGGGCATGGGCTTCGGGGGCAACCAGGGGGTTCATGGCGGGCCTGCGGGGGTGGGGACGGGCGGTGTTTCGAGCATCAAACCGGCATCAGACCGGGCCTTAAACCGGGCATCGCAGCGGGCAGCACTGGCTCAATCAACCGCCGCACGTCCAGCACCATCTGCCGGGTGCGCAGCGGCGCGGCACCCAGATGGTAGGCAAGCAGCGCCCGCAGTTGGGTTTTGAGTGCCGGCAGGCAGGCCAGGCAGACGGCGCGCAAAGCCGGCGCATCATGCGCCAGCAGCGCCGCCTGCAGCGCCAGGCAGGCCGCGCCGGTGATGGCAGCGTCGCTGGCCGTCGCGGGCACCAGGCCGGCCTCGGCGTGAATCTGGTAATCACGCTCGGGCAGCACCGGCGCCTGGGTGGTGGTGCTGTGGCCCAGCTCGGGCAGCACGCCGGTCTCACGCAACAACACCAGCTCAAACGCCCGCAGCGGGGATTCGTCGTCGGCGCCCCCGGTGGCCAGCGCCAGCAGAGTGTCGGCGTAGGCATCAAACAGCCGCTCGTGCGGATCGCCGCGCGCCAGCAGCTTGAGCAGCAACTCGTTCAGGTAGAAGCCGGAGAAAAGCTGCGCCGCTGGCAGGGCCGCGCCGGCACCGGCGTATTCAGCCGAGCGCAGCGTGAGGATGTCGGCGCCGCTGTCGGCCGCCGCGCTGTCTCGGTCGGGCTTGGGCCGGGTGGTCAGCACCAGCAGCCGCTGGAACGGCATCAACACCGGCCGCAACTGCGAATACGGCCGTTTGGCGCCCTTGGCCACCACGGCGATGCGGCCCTGCTCACGGCTGAACAGGTCAAGGATCAGGCTGGTCTCGCTCCAGGCCCACTGGTGCAGCACAAAAGCCGGATGGGGTGCGGTGCGACCGGTGGCCAAGCGTCACTCGTAGCCGTAGCTGCGCAGGTGTTCCTCGCTGTCGGCCCAGCCCGAGCGCACCTTGACCCACAGCTCAAGAAATACCTTGCAGCCGGTCAGCCGCTCCAGCTCAACCCGGGTCTCGCTGCCGATGCGCTTGAGCAGCTCACCGCCCTCGCCGATGACCATGCCTTTGTGGCCCTCGCGCTCGACCACGATGGTGGCGGCGATGCGGCGCAAATTGCCTTCTTCAGCGTACTTGTCGATCACCACGGTGGCGCTGTACGGCAGCTCATCGCCGGTCAGACGGAACAGCTTCTCGCGGATCAACTCGGACGCCATGAATTTGTCGCTGCGGTCGGTCAGTGCGTCTTCGTCGTAAATCCAGGCTTGCTGCGGCAGGTAGGGCTCGACGATCTTGAACAGCCGCTCGACATCGCCCGGTTTGGTGGCCGACATCGGCACGTACTCCGCAAAGGCGTGGCGCTCTTGCATCGATTTAAGCCACGGCATCACGTCGCTGCGGCGGGTGATGGCGTCGAGCTTGTTGGCCACCAGAAACGCCGGTTTGTCGGGCGGCAGCAGCGCCAGCACTTTGGCATCGTCGAGGCTGAACTTGCCGGCCTCGACCAGAAACCACACCACATCCACATCACCCAGTGTGGCGGTGACGGTGCGGTTCAGGTTGCGGTTCAGGGCGGTGCGGCCGCGCACCTCTTTGGTCTGGAAGCCGGGCGTGTCAACAAACACATACTGCGTGATGCCCAGCGTGCGGATGCCGGTGATGCGGTGCCGGGTGGTCTGCGCCTTGCGCGAGGTGATGCTGACCTTCTGCCCGACCAGCGCATTGAGCAGCGTGGACTTGCCCACATTCGGCCGGCCGACGATGGCAATCGTGCCGCAGCGCTGGCCCAGCGGGTTGGGGCCGGCGGGCGTGGCATCGGCCGCCGGGCCTGCGGGCGAAATGGGTGGTTCGGTCATGGGTGGGCTCGGGTTGGGGTCATGCCCGCAGCGGACCGCCCGGCCGGTCACTGGCCTTGAGCTTGTCCAGCATGCGGCGCGCCGCCTCTTGCTCGGCCGTGCGGCGTGATCGGCCCTCGCCCAGCTCGGCCAGGCCGAGCATGGCCACGGCGCATTCGACGTCGAAGGTCTGGGCATGGGCCTGGCCGCGGGTGGCCACGATGCGGTAGGCCGGCACCGGCAGCCGGCGCGCCTGCAACCACTCTTGCAACTCGGTCTTGGCGTCTTTGCGCCAGTTGTCGACCTCGGTGCTGTTGATCAGCTCACCAAACATCTGGCGCACCAGCCCGGCGGCGGCGTCGAACCCGCCGTCGAGGTAGGCCGCGCCGATCAGCGCCTCCACCGCGTCGGCCAGGATCGACGGCCGCAGCGCGCCGCCACCTCGCGCCTCGCCCTCGGACAGGCGCAGCACCTCGGGCAGGCCCAGGCCAAGCGCGGCGCGGTGCAGGCTGTCTTCGCGCACCAGGTGGGCCCGCACGCGCGTCAGGTCGCCTTCGTCCGAGCCCGAGAACCGGCCGTACAGCAGGCTGGACACCGCCAGGTTCAACACCGCGTCGCCCAAAAACTCAAGCCGCTCGTTGTGGTCGGCACCAAAGCTGCGGTGGGTCAGCGCCCGGGTCAGCAGCAGCGGGTCGGCAAACTGGTGGCCCAGGCGGATTTGCAGCGCTTGCAGACGGCCATCCGGCGCTCGGAAATCAACTCGCAGATCAGGTCGGGTGTCCATTTTCAGGCCGGGCTCGGGCGGTGTGTCACTGCGGCCAGCCCGGCGCCTGCCCCACCCACCCGCATCACTTGGAGCGCCCAGCGTATTTGATCAACAGGAAGACCGGGCCAAAAAGCTCGATTTCCTTGTCGTAGGCAAAGCTGATCACCACCCGCTCGTTCTCTTTGGTGATGTCCAGGTCGCGGCCGGTGAGCGAGACGATGCTGGCATCGACGATGCGCTGACGGTCAAACGCCTGGCGAATCTCGGGCACGGTGCTGGCCGGCGTGGCCGCCAGGCGGTCTACCACGCCCTGCACGGTGTAAGCCTCGCTGATGGTGGGCAGCACGCGCACCAACAGGTAGCCGGCAAAGCCGATCAGGATGGCCCAGGTGAGCAGGCCGATCAGCGTGAGGCCGCGCTGCGGGGCCCGGCGGCGTGGTCGTGTCGTCATGGTGCCGTGTTGGCCTGGCCGCGTCATTGGTGGCATCAGTCAAACATGCCGATGCGGTGCAAGTTGCCAAAGTTCATCCACACCATGAAGGCCCGGCCGACGATGTTTTCGTCTGGCACAAAACCCCAATAGCGGGAATCCTGAGAATTGTCGCGGTTGTCGCCCATCATGAAGTAGTGGCCGGCCGGCACTTTGCACGTCACGCCTTCGGCGGTGTAGCGGCAGTTGTCGCGGAAGTTGACAAAGCTGTCCATCGGCCGGTAGATCGACGCCCGCTTGGGATCAACCAGGATGCCGTGCGCCACCGCCCCCAGCGTCTCTGAGAATTTGGGCGCGTAGCGCAGGCTGTCGTCGTCGTAGTAATCACCTTGCGGCTGCACCGGCACCGGCTGGCCGTTGATCGTCAGGCTCTGGTTGGTGTAGACCACCTCGTCACCCGGCACGCCCACCACCCGCTTGATGTAGTCGATGCGCGGATCGACGGGGTAGTGAAACACCATGACGTCGCCGCGCTGCGGGTCTTTGTTGGCCAGCAGCTTGGTGCCCAGCACCGGCAGGCGCACGCCGTACTGGAATTTGTTGACCAGGATCAGATCACCCACCAGCAAGGTGGGGATCATCGAGCCCGACGGAATCTTGAACGGCTCGAACAAGAATGAGCGCAGCACAAACACCGCCACGATGACCGGGAACAGCCCGGCCGTCCAGTCCAACCACCAGGGCTGCATCAGCAGCTTGCTGCGCGCCGCGTCCACATCGCCGTCCACCCGGTGGATGCCCATCTTGCCCAGCTCGGCCCGGCGCTGGGTGTCTTGCACTGTCAGCGCCTGGGCGGCGGCCAGGCGGGCCGGCGCAAACCGAAACCGCTCGGCCAGCCAGTAGGCCAGCGTCACCAGCGTCAGCACAAACAGCAGCAGCGAGAAGTTGCCGATCCAGTAACCCAGCCACCAACCGGCGCCGTAGACCAACAAGGCGCCGTACAGCGCGGCGGTGAGAGCACTCATCATGGGATTGGCGGATTGGGGATGGGTCTTGGGCGGGGATCAGGCTGGCGGCGGAAGGGTTCAGTCTTCAACCCGCAAGATCGCCAGAAAGGCTTCTTGCGGCACCTCCACCGTGCCGATCTGCTTCATGCGCTTCTTGCCGGCTTTTTGTTTTTCGAGCAGCTTTTTCTTGCGGCTGATGTCGCCGCCGTAGCATTTTGCCAGCACGTTCTTGCGCAGCGCCTTGATGGTCTCACGGGCGATGATGTTGGCGCCAATGGCCGCCTGGATCGCGACGTCAAACATCTGGCGGCTGATGATTTCGCGCATCTTTGCGACCACGGCGCGGCCACGATACTGGGCCTGGGTGCGATGGACGATGATGGAAAGCGCATCGACCTTCTCGCCGTTCAGCAGGATATCCACCTTCACGACGTCTGAAGCGCGGTACTCCTTAAACGCGTAGTCCATCGAGGCATAGCCGCGGCTCACCGACTTGAGCTTGTCGAAGAAGTCCAGCACGATCTCGCCCAGCG
>JANLOP010000307.1:0-6095 GCA_031366635.1 Betaproteobacteria bacterium | reverse complement strand
GGTGCTGGCGGCGTTCGGCGGCTTCGAGGTGGCGATGATGGTCGGGGTGATGCTGGTGGCCGGCAGCAAGCGCCACCTCATCGTTGCCGACGGGATGCCTGCTTGCGCCGCGCTGATGGTGGCCTCTCGAATTGCGCCCGCGGTGACCGACTACTGTGTTTTCAGCCGCAGCCACGGCCACCCGGGGCTGGACCATGCGCTGGGCCTTTTCCATGCCTCGGCGCTGCTCGAGTTGGGCCTGCAAAGCACCGACGGCACAGGTGCCACCCTGGCCTGGCCGCTGATCCGCAGCGCGGCGGCACTGCTGGCCGATGTGGCCGACGGACAAGACCCCGGGCCCAGTTTGCCGGCCGCCCTGTCGGCCCTGTCGGCGACGCAGGTCAGCCTTCCATTGAGCTGAACGGCTCGGCGCAGCACAAGGGGCTGCGCGGGTGCCTCACTGCGCCTGGAGTTGGTTCAGTTCGGGGCCTGCCTGCTTCGAAGGCGCACCGGGCGGGTTGGCCGGCGGCTGGCGCAGCGGCAGTGGCAGGGGGCTCGGCATGATCGCCAAGGCCGGTTGCGGCACCTGCACCTGCACTTGCGGCACCGCCCCCAAGCTCATCGCCAGCGGTGGCAGGCTGCCGGTGTTCGCTGGGGGCAGCGGCGGCAGTTCGAGCACCACGGCAGGCGTGCCCGGGGCAGAACCGATGGACGCCGTGCGCAGACTTACCGCCTGAAGCATCAGGTCGCCGTCGATGCGGGCCCCGACACCGTAGGCGCGAGCGGGTTTTCCGTCGACCGAAATGAGCGCCACGCCCTGGGCCGACGTTGGCATCGCCTTCGACCTCGGCTTCGATGCCATCACGCCCGTCAACTTGAATCGGGCACTCAGCTCGGGCGACAGCACCTGCGCCTCGGCGACGACTTGTTTCGATGACGCGCCGAGCAGCCGCGACACATCCGCCGAGGCGGCAGCACCGTCGCCCACCGCCACGGCGTGGCTGGGCATGGGCGGCGAGCTGACGAACAGCCGCAGGCCCCAGAACGCCACACTGGCAGCCACGGCCGCCCAGACGACGAATGCAAACGATCGAGCCTTCATGCGGCCATTATGATTCAGCCACTGTGTTGATCGGCACCCGTGCCGCGCCCTGTCATGACCCCTTTTCAGCGTCAGTCTTCGTCCGCCCCGCGCGGCCTTGGCCGTGTTCGATCGAGCCGCGGCTTCACACTGATCGAGTTGATGGTGGTGCTGGTCATCATCGGCGTGCTGGCCGCGCTGATCGTGCCCAACGTGCTGGACCGCACCGACGATGCCCGCGCCACCGCCGCCCGCACCGACATCAACAACCTGATGCAGGCGCTCAAGCTGTACAAGCTGGACAACCAGCGCTACCCGAGCGCCGAGCAGGGGCTGGAGGCGCTGCTCAAAAAACCGACCAGCGGCGCGGTGCCAGCCAACTGGCGGCCCTATCTGGACAAACTGCCGGCCGACCCCTGGGGCCGGCCCTACCAGTACCTCTTTCCGGGGGTGAAGGGCGAGATCGATGTGTTTTCGCTCGGCGCCGACGGCGCGGCTGGCGGTGACGGCAAAAACGCTGACATCGGCTCCTGGCAGTAGCGGCAGCCGCCGTATCCGCCACATTGGCCGCAGCAGCCAGCGTTGCCCCGGCGGCCGCCACGGTGTCCCGGGCTCGGCCCAGTCTCGCGCGCTGCGAACCGGCGGCTTCACGCTGGTGGAGTTGCTGGTGGTGTTGCTGCTGATCGCGCTGGTGTCCGGCCTGGCCGGGTTGGCCCTGCGCGACGGCGGGCAGGCCCGGCTGGAGCGCGACGCGCAGCGCCTGGCCGCGCTGCTGGAGGCCGGCCGCGCCGAAGCCCGTGCCAGTGGCGTGGCGGTGCGCTTTGAGCTGATGGATGCCAACCCGGCCGACCCGGGCAACGCGCTGGCCGGCAGCGCAGCCGGCGTGGCTGCCGCCCCAAGCTACCGCTTTGTCGGCCTGCCGCCCGAGATGCTGCCGCCCGGCCACTGGCTGGACGCCGAGTTGCGGGCCCGCATCGACGGCGCCCGGGCGCTGCGTCTCGGGCCCGAGCCGATGATCGGCGCCCAGCGCATTGTGCTGTCGCTCGGTGCGCACCAGTTGGTGCTGGCCACCGACGGCCTGGCGCCGTTTTCGGTCGAATCGGTGGACCCGGCTGCGCTTGAGCCGGCAGCGCCCGGCAGCCGATGAGCCCGGCTGTGCTGGCCAGCCGCCGCGCCGGCTTCACCCTGGTCGAGGTGCTGGTGGCGCTGACCATCACCGCCATTGCGCTGGGCGCCGGGCTCAAAGCCGCCGGCGCGCTGACCGACAACGCGCAACGCCTGGGCGATGTCATAGCCGCCCACTGGTGCGCTGACAACGCGCTGACCGGGCTGCGCCTGGCCAAACAGTTTCCGGGCACCGGCGAGGCCGATTTCGCCTGCCAGCAACTGGGCCGCGATTACCGGGGCCAGTTGCGCACACAAGCCACGCCCAACCCCAACTTCCGCCGCGTTGACGCGCTGGTGATGGACAGCCGCGGCCGGGTGATGGCCAACCTGTCCACCGTCATCGGCCGGTATTGACGGCGGGATCGAGCGTGCAGCGGGCCCGTCAAAAACGAGATCGTGCCCGGCCCGGCTTCACGCTGGTCGAGGTGCTGGTCGCCCTCGTCATCATGGCGGTGGTGGCGGCAATGGGCTGGCAGGGCGTGGCGGCGATGGCCCGGGCACGCGACATCGGCGCGGCCGCCAGTGAGCGCACGCTGCGCTTGTCGGCGCTGGTCGGCCAGTGGGAGCAAGACCTGGCCGCGATCTACGACAGCCCCCAGGTGCCGGGCCTGAGCTTTGACGGCGCCACGCTGCGCATCGTGCGGCGTGCCGACGGCGGCGTGATGGTGGTGGCCTGGGCCGTGCGCGACGGCGTCTGGCGGCGCTGGGCCAGCCCGCCTGCCAGCCGCGTGGGGGATTTGCAGCAGGCCTGGCTGGCCAGCCAGCAGTTGCAGGGCGCCGAGGCCGGCCAGCTCAAGCTGGTGGACGGCGTAACAGCCTGGCAGGTGTATTTCTGGCGCGGCCAGGGCTGGAGCAATGCCCAGTCCAGCGCCGATGTGGTGGCGGTGGCGCAACCCGCCGCCCCGGCGACAGCGGCAGCCTCGTCGGCGGCGTCGGGCGCTGCGCCGGCGGGCAGCGCCGCCAGTGCAGCGGACGCCAGCGCCAACCCGGCCCCGACGATCACCCAGCGCACCCTGCTGCCCACCGGCGTGCGGCTGCAGATCGACCTGCCCGAGGGCCGGCTGCAGCGCGATGTGCTGTTGGCGCCGCAATCCTGAAACGCCGCCCCGCCATGACAAGCCGCCCCCGCACCCACCGCCCCGCGCGCGGCGCCGCGCTGCTGGTGGCGATGGTGTTGCTGACGGTGGTGGCCACGCTGGCCTCGGGCATGGTGTGGCAGCAGTGGAAGGCGGTGCAGGTCGAGGCGGCAGAGCGCAGCCGGGCCCAGGCCGGCTGGGTGTTGCAAGGGGCACTGGACTGGGCCCGGCTGATCCTGCGCGAGGACGCCCGCTCCGGCCGCCCCACCAGCCTCAACGAGCCCTGGGCCACACCCTTGGCCGAGGCCCGGCTGTCGACCTTTCTGGCCACCGACCGCGAACACAACGCCGACGACGGTCCTGAGGCCTTTTTGGCCGGCACCATCAGCGACGCCCAGTCGCGCTACAACCTGCGCAACCTGGTGGTCGACAACAAGCTGGTGCCTGCCCAAGTGGCAATGCTGCAGCGGCTGTGCGCCAACGTCGGCCTGGGCTCGGGCGTGGCCACCCTGATCGCCGACGGCATGCTCACCGCCAGCCTGGCGGCCGATGCCAACGCGCCGCTGGTGCCGCAACAACTGGCCGACCTGGCCTGGATCGGGCTCGACGGCGTCAGCATCGAGCGACTGGCCAGCGTGGTGGTGCTGCTGCCCGTGCCCACCCAGGTCAACCTCAACACCGCGCCGCGCGAGGTGCTGGCCGGCGTGGTGGCCGGGCTCGACCTGGGCGGCGCCGACCGCCTGGTGCAGGCCCGCACCCGCCAGCCCTTCCGCAACCTGACCGAGGCGGGCGACGTGCTGGGCAAGGGCGTGACGCTGGAGCCGCGCGATGTCGATGTGAAATCGGTCTACTTCGAGGTGCAGGGCCGATTGCGGCTGGAGCAGCGCCTGCTGACCGAACGCACCCTGATCGAGCGGCGAGACAACCTGAACGTGGTGGCCGTGGCACGGCTGCGCCAGGCGGGCCTGGTCCCGCGCGCGCCTTGATACCGGCAGCCGATCAGACCCGAAGCGGGCACTGCATCACAATGCCGCGACGAAATTACTCAACAATATGCCGCGAGCGGCCATCTGCAGCCCAGACTTGCCGTCCAGTTCGCTGAATTCGCCCAATTCTCCCAATTCGCCCAATCCGCTCAGTCCGCCCACCGCCTTCGCAGCCGTTGCCTGCCCAACCCGCCATGTCCGCCTGCCCGCGCCATGCCCACCGCCGCCTGACCGCCTGCCGCTGAACCCATGGCTCTGCTTGTGATCCTGTTGCCGCCGCCCCCGCGCGCTGACGCCGCGCTGGCGGCTGAGCCGGTGCCGCTGACCTGGCTGCTCAGCCCCGACGGCCTGGCGCTGACGCGCCAGGGTGAGTGCGCACCAGCGCTTTGCCCCAAGGCCGACAGCGTGGTGGTGGTGCTGCCGGCCGGCAGCGTGGCCTGGCACCACCCCAGCGCACCGCGCGCACCGGCCAACCGGCTGCGCGCCGCACTCGGCGGCGTGCTCGAAGAACAACTGCTGGCAGAAGATGAGCAAGTGCATCTGGCGCTGGCACCCCGGGTTCAGCCGGGCGCACCGGTCTGGGTGGCTGCCGTGCACAAGCCCTGGCTGGTGGCCCAACTGGCCGCGCTTGCGGCTGCCGGGCTGGTGGTAGACCGGCTGGTGCCCGCCCTGGCCCCGGTGCTGCTGCCCGAGGGCGCCAGCGTGGAGAACAGCACGGGCGCCGCCACCGCCCACTTCTTCAGCACCACCGCTGCAGACGGCGCTGCCGACGCTGACTGGTTGGCGCTGAGCGATGCCGAGGGCGCGCTGTGCCTGCCCTTGGCCGGCGCGTTGGCGCGCACCTTGCAGACCCGCTGGAGCGCCCGTGGCGCGTCGTTCTCGGCCACACCCGCCGCCGCTGCGGCCGCCGAGCGCTGGCTCGGTGCCCCGGTGGCCGTGCGCAGCGCCGCCGAGCTGGCGCTGGCCGCCGTGCGCAGCCCCTGGAACCTGCTGCAGTTCGACCTGGCGCCGCAACACCGCAGCAGCCTGGCGCTGGGCAAGCTGGGCCGGCAGTTGCTGAGCCCGGCCTGGGCCCCCGCCCGCTGGGGCCTGGCCGCACTGGCGGTCTTGCAACTGCTGGGCCTGAACGTGATGGCCTGGCAACAGCAGCACGCGCTGACTGAAAAACGCAGCGCGATGGAGGCACTGCTGCGCAGCAGCCACCCGCAAGTGCGCGCGGTGCTGGACGCGCCGCTGCAAATGCAGCGCGAGACCGCCGCACTGCGCGTGGCCGCCGGGGTGCCGGATGATGAGGATTTTGAGCCCCTGCTGGCCGCCGCCGCTGCTGCCTGGCCCGACGGTCAGCCGCCGCCGGCCCAGCTGCGCTTCGAGACCGGCCGGCTCAGCCTGCCCGCCGTCGGCCTGCCGCCCGCCCAGACCGAGCAACTGCGGGCCCGGCTGCAGCCTGCCGGCTGGGCGCTGGACAACAGCGAAGACCGGCTGGTGATCCACCGCATCGACCTGAGCCCGAACCGATGAGCGCCACCGCCCCCCACGATCCCGCTGCCGGCACGGCCACCGGCGATCCTGCCGGCAGCGGTTGGCAGGCCCGCTGGCAGACCGCCCGGCAGGGGCTGGCGCTGCGCTGGTCCGCCTTTGCACCGCGTGAGCGTCGACTGCTGGCCATCGGCGGCACGGTGCTGGCGGCTTTTGTGGTGTGGGCCGTGGCCATCGCGCCGGCCTGGCGCACCTTGCAGAGCGCGCCGGTCCAGCTCGACGCGCTGGACTTGCAACTGCAACGCATGCAGGGCCTGGCCGCCGAGGCGG
>JANLOP010000105.1:0-7477 GCA_031366635.1 Betaproteobacteria bacterium | reverse complement strand
AATCGGCGCCCAGGTGATTGAGGGTGATTCATTCCACCGCTTCAACCGCATTGAGATGCGCGAGAAAGTGCGTGCGGCCGACCACGGTGAAGGCCCGCAGATCAGCCACTTTGGGCCTGAGAGCAACCTGCTGGCCGACTTGGCCACCACGTTCAGCACCTACAGCAACACCGGCAGTGGCCAGGTGCGGCGTTATGTGCATGACGCGGCCGAGGCCAAGGAGTTGGGCAGTGAGCCCGGCACCTTTACCCCCTGGCAGGATATGGGCAGCAGCGACCTGCTGTTTTATGAAGGCTTGCATGGCGGTTATGTGGGGCCGGACGCCGACGTGGCCAAACACGTGGATTTGCTGGTGGGCGTGGTGCCCATCATCAATCTGGAGTGGATACAAAAACTGCACCGGGATCAAAACCTGCGCGGCTACAGCCAGGCCGCCGTGGTGGAGACCATCCTGCGCCGCATGCCCGACTATGTGAACCACATCTGCCCGCAGTTCAGCCGCACCCATGTCAATTTCCAGCGCGTGCCCACGGTGGACACCAGCAACCCCTTCATCGCCAAAGACATCCCCAGTGCCGATGAATCGATGGTCGTCATCCGCTTCACCAACCCCAAAGGCATCGATTTTCAATACCTGATGTCGATGCTGGCCGGTGCCTGGATGAGCCGGCCTAACAATATCGTGATCCCGGGCGGCAAGATGGGCCTGGCGATGCAGTTGATCTTCACGCCGATGATTCTCAGGTTGATGGACATGAAGCGCCGGGCAGGATGAACACCATGAGCCAAAACCTGACGCGGCCGGCGCTCAACACCCAACTCGCCGGCCGCATGGCCGACACCATCCGCATGCTGGCGGTGGATGCCGTTCAACAAGCCAACAGCGGCCACCCGGGCGCGCCGATGGGCATGGCCGAAATGGCCACCGTGCTGTGGACGCGCCACTTGAAGCACCACCCGGCCGACCCACATTGGCCTAACCGCGACCGGTTTGTGCTGTCCAACGGCCATGCGTCGATGCTGTTGTACGCGGTGTTGCACTTGACCGGCTACGCCCTGCCGATGGCTGAGATCAAACGCTTTCGCCAGCTCGGCAGCAAAACCCCGGGCCACCCCGAGGTGCACCTGACGCCGGGCGTCGAGACCACCACCGGCCCGCTCGGCCAGGGCCTGGCCAATGCGGTGGGCATGGCACTGGCCGAGCGCACCTTGGCGGCCCAGTTCAACCGCGACGGCCTGCCGCTGGTCGATCACCGAACCTGGGTCTTCATGGGCGACGGTTGCCTGATGGAGGGCATCAGCCAGGAGGCGATCTCACTCGCCGGCACGCTGGGCCTGGGCAAATTGACGGCGCTCTACGACGACAACCACATCAGCATCGACGGCGCGGTGGGCCCCTGGTTTGCCGACGACACCCCGGCGCGTTTTCGCGCCTGTGGCTGGCAGGTGATCGGCCCGATTGACGGCCATGACGTGGGGGCACTCGACGCCGCGATGGCCCGGGCCGGCGCCAACCCGGCGCATGGCCAGCCCACGCTGATCGTCTGCCGCACCACCATCGGCAAAGGCGCTGCCGGGCTGGAGGGCACGGCCGATGTGCACGGCGCGCCGCTGGGCGCTGCCGGCGTGGCCGCACTGCGCCAGCACCTGGGCTGGACAGCGCCGCCGTTTGCAGTGCCCGATGAGCTGCGCGCCGCGTGGAACCAGGTCGAGACCGGCGCCGCCCGCCAGCGTGATTGGGCGGCGCTGCTGGCGCGCTACCAGGCGGCGCACCCGGCGCTGGCGGCTGACTTCACCCGCCGCATGCAAAACGATTTGCCAGCCGGCTGGACGGCCCGGGCCGACGCGGCCGTCTTGGCATTGAGTGACGCGGCCAGCAAGCCGGTGGCCACGCGCCGCGCATCGCAACTGGCGCTCGATGCACTGGCGCCGTTGCTGCCCGAGATTTTTGGCGGCTCGGCCGATTTGACCGGCTCCAACCTCACCAACTTTGCCGGCTGCGTCACTGCCGGCCCGCAGCGCAGCGGCAACTACCTGCACTACGGCGTGCGTGAATTTGGCATGGCCGCGATCATGAACGGCATCGCGCTGCACGGTGGCCTGCTGCCGTTTGGCGGCACGTTTCTCACCTTCAGTGACTACAGCCGCAACGCCATCCGCATGGCCGCGCTGATGGGCCAGCGGGTGGTGCATGTCTTCACCCACGATTCGATCGGCCTGGGCGAGGACGGGCCGACCCACCAGCCGGTTGAGCACATGGCATCGCTGCGGCTGATCCCCGGGCTGGATGTGTGGCGCCCGGCCGACGCGCTGGAGACGGCGGTGGCCTGGGTGCAGGCATTGCAGCGCCGCGACGGGCCCAGCGCGCTGGTGCTGTCGCGCCAGGCGCTGCCGATTGCCGCCGCAGCCAGCCAGCGCGCCGACATCGCCAAAGGCGGTTATGTGCTGCGCGACGCACCGCCCGGCCGCCGGCCGCAGGCGGTGATCATCGCCACCGGCTCTGAGGTGGGCCTGGCGCTGGCCGCCCAGGCCCGGCTGCTGGCCGACGAAGGCATCACCACCCGGGTGGTGTCGATGCCCTGCACCAGCGTGTTTGATGCGCAGGGTGATGGCTGGTGCGACACCGTGCTGCCGCCGTCGCTGCCGGTGGTGGCGGTGGAGGCCGGCCACCCCGACGGCTGGCGCCGCTACACCGGCCGGGCCGGCGCGGTAATCGGCATCAAGCGATTTGGTGAATCGGCACCCGGGCCCGAGCTGATGCGCCATTTCGGCTTCACCGCTGAGGCGGTGATGGCGGCGGTGCGCCAGCGCGTGGCGGCGGCCTTGCGCACCGCGTGACCGGATAGCCGCATGCTGCGCGTCATCCTGTTTGATCTGGACGGCACCTTGATGGACACCGCGCCCGAGATTGCCGACGCCGTCAACGACAGCTTGCGCCGGCTGGGCCATGCGCCGGCCGACGAGGCCCGGGTGCGTGGCTGGATCGGTGACGGCGCCCGGGCGCTGCTGGGCAAAGCGCTGGCCCATGCCGGCGCGCCGGCCAGCGCCGCCGCTGCCGCCTGGCCGGCGTTTGCCGATGCTTATGAAAAACGCTGCGGCACGCGCAGCCGGGTGCATGACGGCGTGCGACCGCTGCTGGCCCGGCTGCGCCAGCAGGGCTTGAAGTGCGTGCTGCTGACCAACAAAGAGGGCGCTTTTGCGCAACGTTTGCTGGCGCTGCACGGGCTGGCGGGTGCTGTCGATTTGCTGGTGGCCGGTGACACGCTGGCGGTGAAAAAGCCCGACCCAGCGGTGGTCAACCATGCGCTTGCGCTGCTGGGCGCCGGGCCCGATGAGGCGCTGCTGGTGGGTGATTCGGTCACCGACGTGCGCACCGCTCGGGCGGCCGGCGTGCCGGTGTGGCTGGTGCGGCACGGCTATCCTGCGGGCGATCTGGCGGGGGCGGACGCGCCGGATGGCTTCATTGAGCACTTTGATCACTTTTTGCCGCTGGGCTGCGTTGGTTGGCCTGGCAGTTCTCAGGTTTGAGTTGGCCCGCCGCTCAAGCACCCTCACCCCAACCCTCTCCCGCGTGCGGGAGAGGGGGCCATGCAAACACCTTCGCCCATCCGTCGGGTCTTGCGCCCTCTCCCGCACGCGGCAGAGAAGTCGGGGCTTGCCCCCTCTCCCGCACGCGGGAGAGGGTTGGGGTGAGGGCGCATCCTGTCGAAAAATACCAACCCAAACAAACCACCATGCCGCAAGCCCCGCACCGCCAACCCACCGTCATCGCGCCCAGCATCCTGTCCGCCAACTTCGCCCGGCTGGGTGACGACGTGGCCCGGGTGGTGGCGGCCGGCGCCGACTGGATCCACTTCGACGTGATGGACAACCATTACGTGCCCAACCTCACCTTCGGCCCGATGATTTGTGAGGCCGTCAAGCCGTTTGCCGTGAGTGGCGGCCGGACCGCCATGCTGGACGTGCACCTGATGGTCGAGCCGGTGGACGCGCTGGTGCCGATGTTTGCCAAGGCCGGCGCCGGCCTCATCAGCTTCCACCCCGAGGCCAGTCGCCATGTTGACCGCACGCTGGCGCTGATCCGTGAGCACGGCTGCTTGACCGGCCTGGTCTTCAACCCCGCCACGCCGCTGGCCTGGCTCGACCATGTGCTGGACAAACTCGATCTGGTGATGTTGATGAGCGTCAACCCCGGTTTTGGCGGCCAGAGCTTCATCCCCGCCACTCTCCCCAAACTGGTGGCCGTGCGTGCCGTGCTGGACGCCCACTTTGAGCGCACCGGCCGGGCCATCCGGCTGGAGGTGGACGGCGGCGTCAAGCCCGACAACATCGCCTTGATTGCCGCCGCCGGGGCCGACACCTTTGTCGCCGGCTCGGCGGTGTTTGGCAGCCCGGACTGGGCCGCCACCATCACTGCGCTGCGGGCCGGTGCCGCCCCCATGCCGCCAACCGCCCGTTGAGCATGCTGCGGGCGCTGATCTGGGACGTGGACGGCACGCTGGCCGAGACCGAGGCGCACGGCCACCGCATCGCGTTCAACCAGGCGTTTGCCGACGACGGCCTGCCGTGGGTCTGGGACGAGGCGCTGTACGGTGCGCTGCTGTCGATCACCGGCGGCAAAGAGCGCATCCTGGCCTGGTGGCAGCGCATCGATCCGGCCGCCGCCATTGCCCCGGGTGCGGCCGCGCGCATCGCCCGCCTGCATGCGCGCAAGACGGCGCACTTTGTGCGGCGGGTCGAACAAGGCGCGCTGGCGCTGCGCCCCGGCGTGGCGCGGCTGCTGGCCGAGGCGCGGGCGCAGCACATCACGCTGGCCATCGCCACCACCACCACCCCGGCCAATGTGCAGGCGCTGCTGGCCGCCACCCTGGGCCCGCAGGCAACGTCGTGGTTTGCCTGCATCGGTGCCGGTGACCAGGTGCCGGCCAAAAAGCCGGCACCCGACATCTACCACTGGGTGCTGCGGCAACTCGACACTGAGCACGGCCTGCCGCCCGGCGACTGCCTGGCCATCGAGGATTCAGCCCCCGGCGTGGCAGCCGCCCAGGCCGCCGGCCTGGCGGTGCTGGCTACGCGCAGCCGCTACAGCCAGGCCGACACACTGCCGCCGCTGCTGGCCGATCTGGACGGCCTGGGCCAGCCCGGCCAGCCGGCGTTGGGCCGCGTGGCCGGCCAGCCGTGGCAAGGCGTGGTCACGCTGGGCTGCCTGCGCAACTGGCTGGGCTGACACCCAACCCCGGCCCAACCCGGCCCAACCCGGCCCAACCCCGGGCCGCCCCGGCGTGAACCTTGTCACGCCGATGCCGCTCAAGTCACGCCTGCAGCCGCCGAGCCGCCAAACCGGCCCCCGCTGGCGTGATTTTTGAACGGGCAAAACAGCACATTCGGCAAAACCAAACACGTTATCCGGCCGTGATCTTGGCCATCATCGCGTCCATCTGTTGCAAGGGCCACCCCGGCCGATTTGTAACAATTCGAAAGGAAAATGGACATGGGCTTTCTAATGCCTTTCATCGTGTTGATCGAGCGCCGCCTGCTGCGCCCGCTGGCGCTGTTGATGCTGTCGTCACTGGTGCTGATTACCGGGCTGGGTGTGCAGGCCGGCTCGGCAGGCAAGCCGAAAAAACTGGCCAAAGACCTGGAGGTGGCGGTCGCGTCGCCCATCGCGCCTGGCCACAAATGGGTGCGCACTGCTGGCGGCAGTCGCATCATCGACGCAGTCATCGTCAGCAACGACGCTGACCCGCTGATGACATCGCTGCGCGCCGAGGTCGAGCGCTTGGGCGGCACGGTGCACGCCCGGTTCTCGTCGGTGCAGGCGATGTCGGTCAGCCTGCCGGCGTCGGCCTACGCCGGTCTGGCCAGCCGGTTGGACGTGGTCTCGATCTCGCCCAACCGCACGGTGCATCGCTCAGGCAGCCTGCTGGAGCTGACCACCGGCGCGCAGAGCGCCAATGTGCGCACGGCCACCGGCGCCACCACTTACAGCGGTCTGGACGGCACGGGCATCGGCATCGCGGTGCTCGACTCGGGCGTGATGAGCAACCACAAGCACTTCGAGAAAGCTGACGGCAACTCCCGCATCGCCCGCCAGGTCAGCCTGGTGGGCAAGGGCAGCAATGCGGTTGCTGCGTCGGCGATGGCCCCGGGCAGCGCCGAGCGCCTGGCTTTCGAGTCGTCGATCAACAACAGCCAGTCGCCCACGACCGACGCTTACGGCCACGGCAGCCATGTGGCAGCGGTGGCGGCGGGTCGCGGCAGCTACCAGGGCATTTTCGACACCACTGGAATTGCGCCCGGCGCGTCCCTCATCGACGTGCAGGTGCTGGCGGCCAACGGCTCGGGCAACCTGGCCGACGTGCTGGCCGGCATCGACTGGGTGATCTACAACGCCAGGCAGTACAACATCCGGGTGCTCAACTTGAGCCTGACGGCCGGTTCGACCGAATCCTGGACCACCGACCCGCTGGCCCGTGCCGCGCGCAGCGCCACCGCCGCTGGCATCGTGGTGGTGGCCGCCGCCGGCAACTTTGGCCTGGTCAGCGGGGCCACCACCTACGGCACCATCGGCTCACCCGGGCACGACCCGTCGGTGATCACGGTGGGCTCGTCGCACATGCAAGGCACGCTGGCGCGGGCCGATGACACCGCCAATGGGTTCAGCTCGCGCGGGCCGACGCGCGGCGCGTCGGTGGACAGCCTGGGCCTGCGCACGGTGGACAACCTGATCAAGCCCGATCTGCTGGCGCCCGGCAACCGCATCTTCAGCGCCGCAGCCACCTCCACGCAGAGCCAGTGGAACGTCCTGGCCACCAGCAACCCCGCGCTGCTGATCGGCGTGACCAGCCTGCAGTCCTACCGCCAGACGCTGATGATGCTGAGTGGCACGTCGGTGGCGGCGCCCGTGGTCAGCGGGGCGGCGGCGTTGTTGTTGCAAGCCAACCCGGGGCTCACCCCGCCGATGGTCAAGGCGATCTTGCAGTACAGCGCCCAGCCACTGGCCAATGCCAGCCTGGTAGACCAGGGCGCGGGCCTGCTCAATATCGACGGCGCGGTGCGGCTGGCCAAATCGATCCGCACCGACACCTACGCCCGCATCCTGGCCGGCAGCGTCAGCGTCGGTCAGGCGATCAATGCAACGGCGTTTCCGACGCCCACCTCCACCGTGGCCGGCCAAACCTTCAACTGGTCGCGCATCGTCTTCATGGGCGGTCGCCAGATTGCCAGCGGTGAGACCTTGTTCACCAAGTACCAGCCGATCTGGGACCCCCGCCTGGCCTGGGGCGGGCCGACGGTGAAGAGCAACCAGATCGCTTACTGGCCAGCCAGCAGCACCGTGGCCGCCAACACCGTGCCCAGGTCGTTCACCGAGTCGGTGGCGCCCAACACCGCGCTGCTGTCCAGGAGCGTGGTGCTGGCCACGGCGCTGGTGGGCACCAGCTCCAAGATCGGCATGACCGGCATGTTCATGCCCAGC
>JANLOP010000207.1:0-28607 GCA_031366635.1 Betaproteobacteria bacterium | reverse complement strand
CCGCGGTTCAGGATGCCGCAGCAGGCGTACTTGAAGACGTCCTGCGGCAGCTCGACATCGGACTTCCAGATCTGCTTGCCGGTCAGCGGATTGAGCGCCATCGTCGCGCTGTGGGTGGTGACGTACATCACCCCCTCGTGGATGATCGGCTGGCTTTCCTGGCTCTGCGAGTTGTTCAGGCTGTAAGTCCACTTGGGCGTCAGCTTGGCCACGGTCTGGGTGTTGATCTGCTTGAGCGCGCTGTAGCGCTGGTTGGCATAGCCCATGCCGTGGGTGAGGATGTCGCCGGAGGTGCTGGCGTCGGCCTTCAGTGCGGCATCGGACTGGGCCATGGCCGGCGTTGCGGCCAGTGTCATGAGGACCGCGCTTGCGGCCAGCGTCATGAGGGCCGCGCCTGCGGTCAGTGATCGGGTCATTTGCATGTCTTGTCTCCTGTGGGTGGGCAACTGCGGCCGCTGCTGCTGCGGGATTCTTCGGTCCCGGGCGCCGATGCTGCAGCCTGGCGACACGGCTGTCCACGGCTTGCGGGCATTCCCTAGGTCACCCGGGGCCTCTGGCCTGTCTACAGTGCGCGGTAGGCCGCAGCGGCAGCCGCCACCGGTCGCCCGGTGTTGCAGCGTGCAACACCCCGCCTTTGCCACAGGACGATGCATGGACCCCTCCAACGATTTGCAGTCCCGGCTGCAGACGGTTCGCAACCACTACCGCGTCACGCCCTGGTTGCAGCCGCGCGACGACGAGTCGCCACTGCTGCGGTCCTGGCAGCGCTGCCGCGATGCCGGCATGCGCGAGGGCGAGCGCATCCACTTCGAGCTGGTCTCGCGCGCTATGCTGGCCGAGTTGGACGACCGTTATGGCGAGCTGGTGCAGCAGGCCCGGCCCGAGACCGAGCGCCTGGCGCAGGCCCTGCGCGGCACGGGCTGCGCGGTGCTGCTGCTCAACAGCCGCGGCGTGGTGGTCGACCGGCTGTGCCAGGAATCGGCCTCGCCCGCCGCGCTGCTGCTGGCCAGCCGCAAGGGCATGAACCTGGCCGAGCGCTGCGTGGGCACCACCGCGCCCGCCATCTCGCTGGCCGAGGGCCTGCCCTACTTGGTCGGCCGCGACGCGCACTTCTTCTCCAACGTGCGGCCGTTTTTCTGCGTCGCCGCGCCGATCGACGGCCCGTCGGGTGAGCGCCTGGGCGCGCTGGACATCACCGCCTACGACAACGTGCCGGCGTTCGACGTCTACAGCCTGGTGGTTGATGCCGCCGCGGCGATCGAGAACCGCCTGTTCCAAGCCAGCCGCGACCGCCTGCTGGTGCACTTTCACCCGCGTGGCGAACTGGTCGGCACGACGATGGAAGGCCTGCTGCAGGTCGACGACAGCGGCTGCATCTGCGGCGCCAACCGCGCCGCCGCACGGCTGCTGTGCCAGCCGCGCAGTGCGCTGATCGGCAGTGCCTTCGGCGACTGGTTCGACCGCCGCCTGCAGGGCTTTTTCGCCCGCGCCAGCAGCCTGCGCGCCGACCTGGTGGAGCTGAGCACCCGCACCGGCCTGCAGGTGATGGCGCGTTTTGAAGGTGAGCCCGCGCATGCCGATGCGCCAGGCGGCCGTGCCGCGCCGGCCGACCCGTCGGCGTTGCTGGCGGCCAGTTGCCCCTTGCCCGCGCCGCCGGCCCGCCTGCGTGACCTGGAGCGCCAGGCCATCGAGCGCACGCTGGCGGCGCTGGGCGGCAACGTGGCGGCCACCGCGCGGCAACTGGGCATCAGCCGCAACACCATCTACCGGCGGCGCAGCGGCGGTGATTGACGTTCAGCGGTGTTGGCCTGTCAGCGACGGCCGAACATCATCTGGCGGGCCAGCGCCGATTTCAGCGGCGGCAGCGCCTGCACCAACGCCAGCCCCAGCCCGCGGGCGGCGGGCAGGCCTGGCCAGCGCCAGGTAAAGCTGCGGGCCAGAAAATCGGTGGCGGCGATCATCGCCCAGCGGTCGGGGCCGCGCGCCCATTCCAGCCGGCGCAGCAGCGCCGCCAGGTCGGCGGGCGCCGCCTGGCGCAGCGCGTGCACCAGCGCGGCCGCGTCGCGCAGCCCCAGGTTCAGGCCCTGGCCGGCCACCGGGTGCAGCGTCTGCGCGGCGTTGCCGATGCGCACGGTGGCGCCGTCGACCAGCGTGCGCTCGGCGGTCAAGCCCAGTGCAAAGTGTTTCAGCGGCGACAAGCCCACCACCGTGCCGGCGGCCTCGGGCAGCAAGGTGTTCAGCACGGTGATGCGTTGGGCCTCGCTGAGCAGCGCCACCGGGTCGTCGTCGCTGGGCACGCACCACACCAGGGCCGCGCGGGCATTGCCATCGGCGGCCGGCGGCAGCGGCAGCAGCGCCAGCGGGCCGTCGCGGGTGAAGCGCTCGACCGCCCGGCCCGGCGTGGCGCCGGCCAGCGTGGCGGTGCCGATCCAGGCGGTCTGCCGGTAGTCATGGCGCAGGCTGACCAGCAAGCTGCTGCTGCGCGGGCGGCCCGCCAAGGCCTCCGGGGGGCTCGGGTCGGCGAACACAGCGCCCTCGGCAATCACCGCCAGGTCGAAGCGTTCGGCGATGCCGGCGTCGATCTCGACACCGCCGCTTGCCAAGTTGCGCAGCTCGGCCACCGGCCGGCCGAAGCGGCTGTGCAGGCGCGCTGGCGCCAGCGCTTCGGCGGCCCGCCAGCTGCGCTGCAAGCTGGCCACCAGCGTGCCGTAGGCCAACACCGCGCCGAGCATCGGCACGGCCTCGTCGCTGGCGCGCAGGTGCACGGCGGCGGCCAAACCGCGCCCTTGCAGGGTCGGCGGTGCCTGCGACACCAGCACCTCGTTGATGGCCTGCACACCCGCCGTCGGCCAGGCGCCCAGCCGCTGCAACAGCTGCACGCTGCCCAGTGCCAGTGCCAGTGTGCGCGGGTCGCCCGACACGTCCTGGTCGGCCGGCCGGCGGTCGAACAAGCTGATCTCGGCCCGCGGCAGCCGTTGGGCGGCGAGCAGCGCCAGCGCCAGCCCGGCGGGGCCGGCGCCGATGACGGCGATGCGCCAGAGTGGCACCAACGGGGCGCTGGGCAGGGTCATGAGCAGCCCTCCAGCCAGCCGACATCGGGCAGCCGGCCACCGCGCAGCGTGATGATGCGGCCGCCGTCGTTGGTCTCCATCACCAGGGCAAAACGGCGGTTGGGTGAATAAACCGTCAACATCCGGCCTTGGTCGAAGTAGGGGTGCGGCGCCGACACCAGCCGCTGGCCATAAGCCTGCTGAGCACGCGCCAGGCTGTCACCCACATGCACCCCGCTGAAGGTGGCGTAACGGGGGTCGCGGGTCTCGATGCGGGTGATCACGGCACCGGCCAGCGCGTAGCGCACGCCGGGCTGTTGGGCGGTGCTGCGGTAGTGGCAGCCGGCGGCGGCGGCGTTTGCGGCGTTTGCGGCGCTATCGGCCGCCACCGGCTTGAGCGGCTTGGCCGCGGCCTCAGCCGTCAGCGGCTGGCCCAGCGCGGTTTCGGCCTGCGCCAGCGCCTGGCCGGCCTGCGCCGGGCTGAGGCCGTAAAAACCGAAACGTGCAGTCGAGCGTGCCGCCGGCGCCGCGGCCGCGGCGACTGCCGACCCCGCTGATCCCGCTGGCGCTGCCGCCGATGCCGCTGATGGGCTGGCGACGCTGGCCGGCTTGGCGGCGGCCGCTCGTGCCCAGGCACCAGGGGCGGCGATGGCGGCCAGCGCCGCGAGCAGCGCGCACCACCGCAAGCCCTGCGCGTGGCGGTGACGGCGGCGCAGCCGTTGGCGGTCAGCGAGCGGCTGCGGGGGGTGGTGCGGGGGGCAAGGCGGGGCTTCGGTCACCGTGTGCTCAACCGGTGGGCTGCAATGGGCCAGAACGATAGCGCATCGCGCGGCGCTCAATCTGCCGCGCCGGCAGCGGCAGCGGCAGCGGCAGCGGCAGCGGCAGCGGCAGCGGCAGCGGCAGCGGCGCGAGACAGATCCAGCTCCACTGCGGCCAGTTGGGCCGGCGTGCCCACGTTGTGCCAGGGGCCGTGCAGCAACTCGCCGCCCAAGCGGCCGGCTGCCGCGCTGGCAAACAGCAGCGGCCCCAGCGCGGCCCGCTCGCCGACGCGGATACCGTCGACCAGCGTGCGTCGCACCAGCGCCAGGTTGGCGTAGGTCCAGCGCCGGGGCTGGCCGGCGGGCGGGCGCTGCAGGCGGCCGTCGGCCAGCGCGAAATCGCCGTCGCGGTGGAAATCGGGGTTGGGCACCAGCCAGAGGTGGGCGTCGTCGGTGCCGCTGGCAAAACGCCGGGCCGCCGCGGCGTCGAAGGCAAAACCCGGTGCCACGATGTCGCCCGACACCAGCCAGAAGCAGTCGCCCAGCAGCGGCAAGGCCTTGGCGATACCGCCGGCGGTTTCCAGCGCGCCACCGTGGTCACGACCTTCCATCGAGTAGTGCAGCCTCAGGCCGAAGCGGCTGCCGTCGCCCAGCGCGGCCGGAAACTGGTCTTCCAGCCAGGCGGTATTGATCACCACGTCGTGCACACCCGCCGCGGCCAGGGCCAGCAGATGCCATTCAATCATCGGCCGCCCACCCACCGGCAACAGCGGCTTGGGGCGGTGGTCGGTCAGCGGGCGCATGCGCTCGCCGCGGCCGGCGGCCAGTACCAGCGCCTTGAACGGGGCCATCAAGGGGATGGGGCTCATCGGGGCGGCAGTGTAGGGCCGGCCCGCCAGCCCGGGCCGCTAAAATCGCGGCTTTTCGCCCCGCCGAACCACTTTTCACGCCCTCGCGGCGCAGCGCATGGCCACCTCCAAGCAGCAAGACACCCCCCTGATGGCCAATGCGATCCGCGCGCTGGCGATGGACGCCGTCCAGCAGGCCAACTCGGGCCACCCGGGCGCGCCGATGGGCATGGCCGAGATCGCGGTGGCGCTGTGGGGCCGCCACCTGAAACACAACCCGGCCAACCCGCTGTGGGCCAACCGCGACCGCTTTGTGCTGAGCAATGGCCATGCCTCGATGCTGGTCTATGCGCTGCTGCACCTCACGGGTTACGACCTGGCGCTGAGCGAGCTGCGCAACTTCCGCATGCTGCACAGCAAAACTCCGGGCCACCCCGAGGTCGGCGTCACGCCCGGCATCGAGACCACCACCGGCCCGCTGGGCCAGGGCCTCGCCAACGCGGTGGGCATGGCGCTGGCTGAAAAGCTGCTCAGCGCTGATTTCAACCGCCCCGGCCACACCGTGGTCGACCACCACACCTACGCCTTCATGGGCGACGGCTGCCTGATGGAGGGCATCAGCCACGAGGCCTGCGCGCTGGCCGGCGCCTGGCGCTTGAACAAGTTGATTGCGCTGTACGACGACAACGGCATCTCGATCGACGGCCAAGTCAAGCCCTGGTTCGTCGACGATGTCGCCAAGCGCTTCGAGGCCTACGCCTGGAACGTCATCGGCCCGCTCGACGGCCACGACGTGGCGGCGGTGGACGCGGCGATCACCCAGGCCAAGGCCGAAGCGACCAAGCCGACGCTGATCATCTGCAAGACCACCATCGGCAAGGGCTCGCCCAACCGGGCCGGCACCGCCAAGGCCCACGGCGAGGCGCTGGGCGCCGACGAGATCAAGCTGACCCGTGAGGCGCTGGGCTGGAAGCACGAGCCGTTCGTGATCCCCGAGGCGGCCTACGCCGCCTGGGACGCCAAGCGCGACGGTGACGCGGCCGAAGCCCAGTGGGTCAAGGCCTTCGAGCAGTACAAGGCCCAGCACCCGGCGCTGGCCGCCGAGCTGGCCCGCCGCATCAGCGGTGACCTGCCGGCCGGTTTTACCCAAGCCGCGGTGGATGCGGCGGTGGCCGCGCACACCGCCGCGTTGACCGTGGCCAGCCGCAAGGCCAGCCAGATCGCGCTGGAAGCCTTCACCGGCGCGTTGCCTGAATTGCTGGGCGGCTCGGCCGACCTGACCGGCAGCAACCTGACCAACACCAGCCACACCCCACCGTTGCGCTTCGACGAGGCCGGCACGCCGGTCATGGTCGATGGCAAGTGCGGCCGCCACATCAACTACGGTGTGCGCGAGTTCGGCATGGCCGCCGTCATGAATGGCGTGGCGCTGCACGGCGGCTTCATCCCCTACGGCGGCACCTTCCTGACGTTTTCCGACTACAGCCGCAACGCCATCCGCATGGCCGCGCTGATGAAGGCCCGCGTGATCCACGTCTTCACCCACGACAGCATTGGCCTGGGCGAGGACGGCCCCACCCACCAGAGCGTGGAGCATGCCGCCAGCCTGCGGCTGATCCCCGGGCTGGACGTCTGGCGCCCGGCCGACACGGCTGAGACCACCGTGGCCTGGGCCTGCGCCATCCAGAACCGCCACCGCCCCAGCGCGCTGCTGCTGAGCCGGCAGAACCTGCCGTACGCACCGAAGGCGCTGTCGGCTGCTGCGCCGCAAGCCTCGGGCTTGGACAGCATCGCCAAAGGGGCTTACGTGCTGGCCGAGCCCAGCGAGGTCGGGCTGAAGAAGGCCGCCCAGGCGGTGATCATCGCCACCGGCAGTGAGGTGCAACTGGCGCTGCATGCCCAGGCCGCGCTGGCCCAGATCAAGATCGCGGTGCGGGTGGTGTCGATGCCCTCGACCAGCGTGTTCGACCGCCAGAGCGTGGCCTACAAAACCAGCGTGCTGCCGGCCAAGCTGCCACGCATTGCCGTCGAGGCGGGCGTGACCGACGGCTGGTGGAAATACGGCTGTGCGGCGGTGCTGGGCATCGACCACTACGGTGAGAGCGCACCGGCGCCAGCGCTGTTTCAGCACTTTGGTTTGACGGCCGAGGCGCTGGCGGCCACGGTGCAACAAGTTCTCGGCAAGTAACTGCAATCCCGGCACACTGCGCTGCCAGCCGGCGCCCACGCTGCTGCCCCCTCTTTTTTGCAACCCAGGAGATTGACCGCCATGACCCTCAAAATCGGCATCAACGGTTTCGGCCGCATCGGACGCATGGTGTTCCGTGCCGCTGTGCAGAATTTCAGCCATGACATCGAGGTGGTCGGCATCAACGACCTGCTGGAGCCCGACTATCTTGCTTACATGTTGACCTACGACAGCGTGCACGGCCGCTTCAAGGGCGAGGTCTCAGTAGACGGCCACACGCTGGTGGTCAACGGCAAGCGCATCCGGCTGACCGCACACAAAGACCCGGCCGAGCTGAAGTGGGCTGAGGTGGGCGCCGACACCGTGGTCGAGGCCACCGGGCTGTTCCTGACCAAGGAGACCGGCCAGAAGCACATCGACGCCGGTGCCAAAAAGGTGGTGTTCACCGCGCCCAGCAAAGACGACACGCCGATGTTTGTCTACGGCGTCAACCACTTGAGCTATGCCGGCCAGGCCATCATCAGCAACGCAAGCTGCACGACAAACTGCCTGGCGCCGATTGCCAAGGTGCTGAACGACAGCTTTGGCATCAAGCGCGGCCTGATGACCACGGTGCATGCCACCACCGCCACCCAAAAAACCGTGGACGGCCCGAGCAACAAGGATTGGCGCGGCGGCCGCGGCATCCTGGAAAACATCATCCCCAGCAGCACCGGCGCGGCCAAGGCGGTGGGCGTGGTGATCCCCGAGCTGAACAAGAAGCTGACCGGCATGGCCTTCCGCGTGCCGACCAGCGATGTGTCGGTGGTCGATCTGACGGTGGAGCTGGTCAAAGAGGCCAGCTACGCCGACATCTGCGCGGCGATGAAGGCCGCCAGCCTGGGCGCCATGAAGGGCGTGCTGGGCTACACCGAAGATAAGGTGGTGTCCACCGACTTCCGGGGTGAGCCGATGACCAGCGTGTTTGATGCCGACGCCGGCCTGGCGCTGGACTCCACCTTTGTCAAAGTGGTGGCCTGGTACGACAACGAGTGGGGATACTCCAACAAGGTGCTGGAAATGGTGCGGGTGATTGCCTGAGCGCGCCGCGCCGGCCGCCATGCCCCCCCACGTTGCGGCGGGCATGGCGGCGGGCATGGTGACGGTCGCGCCATCGTTCTTGACAAAGCCGGGATAGCATCCCGGTTTTGTGCTTTCAGGCGGGCTTGTGATGGCTAATCGATCAATCCGCTGGCTCGGCCTGCTGTCTGCGCTGTTGGGGCCCGCGCTGGGCCTGCTGCCCGATGCCGCGCTCAGTGAGCCTGGGCCACGTCTTGTCGCTGCGGCCGCAGTGGCGCCGGACGATGACCCGAACAACGCCCGGGTGATCGTCAAATACCGGGCCGGCAGCACCTTGGCCCTGGCCGCCGTGCGTGACGGCCGGGCCCAGCATGCCGGCAAGATGGGCGAGCGCCTGGCGCTGCCGCTGCTGGACGGCCGGGCACTGGGCCAGCATGTGCAGGGCCTGCGCAGCCGGGGTTTGTCGTCGCGCCAGTTGGTGGCGCGGCTGCAGGCGCAGCCGGATGTCGAATGGGCGGTGGTAGACCGGCGCCGCACCATCAGCGGCGTGCTGCCGAATGACCCGTACTACGGCGCCGGCCAGACCAGCATCACACCGGCGGTGGGCCAGTGGTATCTGCGGGCGCCGGACAGCACCGTCGTCTCGGCCATCAATGCCGAGGGCGCCTGGGCGCTGAGCACCGGCTCGGCCGCCATCACGGTGGCGGTGATCGACACGGGGGTGCGCTTTGACCACCCGGATTTGGCGGGCAAGCTGTGGCCGGGCTATGACTTTGTCAGCCGCAGTGACCGGTCGAATGACGGCGGCGGCCGTGACGCCGACGCCAGCGACCCGGGCGACTGGACCACTGACGGTGAATGCGGCGCCGGCAAGCTGGCCAGCGACAGCTCGTGGCACGGCACACAGGTGGCCGGCTTGATCGGTGCGGCCACCGACAACGGCCTGGGCATGGCCAGCGTCGGCCGCCAGGTGATGGTGTTGCCGGTGCGGGCGCTAGGCCCTTGCGGTGGCTTTGACATCGACATCATTGCTGCCATGCGTTGGGCGGGGGGCCTTGGCGCCGACCCGGTGGCCAATCCCCACCCGGCCCAGGTGATCAACCTGAGCCTGGGCGGCGTTGTTCGTACCAGTTGCTCAAACGCGTACAACGAGGTGATTGCCCAGTTGGCAGTGGCCCGCGTGACGGTGGTGGTTGCGGCTGGCAATTACGGTCAGAACGCCGATGGCAGCTCGCAGATTGACATGCAATCGGTTACCGATCCTGCCAATTGCCCGGGCGTGATCGCCGTGAGTGCCGTGCGCCATACCGGCTCGAAAGTGGGGTTTTCAAGTTTCGGGCCCGAAGTGGCGTTGGCGGCGCCCGGCGGCAATTGCGTCAACACCGCCAAAGGCACACCGTGCCTGTATTCGCTGCTCACGACCACCAACCTGGGGACGACGGCGCCCGGCGTGAACAGCTACAGCGACAGTTTCAACACGTCTCTCGGCACCAGCTTCTCCGCCCCGCAGGTGGCCGGTACGGCCGCACTGATGCTGTCCGTCAATCCGCAGTTGACGCCAGCGCAGATCAAGGCGGCACTTCAGGCCAGCGCACGCCCATTTCCGGTGACTGGGGGCGCCACCCCGGAGATCGCGGCGTGCCCTGTGCCGGGCACGGCTGTCTTTGAGTGCTACTGCACCACCAGCACCTGCGGCGCCGGCATGCTGGACGCGGGCGCGGCGGTGGCCCAGGTTTACGCCGCCACGCTGTTGCCCACGGCGCTGATCAGTGCGTCCAGCGTCGCGCCCACCGCCGGCACGGTGGTGACGCTGGACGGGCGGGGATCGTCGGCCTCTGCCGGGCGCAGCATCAGCGGCTACCAGTGGGCGATCAGCAGCGGCGCCGGCCTGGCCAGCCTCACCGGGGCCACCACCGGCAGCACCGCCACGCTGGCCACCAGCGGCGCCGGCCCGGTGGTCATCCGCCTGACGGTGACCGACAGCACGGGCGCTGCGCGCAGCGCGCAGGTCACCGTCACGGTGGCCGATGTGCCGGTGGTGGTGGTGACACCGCCTTCGGGCGGCGGTGGCGGTGGCGGCGCGCTGGGCGCCGGTTGGCTGCTGGGGCTGGCCAGCGCAGTGGTGTTGCTGGGCCGGCGGCGCACGGCCTGCTGAGCTGATCCGCCGGGCGAGCTGGCCCGGGCGCTTGCGGCGGGCGCCGTCGGCTTGTGTTTTGTGCCGGGCCTGGGCGCTGGTGGTCGCTGTCAGCGGCCACCGCCGCAAAAAACCACTCGCCTGGCCCGTGTCAGCGGCCACCGGTACACAGACCACCGCAAGTCGCCTGTCAGCGGCCACCGCCGCAAAGACCACCCGCCCGGCACCTGTCAGCGACAACCAGCGCCCAGCGCCCAGCCCCTCCCAAGCCAGCGCCAGCGACCGCTACAACCGCCCCTGCGCGCGCAGCCAAGCCAGCTTGCCGGCATAGCGCGCCTGGTCGGCCGGGCCCGGGCTGGTGCTGATGGCTTGCTGCAAGGCGCGCTGCGCCGCCGGCCATTCGCCCAGCCGGTAGAGCGCCTGCGCCAGCCAGAACTGCAACTCGTGAGAGTCGCCGGTGATGCGCTGCTCACTCTGGAAGAAGCCGCGCGCCTCGGCCCAGGCGCCGCGCGCCATCGCCGCCTCACCCAGCGCAAAGTAGTGGAACGGCGGCACCGGCTCCAGCAGGCGCCGCCGCTCGGCCCAGCGCGCCGCCTCCTCGCTGCGGCCCTGCGCTTGCAGCACCTGCGCCAGGTTCCACATCGTGGCCACCTGGTGGTCGTCCTGCTTTAGCAACTGCTCAAACGCCAGCACAGCGGCGTCCAGGTGGCCGGCCTGCTGGTAGACCACGCCCAGCGTGTTGAAGGCCGGCCAGAAGCCGGGGTCGGTGCGCAGTGCCTCGCGCACCCAGGCGTAGGCGTCGCTGGTCTGGCGGCGCTGCAAGGCTTCGGCGGCGCGGTTGTTCATGAACATCGCCAGCACGGTGGCCTCGCCGATGGGCACGGTGCGCAGGCCGCGCAATTCATCGGGCGGCAAGAAATCGACCTGCAGGCGGTTCGGGTCAGGGCCGTAGCTCACCGATTTCCAGCCACTGGCAGCCGGGCGCGGGCCGAGCACCAGGTTGACATGGCCGCTGCGCAGCGTGAGATCTCCGCTGCGGCTGAAAGCATCGTCAAGCCGGGCGCTTTGGAACACCACCTCCAGCCCCATCTCGCGGGCAAAGGCCGCCGTCATCAGCACCAGCGACAGGCAGTTGCCCGACCGGGCGGCAAAGGCCTGGGCGGCGTTGCGGGTAAACCCGGCGTCGTACTGCAATTGCAGTTGGTGCTGGCCGTACAGCGCGTCGGTCAACGCGCGGGCCTTGCCTTTGAGGTAGCCGCCGGGGGCCAGCGTGGTGCGCAAATAAGCCCGCATATCGTCGTCCAGCGCCAGCGCTGAATCGGCCTCGGCCGGCCGCGCCGGGTGGTTGAACAGCGCGTCGTCTAGCAGCGGCGCGGCGGCGGGCGGCGTCAGCGTGGTGCAGGCGGCCAGTTGCAGCGCCAGCGCCGTCAGCAGCGCCGTCAACGCGGAGCCGACGCGGTGGGCGAGCGGGCCATTCGCGGGTTGGCGGCGGGCGGTCATCACAAGCTCCTGCACCGGGTGCGGTGCCGGTGCCGGTGCCAGCTTACGCCGGTGTGGCGCCGGATGCGCGCTGGCTGGCAGCGCAGCGCGCAGCCGTCAGTGCCCGTCAGCGCCGCCCGCCCCGCCCAGCGCTGCGCGCACCGCCGGGCCCACCTGGCCGCCCGGGCCGCCCTTGCCGCACTTGCCACAGCGGCCGGCGCGCGCGCAGTTGCCCGGCGATGCCGTCATTCAGCCGCTCGCGCAGCGCCACCACCTCGTCCAGATAACCAAACACCCCCGGAAAGCGCTGGTCCAGCCACAGCCACAGCGTGCAGGCCCGCAGCGCCTGTTCCATCCGGTCGAGCCGGCTGTGCTCATCGACATCGTGCAAAAAGCTCGGCTCACCGGCCTGGCCATCCCAGGCATGGCGCTCGGTCCAGCCCAGAAACTGCTGCATCAACTGGTCGGTGCGGGTGTCCACCGGCGCCTGCGCGTAGATGAAGCGCTCACGCAGGCTCAGCGGCGCGGCTCGCTCATCGAGCTGGGCCGCAATCTCCAGCATCTGCTGCAACTCGGCCACCGCAAAGTGAGCGTTGTCCAGTTCAAGCTGCTCGACAAAAACGCCCAGCACCTCACGCAGCCGGCGCTTGCCCAGCTTGGCCGAGATGGTGTCGATATGCCACCAGTTGGGCGCCACCGGGCATTTGAAGTGGCGCGGCGCACGCGGCTGCAAGGCCAGCAAATCACGCAGCGTGCGGCCGGCGCTGGGCTCGGCCTCGGCCAGCACGCCGGCAAAACCCTCCTCGTGGATGCCGTAGCGGCCGGCGCGGCCGGCGATCTGGTGCACCTCGCTCTCATCGAGCGTGCGGTCGGCCGTGCCGTCAAACTTGGTGAGGGTGGAAAACAGCACGCGGCGGATCGGCAGGTTCAGCCCCATGCCGATGGCGTCGGTGGCCACCAGCACCTCGGTCTCGCCGCTGGCAAAACGCGCCGCTTCACGTTTGCGCACCTCGGGCGGCAGCGCGCCGTAGATCACGCTCACTGTCTTGCCGTTGGCCGCCACCTGGTCGCGCAGCATCAGAACATCGCGCCGGCTGAAAGCCACCACCGCGTCGCCCAGCTTGAGGTTGGCAATCGGCACCGTGGCATTGAGCAACTGCACCTGCTGCATGCGCTCAAAATGCCGGACTTCGCAGCGCTCACCGCACAGGCCGAGCAAGTTCTCTATTGCTGCTACGGCATAACTTGAGCAGATGATCAGCAGTTCGCGCGCCGGCGCGCCGACGATGGCTTGCGTCCAGGCCCAGCCGCGCCACGGGTCGAAAATCATCTGCGCTTCGTCGATCACCGCCACGTCGATCAAATCGCCGGTGCCCATCATCTCGATCGTGCTGCTGACCACCCGCGCACCATCCACCGGCGCGTTCTCTTCGCCGGTGCGCAGGCTGCACGGCACGCCGCGCGCCATCAGCCGGTCGCGGCCCTCCAGGGCCAGCAGGCGCAACGGGGCCAGGTAGGCGCCGCGCTCACAGGTGGCCAGGCGCTCAAACGCGGTGTGGGTTTTGCCGCTGTTGGGCGGGCCGACAAACAGCGTCACCTTGCGCTCGGCGCGGCGCGCGGTCTTGAAGCTGTCGGGGTAGCCCTGAAAAGCCAATTCGGCATTCAAGTCGTCCAGCGTGTCCAGCTCATTGACGCGGTTCGCCCAGCGGTCGAGTGCCCGGTTGCAGGCGGCGCGCAACTCGGGCAGCGATTGCGGCGTGGCGCACTCGGATTGCAGGCCCGGCAGCAAAGAGTCGATGCGGCCGGGGTTGATGTTGCCGGCCTGATCGACCAGCAAATCGAGCGTGGTTTGTAGCTCGGCGGCATGCGGCCAGTCGGGCGTGTGTTGCAGCGCGGCTTGCAGCGCGGCTTTGTCACCATCGCGAAAAAAGCGCCACACCGGCGCGGCGTCCACCGGGATCAGGTGGCTGACATCGATGCGCCAGGCGTCTTGCGCCAGGGTCAGCCCCTGCGTGGCCAGGCGCTCCCAGTCGGCGGGGCCGGCGCGGCTGACGCCGAGTGAGTCGAGCACGGCGTTGCGCTCGGCCATCAGCGCCCGCAGCTTGGGCGACGAGCCCACGGCGTCCAGGTGGCGCAGCGCCTCGTCCAGCAAGCCGGGTGCGATCCAGCGGCTGGGCCGCTGGCCGGCCACGCCTTTTTGCAGCAGTACCAAGCCAAGGCGGTCCATTCGCTCATCGGCATCGGCCGCATGCTCGGGCACCAGATCGGCCGGCATGTCGGCAGCGGCCACCACCTGCGGCAACTGGTAGGCGGCGGTGCGGATGCGGTGCAGGGCCTCGGTGCCGATGTGCGCCGGCAGCCGCGCGGCGTGGCGCGGGTTGGGCAGCGGGTGGGGCTGGGGGCGCGGTGGCGTGGGCGTGGGCGTGGGCGTGGGCGTGGGCGTGGGCGTGGGCGTGGGCGTGGGCGTGGGTGCGGTCTGCGGCGCGGGCGTGGCCGCCGACAACGGCGCGGGCGGGGCAACGGGGCGGGCCGGATCGGCGGCGGGGGGTGGGGTATCGGCCATGGTTAGCCGAAGACTTTACCGCGCGCCCGCTACGATGTTTGTGCGTCGGCCCACATGCACTGCATGCGCCGGCATGCACCTGTCTACATCCGCACGCACCCGCACGGGCCCACACGCCAGCACCACCCCACGCCACCCGACACCTCACCCGCACCCCATGCCCGTTGCTGCTGCCACCGACACCGCCACCGACACCCTGGCCCTGGTCTGTGAGCAGCTCAGCGACGATCTGTCGGGCCTGCGGCTGCGGCGTTGGCCCCTGCCCGCCGTGGGCGATACCGACGTGCGGGTGGCGGTGCACGCCGCCAGCCTGAACTTTCCTGATCTGCTGATGACCCGTGGCGGCTACCAGTTCAAACCGCCGCTGCCGTTTGTGCCGGGCATGGAGGGCGCCGGCGTGGTGGCCGAGGCCGGTGCGGCCAGCGGCTGGCAAGTGGGCCAGCCGGTGCTGCTGGCGGCCCGGCACGGCCTGCTGGCCGGGCAGGTGGTGCTGCCGGCCAGCCACCTGCGGCCGCTGCCGGCGGGCTTGGCGATGGACGCCGCCGCCTGCATCGGCGTCACCGGCCTGACGGCCTGGGTGGCGCTGGCCCGGCTGGGCCGCTTGTGCCAAGACCGGCGCGGCGAAACCCTGCTGGTGCACGGCGCCCGGGGCGGCGTTGGCCAGGCCTGTGTGCAGATCGGCCTGCACCTGGGCGCCCGGGTCATCGCCACCGCCAGCCAGCCCGGGCGGCTGGCCGCACTGGCCGAGACCGGCGTGCTGGTGCTACCGGCCACCGGGTTCCGTGCGGCAGTGCTGGCCGCCACCGGGGGCCGGGGCGCCGATGTGGTGGCCGACCCGGTGGGCGGCGATGTGTTTGATGAATCCCAGCGCTGCATCGCTTTTGGCGGCCGGCTGCTGGTGCTGGGCTTTGCCAGCGGCCGCATCCCCACGCTGGACGCCAACCGGCCGCTGATCAAGGGCTTTAGCGTGATCGGCGTGCGCGCAGGGGAATACGGCCGGCGCTTTCCGGCCCATGCCGTCGAACACCAGGCGGCGCTGTGGCGGCTGGCCGAGGCCGGTGTGCTGCGCCCGCTGATCGGCGCGCGGTTTGGCTTGGCGGACGCGGCGCAGGCGCTGGCGGCGATGGCCGGGCGGGGGGTGACGGGCAAGATTGTGGTGACGATGGCCCACGAACCATGAGCACCGCAACGGCCAGCCGGCGCCCCGCCACCCGGGCGGCGAGCGTCTGGCGGGGCCGTGGACAATGGTCGGCCCACCATCAAGAGGCCCGCTAGTGTGGTGTTGCACGCTGAGCGCGACTTAAAAAAGCCGATGGATTTGCGCCTGTGGCTAGTGCGCAAGTCCCACAAGAGGGCCATCGTGGCGGTGGCCCACAAAATGATTCGATTGATATTTTTGATGCTCACGCGACGCCAGCCGTATATCGACCAGGCCATCGACTACGCCGCCATGAGCGCAAAGAAAAACGCGCCGCGCTGGATCAAGCAACTCAAGACCATCGGCCGCTGGCCAACGTCTAAACCCGCTGCTGCGGTCCACTGATTCACCGCTGAATTCGAGGGGTCGGGCCCAGCGGAATTCACTGCCCCGCAATACTGCGGGCGGTTTGCTCACGCCTGTTTGGTCATGGGCTTTCAGGGTAACGTGCTGGTGAAGCACCGCACCGGCGGGAAGGACGCGGTGCTGACACAAGCCAAGCTGGAAAAGGTGGCCGCCAGCGCGACCGACTATGTTCGGCCGGTGGTGCTGTTCCAGGCCCAGGCCAGGGACGGCGAGGTCACCGTCGAGACGCTGGTGGCGCACCTCACGTCGCAGGACGGCGAGCAACTGCCGCGCAGCCAGATTGCGGTGGCCAGTGGCAGTCGGCGGCCACCGCGCCGGCCGCACGCGCCGTGCTTTTTGCCCATTTGCCGCATTTGTGTTTTGACGGGGACGGTGAACTGCAGCCGCTGGACCGACGGTGGTGTGCCGAGCTGGGGCAGTTTGATTTGTTTGCCGACCCGGTACGGCTCGACGGCTTTGACCTGCGTGCGCGTGGCAATGCCTACGAAATCGAAGCGGACGGCGGCAGGGTCAACTACCGGGTGGCCGAGCCGGACCCGTTGGCCCTGCATGCCGTGCCGGCACAGGCCAGCGAAAACGACCTGGTGCGCTGGCTGGACCGCGAGTGCCGCCAAGTCGATGTCGCCCAACCGGTGCTGCTGAAGTGGCTGCTGGCGCTGGTCCAGCATCTGCAACGCGACCGGAGCCTGTCACTCACCGCGCTGGTGCGCACCAGGAACCCGCTGGCCGACGCCGTCCGCCGCGAGTTGGCCTTTCGGCGGCAGAAGGCCGTGCTGCGCGGCTTTCAGCAGGCGCTGCCCGGCCTGGCGGCGACGCCGACGCTGGCAGACCGCTTTCGCCACCACTTCACCTTCCACCCCGACCGCTACGCCGGGCGGCCGCCTTTCTACCAAGGCGCTTGCTGCTTCACCCGGCACTATGACGGCAGCGGCGCCATCCACGATCTGCGCTACCGCACCGAGGCCGGCAAGCTGACCGAAGAGTTTGACTGCGCCCGCGCGATTGACGAAGACCGGCGGGTGAAGCACTGGGTGCGCAACGTCGAGCGGGATGAGAAATTCTCGTTCTGGCTGCCCACCGCCAGCGACTACTTCTACCCCGATTTTGTGGCCGAGTTGGTGGACGGCCGGGCGCTGGTGGTCGAGTACGAAGGCGGCTTTTTGCTGGGCACCGACGACACCCGAGAGAAAACGCAGATCGGCCACCAGTGGGCGCACAGCAGCAGCCAGCACTGCCTGTTCTTGCTGGCCACGGCCGCGCAAGCCGACCCCGCCGGGCGCAGCCTGGCGCAGCAGATCGCCGACAGGATCGACGGCGGCTGAGCATCACAAAAGAGGCCTTGCGTTACCGCGTCAAGGCCGTGCGTGAATTTCTGCCAACCAGGGAGGTTTCACCATGAGCAACAGCATGACTTACAAGGGCTACACGGCCAGCATGCGGTTTGATGCCGACGACAAAATCATTGTCGGCCGGGTGCTTGACATCGACGACATCATCAGTTTCCACGGTGAGTCGGTGGCCGGGTTCGAGACCGCGTTCCAGGCGGCGGTGGACGGCTATATCGCCGCTTGCGCCCATTTGGGCAGCGCGCTCGACAAGCCGGCCAGCGGCAAGATGATGTTGCGCATTGCGCCAGAGGTGCATGCCGCAGCGCTCAAGGCCGCCGCGCGCAAGGGCGTCAGCCTGAACAAATGGGCTGAGCAGGCGCTGGGCGCGGCGGCGCGCTGATCCGGCCGGGCCGCCGGCCCGCCGGCCCGCTGATCCGGCTGGCCCGCGCTGCCAGCGGCGTCAAAGCTGCGGCCCCCAGGGCGCTGCCAGCAGCAGCTTGTTCTCTTGCGACACCAGCAGCGCCCGCAACTGGCGGGCAAAGCCAATGAACTCGGCGTCGCCGTAGACGCCGGCCCAGAAGGCGCGCCGGCCAGCGTCGTCGTCAAACTTCCACAGGTGCACCAACTGGTTGAGCGCGCCGATGTCGCCGGTGAAATAGCCCAGCAGCCGGGGCGGATGGCGGGCCAGTACTGGCCAGCCCACGGCTTTGTAGAGTTCAACCACCTCGGCCATCTTGCCGACGATGACGGTGTAGGTGCGTAGTTCATAAATGGCCACGGGCGGCTCCTGAAATGGCGGGGGTCGGGCCGCATCTTGCACCACGCCGCCGGGCGGCGGTGCTGCCCGGCGGGCCGCCCGGCGGCGCGCAGATCAGGGCTTGACGAAGCGCAGCGTGAAGCGATCACTTTCGCCGATGGCCTCGAATCTTGCCCGGTCCGCGGCTTTGTTGGCATAGCTGGGCGGCAATGCCCAGACGCCGCCAGCAGGGTCGGCCGTGTCGCGCGGGTTGGCGTTGATCTCGCTGCTGGCGGCCAGCCGAAAGCCCGCCGCCTGGGCCAGCCGGCTGACATAAGCCACCTGCACATAGCCACTGCTGGCGCTGGCGTCTTGCAACCGGTCGGCCGGCAGGCGGTGGTCTACCACGCCCAGCACGCCGCCCGGCTTCAAGCTGTCGAAGGCGCTTTTGAACACCGCCAGCACCACCGCGTCGCCGTCAGCGGCCCAGTTGTGCACATTGCGGAAGGTCAGCACCAGGTCAGCGCTGGCCGGCGCCGCGTACGCCAGTCGGGCGGGCGGCTCAAACACCGCCAGCCGAACCCGGCCGTACACCGCCGGCTCGGCGTCGAGCTTTTTTTTCAGCCGCTCGGCGCTGCGCCGGCGGCCCGCCTGGAGCGACTCGGGGTCGTCAGCGGCCAGGATGAGTTGGCCTTTGTCGCGCAGGTAGGGCGCCAGGATCTCGGTGTACCAGCCGCCACCGGGGCTGAGCTCGACCACCGTCATGTCGGGCCGCAGGCCGAAAAAGGCCAGCGATTCTTCGGGATGGCGCCAGCCGTCGCGCGCCACATGGGTGGGGCGGCGCGGGGCGCCGACCAGCGCCGCCTTCAGCGCCTCGTCGGCCTGGGCCGGGGCCAGCAGGCCCAGCGTCATCACCAGCGTGATCAGTGCGACCGCCATGCGGCGTTGGCGTCGTGTCATGGGCGTTGCCTGAAGCCGGGGTGCTGAATTGCCATGTTGCCATGTTGCACGGCGGCCCGGCAACGCGGCGGGCCGGGCCGGATCATTCGCGCAGCCGGCACAACCGGCGGTGTTCAAGCCGACAGCGCGCTCAGGCGGACAGCGCGCTCAATCCCAACGTCTCACCGCAAGGCGGCGGCGCCGCCACGGCGCCGGCCCCACAGCAGGCCCAGGGCCAACGGCAGCACCAGCAGCAGCGTGCCCGGCTCGGGCAGGCCGGCCGGGCCGCCGGCATTGATCTGCACGCTCGCGCCCTGCAAAGCGGCACCGCTGATGGGCCCGCCGACCGAGTCGTACAACAGCAGGTTGTCAATCGACAGATTGGCCAGCCCAGCTGAGAGGGCGCTGAGGGTGAATTCAACCAGATCGCCACTGCCATCGGCCCCGGCGATGGCACTCAACAGCGTGCCCGCCACGAACGACACCCGACCCAGGCTGTTGTCGATGCTGCCCGGCAGGAAGATGGTAGGGCCGGCGTTGCTCAGGAATGTGCGCTCCAGCACACTGCTGGCTGACAGCAGCAAGGGATCGAAGTGCAAATCGAACTGGTAGCTGTACAGGTCAAGCACCTGGTCAACATGCACCGTCGCGGTGAAGCTGTCGCCCACCGTGACACCGGCCGACGACAGCGTAACCGACAGCAGCGGCGCGCAGTGCGCCGCCAGCGGCGCCAGCAACAGCGCGCCTGTCAAGGCCAGGCGAGGCCACCAGCGCGGCCGCGGGTTGAAACTCAAAGCTGTCATGGGCAGGTTCTCCGGGTGGGGCGTCAGGGGCAGCGCAAACCGATCGGCAGCGCCCGTGTCACGGTGGACAGATCGACGATATTGACTTGCCCGTCGTGGTTCAGGTCGGCACGGGCGTCAAATCCCACCTGCCCGACGCGCTTGCCAAAGGCCGCTTTGACGATGGCCACATCAGCGCAGTCAACATGGCCGTTGTTGTCCAGGTCAGCGGCCTGGCGCAGTGCGCCGTCAAACTGGGTGTACGCGTAGGCCTGGGTGCGGGCCACCGGCGCCGACGACGACAGCGAGCGCCCGCCGCCAAACAACAGCAGGCTGTCCACCGCATACGGCCCACTGATGCCGGAGCCACCGATCTTGCTGCCGTTGAAGACAAACTCGATCAGGTTCAACCCGGCCACCAGGTTGGCCGACCCGGCGTACAAATCGAGCTGGGTGCCGTAGCTGTCGGTCAGCCGGCCGCTGAACTGCACGCCACCTGCGGCCAGTGCGTCGATCTGCACCTGCACCCGCAGTTGCTCAAACAAACCGTTGCCATTGGTGTCCACGCCGCGGTCGCTGCTCAGGCCGGTCAGCGCCAGCGCCGGCCGCTCAAAACTGCTGAACTGGAAGTTGGCGATCTGGCCGAGGTTGACCTTGCGGTCGGCCGGGATGGCGTTGCCGTTGTCAAGATACATCAGGTCGATCTGGTCCACGCTGTACGGCCCCTTGCCCAGCCCCTGGGCCACCAGGTCTTGGGTGTTGATCAGCGCGGTGGCGGTCTGGGCGCCGGCCGCCAGCAGCTTGTCGCCGCTGCCGACCAGCTTTTTGCCGCCGGCCGCGCCGAGCTGCACAAACACCCGGTAGGTGCCCGGCTGGGCGATGTTGGCGCCGGCATCGAGCGCGATCTGGTCCAGCGCGCCATTGGCGTTGAGGTCGATGCCACGCGCCTGCACCACGCCGCTGAGGGTGGCGGTGTCTCGCACCACCTCAATCACGGCGCCTGAGCGGCGGCTGAAGGGCAGGCCGGCCGCCACGCCGGTGATGTCGGCCAGGGCCCGGTAACGGCCTGGCGCAGGCGGCGTGAACAGGCCGCTGTAGATGCCGTCGCCGGCCTGGCCGTCGGCCGGGCCGCCGTCGTCCCTCAAGGTGATGGCCACCACCAACCCGCTGTCCGACAGCAACTGCGCCTGCACCGTGGCGCCTGGCACCGGGTTGCGGCCGTCAAACACAGCGGCCGCCAACACCGTGGGCCGCCCCGCCACCACCCGGTTCTCGGTGAAAAACAGCCGGCTGGCCAGCGTGCTGTCGCTGCTGAGTTGGACCACCACGGCGGCCTCCTCGGGCAATGCGGCCGGGCCGGAGAAACGCACCACCAGATTGCCAGTCGCCGGGGTGGGCAGGCGGTAGATCGCGTGCGTGCCCACGCTGGTCATGGGGTAGACCAAGGGGCCGGTGCTGCCCGCGCTGGTGGTGCGCAGAAAGCTGCCGCCAAAGCCAGCGGCGTTGGTCTCGGTGACCAATGCACCGCCGGGCAGCTCGACCGTGGTGACCAGATCGGGCACGGTGGACACGATGTCCACCAGCACGGTGTGGGTGGAGGCATCAATGGAAAACACCAGGGCGCCGGTGCGCTGGTCGGCAGCCACCCGCGCCACCTGCGTGGCGTTGGCGCTGAGCGACAGGGTTTGCGCCCGCACCGGCCCGGGCACGGCGGCCAGGATGACGCACAAGGGGCCCAGCGCCGCTGCCAGCAGCCCTGAGGCCGCAACCCGCCGCAGGCGCCGGGCACAATTTTCAAGTGTCATCGCTGTTTCCCCTCAGCCTCGATGGCGACGATGACCACCGCCGTCATGATCAGATTGGCGTACACCACAAAATGCTCGTCGGCCGACCAACAGGCGGTGAGCCCGGCCTCGCCCTTGTCAAACGGCAACTGCACGGCCGGCGGCTGCGGCCGGCCGTCGTCCAGACGCAGCACCTGGTGGTGAAACCGGCCGCTATGCCCCCCGCCCAGCAACGGCATCAGCGAGCGGCGGGGCGCGCCGGCCGACACCAGCACCGCCAGCCGACCGCTGGGCGACTTCACCGTGGTCACCGCGTCGCTGCCGGCCATGGCGATCACCTGCCCGGCCAGCGTGGCCTGGCCCGTGCTGGTGTTGATGCGCACCGCCGTGGCCGGCACCTGGCTGGCGCAATCAGCCACCGCCGTGCTGGCCTCGTCCCACAACGCCGTTGCCACCGGCAACAGCGTGTTGCGCAGCGCGTCGTAGCGGTACACCGCGCCAGCGTCGCGGCGCAGCAGCAGGCCGACGGGCAGTGCACCGGTGGCTGACTGAGGGGCGGCACCGGCCGCGCTGTCGGCTACGCCATCCACCAGCCGCAGCCGCAGATTGCCGGGCCGACCCCAGGCCGGCGTGGGCCAGCGTGTCACGCCGGCCGGCTGGTCAGCGGTGCAGGCGCTCATCGGCAGACACAGGGCGGCGATCATCAGGCTGCCAACGAGCGCGCTACGGGGCATTGGGTGGCGCAAATCAGCGCAGATCGCCGCTGCTGCGCTCGATGCTGAACAGCCACGGCAGCACGGTGCTGGCCACGCCACCATTGGCCACGTTGGAGTGGTTGCGCCCGGCCGCACCGGTGAAAGAGAACGTGTTGCTCACGCGCCCGGCCAGGCCGCCCTCGCCGCGCCCGCTGGGCAAGGTCACCAGGGTGTCGTTGCCCAAGGCGGTGGCAGTGGCCACGCTGCTGAGGGTGGCGGTGGTGACGGTGCCTAGCGTGACGCCGGCAACCACGATGGGGTGCGGCGTCAGCACCACCGTCACCGCCGTGGTGTTGCGCAGGATTTGGTACATCGCATCGACGATATTGCGCGCCAGCGCCGTGCTGACGGCCTGCACATTGGCCAGCGCGCTGCTCTCGGTGCGCAGGTCAGCGTATTCATCGGGGGTGCTGTCAATGGCCGCGTTGCCGTTGGTGTCGGCATCGGCGGCGACGGTGTTGAACACAGTGGCCGCCGGCAAACGCGGCAGGTTGGCGGCATTGAAGCCGGCCACAAACCCGGTGGTCAGGTTGGTGGTGCCCGCATCCAGCGAGCTGAGCTTGGCCAGGCTCTTGGTCATGCCAGGGAAGCCGACAAAGGTGACATAACTGGCCGCTGCCGCCGCCGCGTCGTACTCGACCTTCAGGTCGGCCAATACGCTGCCGTTGTGCGGCGTTGACAAGGTGGTGAGCGACAGCACCTTGAAGTCGTTGTCGTGGGCGGCCTGGTAGTTGGCCAGGTAGTCGCGGCTGTCCAGCCCGCCCTTGCTGTGGGCCACCAGATGCACGCTGTCAGCGCCAAAACTCTTGACGATGTCTGGAATCAGGCTGTCGAGGCGGGCGCTGTGCGCGGCAATCGTCTCGGTGGGCATGGCAATCGAGTTGTCGAACGGGATGCGCCGGGTGCGCAAGGTGTTGGTGAAGCCCTGACGGTCAAAAAAGGCGCCGGCCGAGTTGTTGCCATGCACCAGGATCACCGGCGACAAGGCCTTGATGGTCAGGCTGGCCCAATCGACGGCGGTGCACCAGATTTCGTCGACATTGGCCACATCGATGTTGACCACGATGGTGTTTTCAGCCGGCGTGGGCAACTGCCCATTTGCGCCACGGGCCGGAAACTTCACCCGCTCGATCGGAATCTCGAAGCTGTTCATGATCCAGGCGTTGTTGACGCCCCGCAAGAAATCAACCGGCTGGCCGTTGAACAGCAATTGGTCTCGCTCGGGGTTGAAAGGCGGCGGCGGCGTGGCGTCGTAGTCGACATCAAAGCCCGGCAGGCTGAGCTTGGCGGTGGCCGAGATGACCCCGTTGGCCACCAGTTGTGCAGCATTCTTGAGCGTGCCGTCGGCGTTGGTTTCACCCACAAAGCGGGTGGTCTTGATGACAAAAACCAGCGGCCCGCCACTGCGGAAGGTGCAACCGGTGTCCAGCCCCGGTGCCTGATCGACGACAAAGGTGATGTCGTTTTTGTCGGGCGGCACAAACGGCGAGCTGCCGAAATGCCCCTGGGCCCGGGCTGCCGAGGCCAGCAACAGCGCGGCCATCAGCAGCGCGCAGCGGCACAAGGCGGTTTTCAGCAGGCCGTGGCGCGCATCCAGGGGGTTGGCTGACATGGCGGCTCCGGCTCAGGGTTTTTGAATCACGACCGTGGCCGCACGCAGCGCATCACCCACCTGGGTGGTGCTGACGCTGACCTTGTCACCCACCTTCAACACGGTGCCCGGCGGCACCGACACCACCGTCAGGTGGCCCCGGCCGTCATCCAGCGTGACACGCTGGCCGGCCACCTTGGCCACCACGCCGTTGACGTCAGCGGCCTGCGCACAGGCCGCCAGAACCCAAAAGACGGCCGCTGAAAATCTAGGCAATCCACGCATGCAAGGCTCCTGCGGCTGAAAAAAACGACCCCGAAGGCAAGGTCCGGTCAAGCATAACAACGCTTCTCAATGGCCAACGCGCACCGGTACAGAATGAGTTAGGGGGCTGCGGGCGTGGTTCAGTGGTGCTTGACCCGGTGCTTGCAGATGCACGGGCGGCATGGAGGCTGTCGGCCTTTCTAGAATGCAGCCATGGCCAAACCTCAATTCACCAACAGCGTGGCGGTGCGCCCGCTGCCCGAGCAGACCGACGCGGCGCAGCAGCTTTACGCCTACGCCTACACCGTCACCATCCGAAACACCGGCAGTGTGGCCGCGCAATTGGTGGGCCGGCATTGGCGCATCACCGACCACCGTGGCGGCGTGCAGCAGGTGCGCGGCCTGGGCGTGGTGGGCCACCAGCCGATGCTCAAGCCCGGTGAGCAGTTTGAGTACACCAGTTGGGCCCAGATCGGCACCGCGCAGGGCTCGATGCAGGGCACGTTCTTCTGCATCACCGAGGACGCGCACTGGTTTGAATCCCCGGTGGCCGAATTTGCGCTGGTCGATTTGGCCGCGTTGCATTGATGGCGGGCTGGCCTTGATGGGGCGCCCGCCGGACCGGCTGGACGTGCCGGGCGATCCGCCGGGGCAGCCCGCATGACGCGGCCCGCCTGGGATTTGACGGCGCTGCTCAACGCCGCCGACCCCAAAGCAGCGCGGCCCGAGCGCCACCTGTGGCTGGTGCGGCTGGTGGAGTGGCTGCGCCACGGCCCACTGGACACCGGCCGCGCCGACACCCCCGTGCCGGTGCTGCGGCTCAAGCACCTGCTCAACATGCTGGAGCGCAACCCCGAGCCGCGCGAGCGCATCGTGGCGCTGCTGGGCCGCTTTTGGCGCGAGACCGATATGGCCTCGCTGTTTGCCGATTTTGGCTTCACCGCGCGGCGTGATCTGCTGGGTGAGATCGGCGAGCGGGTTGCGCTGCGCCTGCTACCGGCCACCCCCGACACCGACGACCTGGCCACGCTCTTCCAGTTGCTGTTCACGCAAGACCAGGACGCCGACTGGCTGGCCGCCATCGACCCCGCCACGCTGGCCCGGCTGGCCGCGCTGTTGACCGCTGCGCGCACCGGCACCGGCACCGGCACCGGCACCGGCACCGGCAACGCCGACGCCGGCCAGGCGGCGGTCCAACCGGCCACCCTGGCCGGCACGGCCGTGGGCAGCCTGCACGACTGGCGCGCCCCGCTGCTGCAGGCCATCACCTGGCTCGTCAGCGCCGTGCGGGCTGCGGCCTTCACCCCCACGCTGCGCCGCCGCATGAGCGCCGAATTGCTGGCCGACAGGCCGTTTGAGCAACTGGTGCGCGTCGCCGAGGCCCTGGCCGGCGCCTTGCAGCAGGGCCCGCCCGGCGCCGTGGCCCAGCAGGCCACCTACCTGCGGGCATTGCTGCAGCGCTGCCGTGACGCCGCCGACAGCGTGCACGGCCACCTGGAGGAGCACGGCGTGTCGGTCAACATCGTCTTCGAGGTAGACCAGTTGCGTGAGCGCACGCTGCGGCTGGAGGCGGTGATCGACCTGCTGCTGTCGGATGCCCCGCAGCGTGAGCTGCAAAGCCTGCTGGTGGCGCTGGTGCGGCTATCGCGCCAGCGCCGCAGCCTGGCCGCGCTGCTGTCGCGGCAGTATTCATTGATGGCGCGCAAGGTGGCCGAGCGCCATGCCGAGACCGGTGAGCACTACATCACCCGCACCTGGCCCGAGTACCGGGCGATGCTCGGCCAGGCCGCCGGCGGCGGCGTGGTGCTGGCCGGCACCACGTTTGCCAAGTTCGGCCTGCTGGCGCTGGGCCTGCACATCGGCCTGGCGCCGTTCTGGGTCGGTTTTGCCGCCGGGCTCAATTACGCCATCAGCTTTTTGCTCATCCACCTGCTGCACTGGACGGTGGCCACCAAGCAGCCGGCGATGACGGCCCCGGCGCTGGCCGAAAAGCTGGCCGCGCTGCATGACGAGGCCGCAGCGGCGGCCCGTGCCGGCGGCGACGCACGCGGCCCGACCCGGCCGGGCGACCGCGACAGCGCAGCGGTGGAGGGTTTTGTCGATGAGGTCAGCCACCTGGTGCGCTCACAGATGGCCGGCATCGTGGGCAATGTCGGGCTGGTGATCCCGGTGGTGCTGGCGCTGCAGGGCCTGGCCTGGTGGCTGTCTGGCGCGCCGCTGGTGAGCGCGCAGGACGCCCGGCATGTGCTGGGCTCGATCACCCTGCTTGGCCCGACGCCACTGTATGCCGCCTTCACCGGTGTGCTGTTGTTTGCCAGCAGCCTGGTGGCGGGCTGGGTGGAGAACTGGTTTGTCTACCACCGGCTGGACAGCGCGCTGGCCCACCACCCGGCCATCGTGGCGCGGCTGGGCGCGCCGCGTGCGCTGCGCTGGTCAGTCTGGTGGCGGGGCAACGTCTCGGGCCTGGCCGCCAATGTCTCGCTCGGCCTGCTGCTGGGGCTGGTGCCGGTGCTGCTGGCGTTTGTCGCGGTGCCGCTGGATGTGCGGCATGTCACGCTGTCCACCGGGCAGTTGGCGGCGGCCGTCAGCACGCTCGGCTGGGCCACGCTGGCCACGCCGGCCTTCTGGTGGTGTGTGGCCGGCCTGGTGGTGATCGGCGTGCTCAACCTGACGGTGAGCTTTGCGCTGGCGCTGGCGCTGGCGGTGCGCTCACGCGGCATCACCTTGCTTGACCAGCGCCGGCTGAACGGTGCGTTGTGGCGGCGCCTGCGGCAGGCGCCGCGCAGCTTTTTGCTGCCCGATTGACGGGCCGGCGGCGCACCAACCGCAGCCCACACTGCGGCCACTAACATGGTGCGATGAGCCTGCGCACCGCCCCGACCGACGACACCACCACCACGCTGACCGCCCTGACCAACGGCGTGCGTGTGCTCACATTGCACCTGCCGCACCTGCACAGTGCCAGCGTCAGCGTGTTTGTGCGCTGCGGCAGCGGCCATGAGAGCCGGCTGCACAGCGGCATCGGCCATGTCATCGAGCACATGGTGTTCAAAGGCACGGCCGAGCGCGATGCCCGGCGCATCAACCTGGACGCCGAGCGGCTGGGCGCCGAGGTCAATGCCCACACCGACAAAGACCACACCGCCTTCCACATGCGCGGCCTGGGGCCACACGCGCCGCAATTTGTGCGCATGCTGGCTGACATCGTGCGCCACGCCAGCTTCCCCGAGGCCGATTTTGAGCGTGAGCGGGCGGTGCTGCTGCATGAGTTCACCGAGGACGAGGACGACCCGATGGCCGGCGCCTTCAAATTGTTTGATGCGGCCTGCTTTGGCAGCCACCCGCTGGCCCAGCCGGTGATCGGCAGCCGCCGCAACATTGAGCGCTTTACCCGGGCTGATTTGCTGGCGCACCGCCAGCAGCACTACACCGGCACCAATGTGCTGGTGGCTGCGGCCGGTGCCATCGACCCGGACGCCGTGCTGCGCGAGGCCGAGGCCTGTTTTGGCAGCCTGCCGGCCGGCGCGCCCAACCTGCTGACCGCGCCGCCGTGGCGCGGCGGCCAGCGCGCCCGGGCCCAGGCCGGCAGCAGCCAGACGCACCTGGTGCTGGGCTTTGCGCTGCCGCCGCTGCAAGCCGATAACCCGGTGGGCGCGGTGGCCGCCGCGCTGCTGGGCGAGGGCATGAGCTCACCGCTGATGGACCAGTTGCGTGAGCAGCGCGGCCTGGTGTATTACGCCGCCTGCTCGGCCGATGTGATCGACAGCGCCGGCCAACTGGTGATCGAGGCGTCCACCTCTCCCGCGCAGTTGGACGATTGCCTGGCCGCGTTGGCCGGCCTGCTGCGGGCGCAAGCCGACGCGCTGCACCCGCAGGACCTGGCGCGGGCGCGCAACCAGATTCTGGTGCGCCGGCTGCGCGGGCTGGACAAACCCGGCCGCCGGCTGGAGCAGGCTGCGCTGGACGTGCTGGTGCTGGGCCGGCTGCGCTCGCATGCTGACGGCCTGGCCCAGGTCAACGCCGTCAGCGCCGACCAGGTGCGCGAGGCGTTTGGCGCGATGCTGGCCGGCGGCGCCGCGCTGGCGCTCACCGGCCGGGTGGCGCGTGGCACCGGTCCGCGTGCGGCGGCGTTGCTGGCGGACGCCGGGCTGCGCGGGCCGGGCTGAGCTTGCCGGGCTGCGCTTGCTGGCCCGCTATCGTCGGCCTGAGGTCGCCGGCCTGCGCTGGCCTGATCAAGGCGGCCCGCAACGGCCTGGCTCAGCCTGTCAGACCGCCCGCAACAGCGCCGCCGCCGCCACCCGCTGGGTGACCTCTTTGCGGTAGCGGTTCAACTCTTGCACGCTGGCAAAGCTGCGCTCCATCAGCAGGCTCAGGTTGTGCAGGATGCGCTCAACCACCTTGGTCTCCCACACGCTGTCGAACTGGATCTGCTTGTCCAGCCAATGCTCCAGCCAGGCCGGGTCAGGCAGCCGGCTCTGCACCGTGTCGCGCGGGAACAGCGCCTGGTTGACATGCAGATTGGTCGGGTGCAGCGCCTGCGCGGTGCGCCGTGCGCTGGCCATCAGCACGCCCACCTTGCTGAAGGCCGCGCGTGCCTCGTCGCCAAACTTGGTCATCGCCCGCTTCATGTAGCGCAGGTAGGCGCCGCCGTGGCGGGCCTCGTCGCGGGCCAGCGTCTCGTAAATCTGCCGGATCACCGGCTCGGTGTGCCACTCGGCGGCGCGGCGGTACCAGTGGTTGAGGCGGATCTCGCCGCAGAAATGCAGCATCAGCGTCTCCAGCGCC
>JANLOP010000188.1:0-35103 GCA_031366635.1 Betaproteobacteria bacterium | reverse complement strand
GTCGGCCACCCGGCCCCAGGAGAACTGGAAGGCCAGCGACAGGCCCAGCACCCAGGCCGCGATCCACAGCACGCCCGAGCCGGCAAAGCCCAGCCAGTGCATCGACAGGCCGCCGGCCACCACGCCCAGCACGCCGCCGGCCTGGCCACCGGGCAGCTGGCCGTCCAGGCGATACAGGCGGGTCCACTCCAGGCTGCAACTGGCGGTCAGCAGCAGGCCCAGGCCCACCCATACCCACAGGCCGGGAAGCGCCGGGGTGTCGTGATCGCCAGGGCCGCGCAGCCACAGTGCCAGGTTGGCCAGCCAGCTGCGCAGGCCCACCAGCATCAACACCCAGACCGAATAGCCCCACAGAAACAGTGCCAGGTCAGCCACCCAGGCACCGAGCAGGCCGGCCTTGTTGGCGAGCCGGCCGCCACTGCCGGACGTGGAGAAGCCCGGATCAGTGGCCTGATGCGACAACAGGGCCAGCGCCATCAGCAACCACAGCAGGCCGCCGGCCAGCAGCAGCGCCTGCACCTGCCAGCGCGGCTTTGCCGAGCTGCCGGGGCTGCGCCGGGAGCCCAGCAGGCTGGCGCCAGTGGCGCCGTCAGCGCCCAGAGATCCAAGCGGAAAAGTCATGCGCTGGATTGTGGGTCATGGCGACCCTCGTCCGACGGGTAGGTCGGACCTTCCCCATCAGGATGCGGGCCCGCTTGGGGTGGCCCGGCGCGCCGATCAACGCCGAGCGCCGCTTACTCGGGTTGGGGTGCGCGGTCCTTGATCACCACCGAGCCGTTTTCCTGGGTCTCGATGACGCCGCGCTCCTCCAGGTCCTTCATGACCCGGCTGACCATTTCACGCGAGGCACCCACCACCTTGGCCATGTCCTGGCGCGAGACCTTGCTGCGGATGGTCTTGACGCCGTTCACGTCCTCGGCCATTTCCAGCAGGGTGCGGGCCACGCGGCCGTAGACATCGAGCAAGGCGAGCGATTCGATCTGCCGGTCGGCATGGCGCAGGCGCCGCACCAGGCCGCGCAAGATCGAGTAGGACAGCGTCGAATGCTCGGGCAGGCAGCGCTGGAAATCGGCCCGGCCCAGGATCAGCATGTCGGTCTGGATCTCGCAGCGCACCGTGGCCGAATGGGCCTCGTTGTCGATCAAGCTCATCTCGCCGACGTAATCGCCCGATTCAAGCACCGCCAGAATCACCTCGCGGCCGCGCGAGTCCGCAGTCAGCACCCGGGCCCTGCCGTTCAGCAGGATGTACAGCGCATTGCTTTTGCGGCCCTGCTCGACCACCAGCTCACCGCGCCGGAAGCGCCGTTTGACCACGCTGTCGGCAATCGCCTGCGCCTGGTCATTGGTGAGCATCGAGAACAGCGGAACGCGCCGGATCAAATCAAGATTGGTCAGCATGGACATGGAGTTTTCCCTTCTGTCGGAGAGTGTCGTCTGGCCGGGTTGCGGCCAAATCGAGAATCAAGCTGGGCAAATTGCAGCAATTCCGTGTGATTTGCCTATTGTGCCGATTGACAGCCCCATGACTTGGGGAGTGACCCCCCGTGCAACAATTCCAGATCGCACTGGTTATTCGCAAGCACGGCGACCAGGCCCAACCCTCTTTTGATGCAAGCCATGAGTTCAAACCCCCTTCATGCCAAGGTGCTGATTCTGGGCTCCGGCCCGGCCGGCTACAGCGCGGCGGTCTATGCCGCACGCGCCAATCTCAAACCGATGTTGATTACCGGCATGGCCCAGGGCGGCCAGTTGATGACCACCACCGATGTGGACAACTGGCCGGCTGACGCGATGGGCGTGCAAGGCCCCGAGCTGATGCAGCGCTTCCAGGCGCATGCCGAGCGCTTCAACACCCAGATCGTGTTCGACCAGATCCACACGGTGGATGTCTCCAAACGCCCGTTTACCTTGACCGGCGACAGCGCCAGCTACACCTGCGACGCGCTGGTGATTGCCACCGGCGCCAGCGCCAAATACCTGGGCCTGCCGTCTGAAGAAGCCTTCATGGGCCGGGGCGTCAGCGGCTGCGCCACCTGCGACGGGTTTTTCTACAAGGGCGACACGGTGGCAGTGATCGGCGGCGGCAATACCGCCGTTGAAGAGGCGCTGTACCTGTCCAACATCGCCAGCAAAGTGCATCTGGTGCACCGGCGCGACAAGTTCCGCGCCGAGCCGATCCTGATCGACAAGGTGCACGACAAAGTGGCCGCCGGCAAAATCGAGTTGCACCTGTTCAACACGCTGGACGAGGTTCTGGGCGACGCCAGCGGCGTCACCGGCGTGCGGCTCAAGAGCACGGCCACCGGCGCCACCGAAGAGTTGGCGCTCAAGGGCTGCTTCATCGCTATCGGCCACCAGCCCAACACCGACATCTTCAAAGGCAAACTGGAGATGAAGGACGGCTACATCATCACCCGCACCGGGCTGAACGGCTTTGCCACGATGACCAGTGTGCCCGGCGTGTTTGCCGCCGGCGATGTGCAGGACCATGTCTACCGCCAGGCCATCACCTCGGCCGGCACCGGCTGCATGGCGGCGCTGGACGCGCAGCGGTATTTGGAACAGCAGGACTAGGAGGCTGTCGGGCCGGCCCCTGCCGCCTTGGGCGGGTGCAATTTCTGGCTATAATCGTTGTCTTTGCCGAAATTGGCTGCTGCGGCTTCCATCATCACCGACGCCAGCCGGCAGCCCTTCTAAGCAAAGCCCCAAAAAGGCAATTACCCAAGCCAGTCACACTGCAAGCGTGACGGCCTGCGCTGGTTGCCGTGCCTGCAACAGTCAAGATTTTCGGAGAAGCGTCATGGCACGCGTCTGTCAAGTCACGGGCAAGCGCCCGATGGTGGGAAACAATGTTTCTCACGCCAACAACAAGACCAAGCGCCGCTGGTTGCCCAACCTGCAATACCGCCGCTTCTGGGTCGAGACTGAAAACCGCTGGGTGCGCCTGCGCATCACCAACGCGGCCTTGCGCCTGATCGACAAGGTGGGCATCGACCAGATCGTGGCCGATCTGCGCGCCAAGAATGCGCTGTGATCGCGCTTTGATCCTTCTTTAGCCAACCAACGACCGGGAACAAATCATGGCATCCAAAGGCGGACGCGAGAAGATCAAGCTGGAGTCCACAGCGGGCACCGGGCACTTCTACACCACGAGCAAGAACAAGAAGACCACGCCGGGCAAGCTCGAATTCATGAAGTTCGACCCCAAAGCCCGCAAGCACGTGATCTACAAAGAAATCAAGCTGCGCTGACCGTGGGCTGCCATTGCGCAGCCGGCCGCACTGCAAAAACCCGCCTTCGCCCGGCGGGTTTTTTTCGTTCAGCGCGGGCCGATGTGCCGGGTGTGCCCGGCCTGGCACAGGCTTGGGCGACACTGCCGGCATGACTATCCGATCTTGCCCCGCCCGCAGCCGGCGCGCTGCCGGTGCCCGGGTAGTCGTCAGCGCAGCGCTGCTGGCCGCTGGCCTGCCAGCCCTGGCCAACGACCGGCCGTTCGAGTCGGCGCGCACCGCTGTGGCCGAGGATGACGACCAGGTCTGGAGCTTCGAAGTCTGGGGCCGGCAGATCGGCCGGGTGCGCAGCCTGACGGTGGAGCCCGACTACAGCTTCGACCCGGCCAATTCGCTGCAGATCGAGCTGACCCGGCAGATCGACCGCCAGGGCCAGGACACCGGCCACGAGGTGGAGCTGGAATACAAACACCTGTTCAACCGCCTGGCGCGCGACGGCTGGGGCTGGGGCATCAGCGCCGCACTGGGTGCCGAGCGCAACGCCGGCGGCAGCGCCCGCACGCTGGCCATGCGCCTGCCGCTGTCGGTCGATCTGGGCCAGATCAGTGGCAGCGCCGACGGCAGCAACAGCGGCAGCTTGCTGCACCTCAACCTGGGTTTGCAGAAAATCGGCGCGGCGCGGCGTCAATGGACCAGTGCGGTGGCGTTTGAGCAGCCACTGCCCCAGCGCAGCCTGCTGTTTGCCGAGCTGGCCCGCGACGGCGCCAGCCATTTGGCGCAGATCGGCCTGCGGCACTGGCTGCGGCGTGACAAGCTGGCCATCGACCTGGCCTGGCAACAGCGGCGCGGCGACGGTGAGCGCAGCGCCGGCTGGGTGGCCGGCATCGGCTGGTACGACCTCTGACCGCCGCGCGGGCTTGGAAGGCCCCACCCATCAGCATGCGGGCCTCACGGACGTGAGTCACTCTGCGGAGTTCAACCCTCTCTGGGTCCATCAAGCCTTGTAGATGTCCACCTTGGTCTCCAGGCACTTGCGCAATGCCATGTCGTGCGCGCCCACCTCAAACCAGCTTGCCGGTTTTTGATAGAAGTCCAAGCCGCGACCGATCTTGACGGTCCAGCCGTTGTCGATTCGGATTTCGCGGTCGTGCAGATTGGGATTCAGCTTCACATCGAGCTCGATATCCACTTCAAGCAGGCTTTGCTTGACCTCATCGAACTTCTCGGAAATTTCGTGCAGCGGCGCATTGGCGTCGTAAGAGGTGATCAGCAGCAATTTCCGAATCGATCCCTGTCGCACCAACACTTCGCAGAACCGCACGAAGTTCTGGATTTGGTGCGAGTGGCGGATGAAGGGGTCCTCGACCACCAGCGAACCGGCGCCCTGCAGGTAGGGGCCCACGATGCCATCGTAGCTATGGCCAGTGTCGCCGTAGAGGATCGTGTAGTGCTGCTCGACGAGTTCTGTACCGACCGCTGACGGCATGCTGACCGCAGGCGTCGGCAGAGGCTCAACCATTGGCTCGCCCGGTTCAATAGCAGAGACGGGCGCTGCAGGCTGATCGACCTGCCCCGCAGACACAACAGCTGCAAGGGGCGCCGCAGCCGATGCAAGCGCTGGGGCCAGCGCGAGAGCTACCACGGGCACGTCAGGAATACCCGATGCCGGCAGCGCCGCCAACCCGCTCAACTGCCGCCGCACGGGCGTTTGTGTGGCCGGCGAGTTCTTGCTCTCGGGGCACCAAACCTGCACTTCGGTGCCGGCTGTGGTGAAGTAAGACAGCCCGATCTTCGCGAACTCGTCATCAGGCTTGCGCTTGTTCATCTGCTCTTTGACGCGCCGTCTGCATTCCAGCGCGTAAGCCACATATTCCTCAAACTCCTCGTCCGTCGGCTTGCTGCCCGGGTGCAGTACCTTCAGGAAGGCGGCCACCGTCTTCTTTACGCCCTTTTCGTCCCGGCCCTCAACAGCCTTGCCAAGGCGAATCCGCTTGCTGACCTCCTCGTACCGGTTCACATGCTTGAACTGGTAGTGGAATGCCTCTGCCAGGTAGTCAGTGATGAAGCCGAAGTTGCTGGTCAGGAACTCGCTGCTGTTCTTGGGCAGCTCCCACCCCGGGATGTAGGCCGCAAAGCGGTCCATCACCGCCAGGTCCAGCTCAGCCGGCAGCGGCTGGAACAGGTCGTATTCGGTCGAGTTGACCACTTGGTCCACCGACAAATCGATGTTGCCGACGAAGCTCATGCTGGCGTCGGCAATCACCTCTACGCCGCGCGAGAAGCGCCCGTTGGCCATGACGTCTTTCATGATCTGGATCGTGTCCGGGTCGCGCACCTTGATGCCGCCCACCTCGTCGAAAGCCACCACGTCCCAGAAGCCGACCAGGCCGATCTTGCGCCGCGCGTTGTTGTAGAACAGCACCGACTTGGTGGCCTGGCCACCGGAGATCAGCGTTGCGTAGGGCGAAAACTCGCTGAAGAAGTACGACTTGCCGGTGCCGCGCGGCCCCAGCTCGATGTAGTTGTAGTTGGTTTCCACCAGCGCCGCCATGCGGGCGATGTAGTGCATGCGCGCCCGTGGCGACAGGGCTGCTGGTTCCAGGCCCACGGAGCGCAGGATCACGCACAGCCATTCGTCGCGGCTGAACTGGCCCCGGCCCTCCACGTAGCGGTTGAAGTCGAAGCGGCTCAGTTGGATGGGCCGCAGGTCTTCGATGTAGAAGGTGTAGTCGTCTTCTTCGATGGCGTTGTGCGCCACTGTGACCTCGGCCCACAGGCCACCTTCCAGCAGACGCTCATTGTCGCGATACCACTTTTCGCCGATGGCGATGCGCTGGGAGTTGAAGTTCTCCAGCGACGCCCAGTGCCGCTTCTCGCGCTCGACATAGCGAACATGCACCTTGTCGATGAAGCGGTGCTTGCCCTGGGTGGCCACCAGCGACTGCTTGGCGTTGGCTTCGTCGGGCCGGACGTAGTTGTCCTGCAAGGTGGCCAACACCGCATCCATGCCGGCCGACAGCTCGGCCTCGTCGTTGCTGGCGCAAAAGCGGGCCAGCAAGAACTCCAGCACGAAGGTGGGCACGTTGGTGCCCTTCTTGATGCGGTGCAGCAAGTCCTTGCGGACCACCTTGCCGTCGTAGATGTCGTTGAGCTTGCGGTCCAGGTCGTCCATCCTGCTCATTGGTGCACCCCAGACGCTGCGCGTCGTCCCGCCAAGCGGGAATTCGCCCTCGGGAAACCCTCGGTGCTCATTCTGTGTAGTCCGTCTCAAGGTCGATGGAAGCCAGCTTGGCCAGGGTGGTGGGGTTCAGCGCCTTCACCGTGAACTTGCCTCGGTACTCGGTGGCCATGCGCAGCACGATCTTCTTGGCTTCGCCAGGTTGCAGCATCAGCGTGCCGGTGGCCGGGTTCACCTCGCCGCCGGGACGGGCCTCACCAACTACGTTACCTCCTCTGTCCTGCGCCTCCAGCAACATCTCCACCGGCGCGCCGTGGCTGAACAGGCCCACCGACACCAACGCAATGTCGAACACCGGCACCTGGGTGGTGATGCGCTTGGCGCCGTTCTTGTAGCTCAACTGAACTTCGACCTGCGCGAACTTGCTGTCATCGGCGCGTTGCAGTTTGGCCACCAGCACAGGCACCACCGCCTCTTGCAAAGACAAGCCACCGTGGAAGTAGACATGCCCCGCCCGGTAGGGTGCCAAGCTGCGCGGCAGCCCCACTTGCTTGAAGCCCTGGGCCTTGATGCCCAGCCTGTCGGGCGCCAACACGAGGTTGTGGCTGTCCGAAGTTCCAAAATTCGCGCCCGCACCCAGCGCCATGCGGTCGTGTGCGATCACAGGCCAATTGCCCGTGGGTTTGGTGCACACGTCGCCGGCCTCGGCCTGCGCGTTGAGGAAGAAGCCATGGTCCGTGACCACCACCGCGTCGGTGAAGCCGGCATCGCGCAGCTTGTGCAGCGCCACGCGGATCATCTTCAGCGTGGCGGGCACCAAGGCCAGCGCACTCTCAGGGCTGCTTTCCAGTTGGGTGTCGATCTCGGTTGATCGCAGCACCAGCAGGTCTACGGTGCTCTGAACGGTGGCCCGCCCGCGCGCAAAGTCATCCAGCCGCACCTCGGCAAAGCGGCTGCCGTAGATGTGGCGAAAGGCCTCCATGCGTTGCGGCACACCGCCCACGGGTTGACCGGCGAGCAGTGGCACCAGCGCATCGCCTTGCAGCGCCAGCACCAGCCCGCTGGCCGCACCCGGCAGCAGGCTGGCCATGCCCACCGGCGTGATCGTCGGCAACTGCGCACACGCGGCGTGCAAGGCCACGGGTCCATCGTCGGCCAGCAAACGCTCCAGCGTCACGCCCAGCTCGTAGCGCAGCGCGTCCACCATCACATACGCCACGCGGCGGCCTTGCTCGGCCAGTGGGCCTGCAACAAAGCGGTCAAACACATCGGCACTTTGCAAACGGCCGGCAGGCGGCCAGGGTGCTGATTCCATGTGCTTCATCAACGCCGCCTGTGCGCGCCCAGCCAGATGGCGGTAGCGGCTGCGCGCTTGGCGCATGGCGCCATCAAGCAGGCTGAGCGCATCCACGTATTCACCCGCCGATTGCTCAAACTCGCGGTGCAGCCGGTCGGCCTCGCGCAGCGCCGTCACATAGTGGTCAAGCAGCGCGGTCAGCGTGCGGGTGTGCTCGGGCAGGCTGCGGTCCAAGTCGTCACAGGCTTGCACCAGCGCCAGGCTGGCGTTCATCAACTGCCACTGCGCCTGGCTGTCTTCCTGGCCGCGCCAGACCGATGTCTTGTGGTGCGCCACCAGGCTGCGCGCCGCGTCCAACTGCCCGGCCGTCAGCGCCTGAATGGTCCGCCGCAGCACCGAACGCTCTTCGAACGGAAAGGTCTCGCGCTGGCCCAACTCGTCCAGGTCGCGGCACAGTTCCGGCAGGTTCAGTTCAGCTTGCACTTGTTGCGCGCGCTTCACGTAATCGGGCTGGCTGCGCGGATCCGAACGAAGCGTCTCGCAGACGTATTCGACGATGGTGCGCGCTTCATCGGGCGCCCTGGGCACTGGCTGCAGCGCGTCGGGCAGCGAAGCGGGCAACGAGTTTGGCAAAGGCGCCGGCAGATCAAACGCAAACTCGCTGAACAGCACAAAGCGCCAAGCTTCATCGGCCAGCACCGACCAGGTCTTGCTCCGGGTCTTAAACGTCAGGCCCAGCGTGGCCTTGAAGAAGTCGCGCGCCTCGCTGGCCCAGCCATCGCTGGCCTTCAGCGCATGCTGCTGGCCCGGGTTGGGGGCCAGCAGTGCCAGCAGAATTTCACGGCCCGACTCCACCTGCAGCGCTGCTTTCAACTGCGGCCAGCCAAATCCACCGGCCACGGCGTCGATCACAGCAAAGGACGGGCCGCCTGGCGTCTGCACGAACAGCCGTCGAATGTCGGTTTGGTGGTCAGGCTGCGCGCGCAGGCACAGCTGCTCGTAGTCGTCGGCGGGGCCGCCCGGAAATACCGCACCACAGGCTGCTGCCGCAGCGTACGGGTTGGCCTGCATGGCCTCCTCAGAAAGCGGCGCGGCGGCCGGCACATAAACCAGCAAACCGTCCAGCGCCGGTGTAGGCCGCCCCAATTCGCGCAGCGTCCGCTGCATGGCCTGGCGCCCGGCCAGGCTGCCGGCACCCGCATCCACCACGCGCACACGCTCGGTGGCCATGTCCAGGCACAGGTCGCGCAAGCGCTGGTCGGGGTCATAGACCACCAGGCAGCCTTTGGCCAGCAGGCGTGGGCGCAACACGGTGGTGGTGATGAACTCGGCGATCTTCATGTTCAAACCCAAGCAGCGGCACTGGCCACCGCCTCTGAAAACGCCCGGAAGCTCTTCGATGAGTTCTTCAAAGGGTTCATGTTGTGCCCGACCAACCGAGCGCATTCCACCTTGCGCAGCCCAGTCTTGAAGTACCCCGCCCGCTTCAGCACTCTCTCCAATGCCTCCCAGGTTCCGCCCAACACGGCGTCAGGGTCGCGAAACCCGGCTTTGCTGGGCAGCGTGGCCGGCACCCGCAGGAAAGCCGCCTGCACGGCTGCCCAGTCGCCAAAGAACCAGGCCTCCAGCTCTTCAATGGCAATGCGGTTGGCCACCTGAAAGGGCGCGTCATGGCCCGCGCTGGTTTTGCTGACCAGCCCGGCCGCCGCAGCCATCTTGTCCAGCCGCTGCTTCAGCGCCAAACAATCATCGTCATCACGGTCTACCAACACCAGAATGGCCCAGCCTTGCGGCAGCCAGGTGCTGTAGCCGCGCAGCCGGGCCGGCAGGTTCTTCAGCAAGTCGTCCTTGCATTGAAAACGCCGTATCTCGAATTGCGCCCCCGCTAGCATCTTGGGCAGCAGTTGCTCCAAGGCCACTTCCATCGACGGCTCTTCCACCAGAACGATCAGCTTTTGCAACATCAGGCGCGCCCCCGCGTCTTGGTGCGCGGTGCGCCGTGGTTAACCAGTGGGTCGCCAATGCCGAAATGCCCTTCCATCCACAAATAGCCCAATGACGCACCGGCCTTGATGAATTCAGGGATGCCACTGATCTCACTGGCGCGCACCGCCTGGGTAAAGCCCTGCTCATCCCGGTAGAGCACCCGCACTTCTTCGGCCCGCATGGCATTGAGCAGAAACGGTGAGTGGCTGGTGATGAACAGTTGCGACCTTTCAGACGCGGCACGGCATTCTTCGGCCAGCTCGGGCAACAGGCGGGGGTGCAAGAAGTTCTCGGGCTCCTCGATGCCGATGAACCGGGGCGGCTCGGGGTCATACAGCACCGTCAGATAAGCCAGCATCTTCATCGTGCCGTCGGATGCATATTTGGATAGCACCGGTTCGTCAAAAGGTGCGTCTTTGATTTGCAGCAGCAAGCGGCCATCGGGCATGGGATTGGCCTCAACCCGCTCCAGGCGCGGAATGCGCTCGCGCAGCACGGCAAAAATCTTCTCCAAGCGCTCGGGGTGCCGCTCTTTCAAGTATTGAATGACGTTTGGCAGGTTCTCACCACCCTTGCTCAAGCGCTCTTGGGGCCCCGCTTCAGGTTGGTTGCGTGTTTGGTCAATGGCCAGATAGGACACGTACCAATCAGTGATGAACTCTCGCAATGCCGCCACACGCGGGTGCTCAGTAAATTGCCCCAAGGTATTGACGGCGATCAGGTCGGGGGTGCGCAGGTTGGTGTCTACACGCACATCATCAGAATCCGGCGCGTCACCACTGGCAGCCTTGCCGAAGCCACGGCGAAATTCCAGAAATCGAAACGGTTGCCCCCGGGTGCCACGGCGCCACTGCAACCATTCTTCAACCACCTCAGGCCCTTTGGCACCTTCATCGATGGACAGGTGATAGGTGATCACCGGGGTGCCCGGGCGCTCACGGTAGCGCAGCTCAAACACCACCGGCCCGGTGGCACCACGGGTTTTCAACTCCTTGCCGCGCCCGCGCCGGTCCCAGGCGTGACGCAAGCCGAACTGAAAACATTCAGACAAAAAGTTGAAGACATCAAAAACCGTGGACTTGCCGCTGCCGTTGGGGCCCAGCAAAACCGTCATCGGCGTCAGGTTGTCGAGATTGACTTTGCGCAATGCACGGTAGTTCTCAACGTGCAGAGACTCGATGCGTGGAATGCCTGTGGGCCTGGTCCGTCGGGTTGGTTTCATCTCATGCCCTAGCAGATTTCTTGGCGCGGGTTTTCTTCGGCTTGGCTTCGGGCGCAACGTAGATGGATTCCAGGCCATGTGCGATGGCCAGGCTCTTGTCGGTCTTGCACTTGTCGCGCACGCGGTCCGGCCAGTAATTCATGGCCAGGTGCGACCAGTCGTACTCGCCCTTTTCCAGCTTGGCCCAGGTGTCTTTCAGCAGCTTCTGCCATGACTTGTGGCGGAACAACGGCCACAGCGGCGCAGCGGTTATCTGCACGCCGTCGTCGTGGTTGGGCTTGTAGGTGGGCGCGATCCTCAGCAACTGGTCGCGCAGTTCGATCAGTTCGAGTTCGAGGCCCTCCAAGTTCTCGAAGCGCTTCTCGTCGTCGCGCGTGCGGGCTGATCCCTTGTTGCGCAGCGCTGCCACATCGCTGGCCACTTGCGCCAGCTTGCCGTTTGGACCATCGAGGAAGTCGTTGATCGCGGTGTAGAGCGATTGGCTGTTTAGGCTTGGGAAGTACAGCCACAGCGCATAGTTGCCCGACGCGGTGGCCAGCGGCCAATAGATCGGAGCCTTGCGGCGACTCTTGGAGTAGCACTGCAGATGGAAGGCAAAAAACTCTCGCTGCAACCAACGGCGCAGGTCGTCGTGCACCGACCGGCTGACGCGGCCCAACACGTCATCGACCAGGCGAGCAAGGTCGTTCGCGTGGCCGGGGTCGTCCACCAGGATGCCGCCATGGGCGTGAAAGGGTGTGGCGCCGGCTGGCAGCATGCCGGGGCTGAAAGCGGGCAGTGGGTCGAAAGGCTCAGGCTCGTGCGGGGCGGCGCGCTCGCCGGTCGCCAGGCGCCAGTCGAAGCGGCCGAAGGCGACGCCCACAGCCCAACTCCGCAAGGTAGTAGCAGAAGCCATCGGTGCGTCGAATTCCGCCTCGTCGTCTTCGTCGTCGATAGCTGCGGCTGCACTGTCAGCAGGCTCGCTACCCGGGGCCTGGGTGGCGGCGGCACGGTCGGCGTCGGAGAAACCGTAGAGACCAAACGCGATGTCATCGATTTGGGCTTGGATTCGAGCCAACTCAGTGTCGATGGCGGACGGATCGAAATTGCCCAGACGTGGGCGCAGTGCTGCAGGAAGCGAAAAGGCGTGCGAAGTTTCATCAACGGTCCGCAGTGTCCGCTTGAGTGACCATGCGCGAGTCATTAGGCCTGCAAGGTCGGAACAATTGGACTCAGGGACCGAGGGCATAGGAAGATTCTGAAGAATACCGACCACAAACTCAGGAAAGCCAAATCGTCCGAGCGCAACCTTGAAAATGTAATCAAATGCTTTTGAGTTGCATATGGCGGCAATTGTCAACAACTCGGGATCCGAGGCAAGTATCGCATAACCACGGATGCTAAATATGCTTCCTTTTGGAAGAGGTACTGGCGAAAAATGGGCAGCCCGAAGCGGCCACGTAAGACCACCTTTAAAATAGTGATCGACTGATGATGGTTTTTCTGATGGACGGTGCATCAGACCGGTATAGCCTCCAAAGGTACATCGCGAAGAATCCCATATTGCAGTAAAAGGGAAATCGCTATACCAGCGAGAAGCCGAACCTCCCTTTGCGAATGGCATCCATTTCCAATTCTTGTGCAATGAGTGAGATGTGGATGTCTCCCACCAAAGGCGAAGAAAGCGATCATCATTTCCTGTCACGCCGCCCTGGCGGACTAACCTAGTATCAGACTCAAATCTTGGGAACTTTTCGAAAAGATTGCGAACTTCGTCGCTGACCCAATATGAGAAAGGAGACCCGGGGACGACACGAAATGCTTCTGGCGGAACATGAAATACTCTAAATTCCGTCGAACCCTCACGCACAACGGAACACGCATTTAATAGATCCTGAGCCTTTTCCCGATCTGCCAGTAATCTCAAGAAGACCGTCATTCTCTCTTCTCCAGGACATAGGCCGCAGCCTCCACCATTGCATCGTCCATCACTCCGAACCCCAGATCAGCCATTGCTTCCGGCGCCGCCAGACTCAAGACAATATCTTCCCGCCACATTTGAAAACTGGAAAGGAAGAAGCAAGTCCGAGATGTGATAGCGCCAATGCGTCCACCTGCACGCAGCAATTCCAAGCCTCGCTCGACAAAGATGGCGAGCAAATCAATTTTGCTGCGCGGATATGCCTTGGCTAATTGCTCTTTGGTGTCGTTTGCCAACGCGCCAAACGGCGGGTTCATCACGACGACATCAAACACCACACCAGCCAGGTCGATCAGTCGCAGCCCCTGTAACGCATCGTGCGCAAACAATCGGCCTTGAAAGTTGGCTTGGGCCGCCTGTGCGAAATCGTTCAAAGCGACACGCAGCCGCACTTCGGCTTGGCTCCAGCGCTCCAACTCATGTTCAGCAAACAAGCCTGTGCCTTTGCCGACGATGACCTGTTGCACCAGCTTGGGCAGCTCGCGCTCCACCCGCAGCAGCACACCCATCTCGGGCAGGCCTTTGAGCAATTGCAGCGTCCTCTCGAACAACTCAGCATCCATCGGGTCCAGGCCGGCGGTGAACTGCCGGCGCAGTTCGGGTTCGCCCGGAGGCGCCATGGCCGCAATCACATTTCCGCGACCGATCGCTGGCCGCATCTGTGCCTTGACGCCCTCGTCATGCCAAGCCCGCTGCGCCCGCAGCCACAGCGCCAGTGAAGCGATCTGCGCCGCGCGCGGGTCGATGTCCACACCGTAAATGTTGTGCTCGATGATCAGCCTGGGCACATCTCTCAAATAAGCGTCGCGGCCGACATATGTCTGGCTCATCGGCTTGAATCCCGCCTGAGCCTGGGTCGAAACATCCAGCGCGCCGGGGCCTTGTTGCTGCTCCCAGTCCCAAGCCTCACGGTAGATCTCCAAGAACAAATCGAAGGCATACAAACCGAAGTGCATCGATCCGCAGGCCGGGTCCAGCAGCTTCAGTGTTCGCGGGTCGCGCAGCCGCAGTGCGGCCTCCGGTTTTTCGTCAGGTTTGACCAGCAGATACTGGCAACGATCCCGCAAGCAGGTGTCGCCGCCCGTGGCGTTGAACCACAGCCGCCCCAAGGTGTTGTCGACCAAGAACTCCACCACATACCGCGGCGTGAAGAACTGGTTGCGCACCGCCAGTTCACGGCTGTTGCGCGGCGCCTGGCTGGCGTCGCGCATCGCCTTGCGCTCTTCCTTGGAGTTGAAGTATTGGTAGATCCAGCCGATGGTCTCGTCCTGGGCCCACAACACGTCAATCTCAGGGTCGTTGATCAGTTCCAGAACACCCGGGTGCTGCGGGTCGCCCGAGACCAGCACCGTGGGCTTGGGGAACAGCCGGCCCTGGGGCGAATAGCGGTCAAACAGCGCTGGTATGTCTTGCGCCAGTTCGTCAAAGACGCTGAACAGGTAGGTGCGGTAGGCCTCACCGGTTTCGCCCAGGCCCGTGCCCGCCACCATCTTGTAGAGCTGAAAGCCGCGCGACTGCGGGCCCAGGGCCACTGAATCGATGAGCAGGCCACGCGCCTCCGCCATGCGCAGGGCAGCCAGACGGTTGAGCACGGTGAAAGCCTGCTCGCGCACGATGCGGTTCAGGCCGGCCAGGGCGTCCACATGGTCGCTGGCCTGGTAGTGGGCCAAGGTGTCACGCAGGATGCGCGCCGTCTCCAGGCCCTGGTTGCTCAGGTGGCGAAGGCTGGCCAGCGGCGACAGATTGCCGCTGGTGGGGTCCAGGCCGTAGTCGTTTTGAAGCTGCCGCGTGAACTCCCGCTCCAGCAGGCGGCGCGCGTCATTGACGAAGCGCTGCAGGCGGTTGCGCGTGGGCTGGTCGAAGGCCATCGTGTCTCGGGGTTCGCTGGGGTTCAGCGTTGCGGCTGGCCGTCCAGCGTGAAGCTGATCTCGATCTCATCAAAGAGCCTGGCCTGGCCCTTGATCTCATGCAACTGCTGGATCAGCGAGTCCAGACCTGCCGCCGAAGTCAGCTTCGCCGGCACTGCCACCGCCTTGCAAAGTTTGGCCGGGCCGCTGGCGCCGGCCTTGGCGCGCTCTTCCTCCAGCCGCTTGCGCTGGCGCTGCAGGCCCTGCTCATCCACGCTGCGCTTGAGCTGTTCCACCGTGCTGGAGATGTCGAACTCGCGCGCCAGCAGGCGCTTCAGCCCGTCAAGGTCAGGCGTGAGAGTGGGCAAAAAAACGAGCGCCAGTTCTTCAATCCTGGCGATGGCGCTGCCGCGCTCTTCCTGGGTCAGTGCAGCCCATCCGGGCGTGCGTTGCAGGTCTTCGACGCCACTCTTGAGCCGCTGCGCCTGGTGCGCGGCCTGCTGCAGCGCGGCTTCGCGCACGCGGCCCTGGATGTTGGTCAGCAGTGACGCATAGTCAACGCTGTGGCGGTAGAAATCGACCTGGGCCAGCCGGTCGGTCAGTTGCTTCAGTTCATCGGCCACCTCGCTGCGCAGTGCACCGGGCACGCCCGTGTCGGGCAACGCCAGCAACTCGCGACTGTGGGTCAGCAATGTGCGCAAGCTGCGTTCAACACCCTGGTCGAGCGCGCCCTTGAGTTCTTGCGCCCAGACCAGGTCGTCGTTCAATGCCGATGCTTCTGCGCCCAGGCGGGCGGTGGCATCCGACGCGTCGGTGAACAGCAGGTCGGCAATCTGCTGGTTCAGCGCCTGTACGCGGTCAGCGCCGGGCAAGCCCAGCGCGTCCAGTCGGGCCGCAAGGGGTGCGTAGTCTTGCTGAAACTTGGGGAAGTGCCGGGCAGCAGCCTTGCTGATGTCGGGCTCCAGCGGGTAGACGGTGTCGCCGATCAGCTGGGTCATGCGCTGGGCGGCGCGCGCCAGCGCCTCTTTGGGTGGCTTGCCCTGGCGCAGCGCAACGGTGACGTTGCGAAAGCTGATGTTGCTCTTTAGCCCGTCGATGGCGTGCGGGCCGGCGGTGGTGACCTCGCGGCCCGACACCTTGAGCTTGACCTCGCCCGCACACAGCATGGCCGCCACGATGTAGCGCACGGTGTCGGGCGACCAGCCGAACGGCGGCGCCGAAAAATGGCCAGCCAGCCGCGCGCCATCCACGGTGCCGTGGCTGTCGATGTGGTCGTGGATGCTGACGATGGCCGGGTGGTCGGTCTTGAAGGTGGCGCGGCCATTGACGGTCTGCACCAGGCCAAGTTTGTCGATCTGGCTGCCGATGGCCGCCGGGCTGGCGGCTTTCAAGAACTTTTCGGCGCTGTCGGTGTCCACGCGCACCGGGGCGTCGCGGTAGCGGTCGTACACCTGGGCGGCCACCTGGCCGAGAAGCTTGCGCGCCGCGTCAAGCAACTCAGGCGCCAGCGCTGAAGCGGCAGTGACCTGGCCTCTGAATATGAAGGCGCCCGCCTGCAGGGCTTGCTTGATGCCGGCCTGCAGGCGCTTGGACAAGCCCGCTGCGCGGTCCAACTGGGTGTTGCAATAGTCCTTCACCTCTTGCGCGGCGTCCAGGCGGTGCTGCTCTGCGATGCGGTGGCTGCGGTATATCTCGCCCGCCAAGTCCCACAGCACGGGGTCGGTGCGGGCCAGCAAGCCGACGGTGTACTGGTTGGCGCGGTCGCGCGAGTCTTCCACCAGCGCGTTTCGGGCCTTGTCGAACTCGGCCAGGTCAACAAACTCGACCACGGTTTGCACCGCATTCTGCTCGCCGGCCTGGCTGGCCACGGTGCCGGCGGTGCGAACCTTCAAGCCCGACGTCACCGTCAGCGAGGCTTCGTGCTGCACGCGCGGCAGCGGGTCGAATATTTCGCGCAGGGCACTGTTGAAGTGGCGCTGCACTTCCGTGAAACGCAACAGCAGTTGCCCACGCTCTTGCTCGATGGTGAGCAGCCTGTCGCTGAGGAACACGATCTGGCCATCGCGCTCGCCGAGTGGCACGAAGGGGTCATTCAGCATGTCTTCGATGGCGGCCCGCACGGCGTCGTGCAAAGGCGCAGCCGTGACACCGGGGTGCAGCAATGCGGCAATGTTCTGCGCGGTGACCGGCAGATTCGACAGAATCTGCAACACGCCTACGGTCTTGGCCACCGCAATGTGCAGCGGTTTGTCGAAGTGGCGCTTGCTCACCTCGCCCACTGCCTGATGAACGATGTCTTTTGTGCTGCGGATTTCCTTTTCCAGCTCGTCATACAAGGTCGCAGTGGTGACGAGTGTTCCGACAGGCTGGCTGGCCAGGCCCGTTCGGCCGCCTTCACCACGCAGCACGTCTTGCACGATCTTGATTGCCGAACGCAGGCCAATGCCGCCGGTGGACTTGGCCAGCGCACTAAGCAGGTGCAGAAGGATGTCGAAGTGCGCGGGCAGGAAGGGGTAGAGATTGACGAAACTGGTGCGGTTGAAATCGGCCTCGTAAAAGCGCGCGTCTTGCAGCTTGATGTGGTGGCGCAGGGATTGGCCGTGGGTGTCGAACATCGCGCCCAAAGCGGCTTGTCCGTTCGCAGATTTGCCAAGCAGGCGGCGGTAGCAGATCTCTCGGATGTCGTTGGAAATCAGGTCGATCTGGATCGGGAATCGATCCTTCAACTTGAAAAGCTTCTCCGAGTTGAGAGAGGCGCGCGGATCGTCTTGGGTCAGCGTCTGCTGGGCAGTGGAAATGATCCAGACCTTGCCTTCGCCCAAGCGCTTGAGGTTCTTGGCCAGGCCGTCAAGGTTGAGGATCAGGTTGTCGCGTGAGGCCACGTACTGCCCCACCTCGTCCAACACGAACACGATGTGCTGCTTGCCGCTGCGCGCGCGGACGATGTCAATCATTTCCTGCACACGCTGCTCTTCAAACTGGAAGAAGCCTTCGGTGCTGGATGTGAATGACGTGGGTGTGCTGAACAGCGCCGGGTACATCTCGTGCGCGATGCGCGGCACCAGGTCGTCAACGACGAGCGGGTCGTTTTGCATCTCTTGCCACGTCACCCCGGGCAGGGCCCGCTCGGCGCGGGTGCGGAAGTCGTCAAGGCGGCCCTCCTTTTCGAGCCGGCGTTCGAGCGCTGCAATTTTCAGGTTGCGCGAATAGCCGAACAACTGCAGCACCTTGAAATAGAGCACCGTCGACACATCTTCCATGGTCGAGCCAGCCACCATGTCGCTGGCCAGGTCCAGCATCACCACGGCGGCGGGAAAGCGCTGGGCCACTGTCGCCAGCATGGCCTTGGTCGGTGCCTTGTTCAAACGGTCTTGCAGGTGCTTGAGGAAGCGCGTGCCGTCAATCTGAATGGCCGGGTCGAGCGCAAAGCCCAGGTACTTGGTGAACGAGCTTTTGCCAGAGCCGTAGAAGCCGGAAACCCAGACACCGACCTCGTTTTCGCCGCCCGCGTCCATGGCGAGTTGCATGCGGTCAAGCAGGCTGCGGAAGGCCTCTTCGATGCTCTCGGTGACGATGTATTCGGAGATCTCCGACTTCAGCCGCGATTCCTGCGACGCGGCATAGGTGATCACCTTCTCGATGGTGCGGTCGATGCTCCTGGCCGGGTCGAACAGCGTGTAGATCGTCATGGGTAGCCTGTGATGCTTGCGGGTGTCGGGATCAGCCGCCCACGTGAACGGAACGGTAGTTGCCGTCGCTGGGATAGAAGCCGAGAAACTTCAACCCAGTTCGGCCAGTGCGCTGGCCGGGATACAAAAAGATCGTCAGCACATTGAATCGGCCAAGCAGTTGGCCTTCGATGCTGCCGATGCGGACATACGGGTGCAGCGCCTCAAGGTCGGTGACGAGCAGAAGGTGGTGCTGCTTTCCGTCCAGCGCTGCAAGCTGCGCTTCCAGGCGCGGCAACAAGCCCTTCGGGCCCGTCACGGCGTTGGTCAAGGATTCATTGGTGCGCGCCCACGCCAAAGGGGCCCGCTGGTCGGCGCCTTGCCAGATGGCCTGGCGCGGATCGGCCTCCAAGATTTCTTCGATGGCCTGGGCCGCAGAGAACTCGGCCACCTGCCAGCCGTCTTGCTTCAGGCGTGCCACCCAAGCCGGTGTCTGGCGCTTGGCTTCAATGATGGCGCCAGGCGCAAACACGAGGTAGTAGACCGGCTCGAAGCCAGCATTGCCGAGGTCGCGCCCTTGGCGGATACGCTCCCGAAGTTCGTCGAAATCAGCCTTGAGCGATGACATCGCAAACAGCCTCCATGTCGTTGTGCAGCCAACCTATGCGTGCGGCGTCACCGGCGGCTTGAACGATCCACAGGTTTTGAAGCGCCAGGCGCTTGAATTCTTCGAGCACGCCTTGCCGGTCCAGACCATAGAGCGCCCAGTCCTCATGAACCAGCAAAGCGTTGTCGGCGCTGCCGCGAAAATGCAGGTCGTGGGCCAGGATGGCCACGGCCGGTGCCGAGATGCGAATGCGCAAGATCCGACGCTGGCTGAGAGCGCCAGCCTCCAGCAGCCCGAAATCAGCGCAGGCACTGGTGAGACAGCGGGCCACTCGTTTGACCGTGCCTTCAGACCAGCAGGTGGCCGTCTTGCCGTCGTCGATGCTCCGTCGGACGAATGCGCGGGCGCCCTCGTTGTCCATGGATGCCGCGCCTGCGGCGTACGCCGGCCAGTAGGCGCTGCGGATGAAGCCCCCCAAGATGGGGTTGGCCCGGCACGTGTAGAGCAGCATCAGCTGCCGCAGGTCGGTTGGGGCAGGGGCGTCCTTCAAACGCTTCAGGATGCCCGCAGGTTGCGCCTGCTGAACCAAATAGCGCGGCGCAAAGCTTTCGATGACGATGTTGCGAAGCCTGCGCGCCGTGATGGCGGGGAATCGACCTGACGCCAGCGCCGCCTTCTTTAGCATGTTGCCATCCATCCCCCGCTGCCACAGATCAAGCAAGGTTCTGGTCTCGTCAAAGAGGCCCAGCCCGGCTTGCAATTGAGTCGTGTACGGGTGTTCAGCGGTGCTCATGCACGCGAAAAGTACGGATAGCTCTGAAACCCTTTGCGAAACGCGTCGCGGTACACCGCCGCCACTTGCTGCCAGGCATCGGCCGAGCCGAGCAAGCCGGCGTCGCCCATCAGCTTGGGGCCTGGCGCATCAACGCCCGCCCCAGCAGCGATGTTGTCGAGCGCCTTCATGGCTTCGGCAGCGTCGGATGGTGTCGGCGCACCGCCCGCGCGCCACCCAGCGCGAACCAGGGCATGCAAGTCCTGCTCGGACTCTTCAGGCAGGCGAAACAGGTGAAAGCTGCCCGCAGCGAGCCTGGCGTCATGCACGCGACGGGCCGCCTCAGTGACACCGTGCATTTGGGCGACCGGGCTGGTTCGGACGAACACCGGGTCAAGGAACGCTCGGCTGGAGGGTTCAAGAAACGAAGTTGGCCACCAGCCGTTGGCGGCCCTTTCGCCGAGCAGCCCCACCGACAGACGAAGGCGCAGCAGCGTCTCTTGGACGGACTTTTCAGGCATGGGGGGTCTCAACAGGCACTGCGGGCGGTTGACGGTGATGTGGGCATGCCATCTGTAAAAACTTCCATCGAAGTAGCCAGAAGTACTGTAGGTGCTGCGCACACATGACAAAGGGCCCCGAAGGGCCCTTTTTTGGCAAGTGACGCTGCCGTTTTTGAGGTCAAGCGTGGGCCGCGCGCAGCCGGATCGAGAACTGCTCCAGTGCCACGATGCCGCTGCTCTCGGCCTTTTTGCACCAGGCTTGCAGATCGGTCACCAACTGGTCGGCCGAGACATTGGTGCGCGTCCAGAGCTGGCGCAACTCTTCGCGCATCGTCACCAGCTTGGCCAGCCTCGGGCTGCCTTTGACCGCGCTTTCAAGCTGCGGCAGCACATTGGCCGGTATCTTCTCGGCATCGCGGTGCAGCCAGCGCTTGGCCAGTTGCAACTCGGTCAGGTTGACGCTGCCCTGGGCCTTGACGCGGGCCAGCTCGGCGCCGCAAGCCGCGCGCAACTCACTGGCGTATTTGGCCATCACCTCGTAGCGGTTGGCGATGATCGCCTCCAGCGTGTGGGCATCGGCCTGCGGCCGGACCGCGCCCAGTTTGAGTTGCGGCGCGGTCTTGCGCACGCTGGCCAGGCCCATCATCTCCAGCGCACGGATATAGCCCCAGGCGATGTCGAACTCAAACGGCTTGACCGAGAACTTGGCCGACGTGGGGTAGGTGTGGTGGTTGTTGTGCAACTCTTCGCCGCCGATCAGCACGCCCCACGGCGAGACATTGGTGGACGCATCGGCGGCCTCGAAATTGCGGTAGCCCCAGTAGTGGCCGATGCCGTTGATGATGCCGGTGGCCATCACCGGAATCCACAGCATCTGAACCGCCCAGACGGTGAGCCCGATGGCGCCAAACAGCAGCAGGTCGATCACCAGCATCACGCCCACACCCTGCCAACTGAAACGGGTGTACAGCTTGCGCTCAATCCAGTCATCGGGTGTGCCGATGCCGTATTTGCGGATCGTCTCGGGAATCTTCGACTCGGTGCGGTACAGCTCCACCCCCGTCAGCAGCAAGGCCTTGATGCCCCGGGTTTGCGGGCTGTGCGGGTCTTCGTCGGTCTCGCACTTGGCGTGGTGTTTGCGGTGCACCGCGACAAACTCTTTGGTCACCATGCCGGTGGTCAGCCAGAGCCAGAAGCGGAAAAAGTGCGCCGGGATCGCATGCAAATCGAGCGCCCGGTGCGCCTGCGCCCGGTGCAGAAAGATCGTCACCGAGCAGATGGTGATGTGCGTCATCAGCAGCGTGACCAGCAACACCTGCCAGCCGCTGGCGCTGGCCCACAGGCCGTTGGCCAGCAGATCCACCAGCCCATCCACCGAAGAAAACCACAGCGTCGAAAGCAAACTCATCTTGGCCTTTTACCGCCCCAAATCAGGGCGAATCTCGAATTGTAGGTGAGCAAACCCGCCTCACCCGCGTGGAATTGCGCCGCGCCAACCCGGCTATCTGGCAGATGCGGGCGATTTGCGCTGGCGCAATGCAAACGTTGTCAACCACGTTGTCAAAGACGTTGCCAAACCGCTGCAAAAAAGCCGTCGGTGGCGTGTTTGTGCGGCCACAGGCGCAAATACCCGTCCTGCGCCAGTTCGTCGGCGCGCTCAACATGGGCCGCGCGCAGCGCGTCTTGCGCCGGCAGCAGCCCAAAATCGGGGTGGCCGGCGGTAAACGCCTCGGCGACGGCTTCGTTTTCATCGCGCAGAAGGCTGCAAGTGGCATACACCAGCCGTCCGCCGGATTTGACCAGCCGCGCCGCGCTGGCCAGGATCGCCGTCTGCTTGGCCTGTAACTCCAGCACCGCCTGCGGCGACTGGCGCCATTTCAAGTCAGGGTTGCGCCGCAAAGTGCCCAGGCCGGAACACGGCGCGTCCACCAGCACCCGGTCGATCTTGCCGGACAGGCGCTTCACCCGCTCGTCCCGCTCATGCGCGATCTGCGCCGGGTGCACATTCGACAAACCGCTGCGCGCCATGCGGGGCTTGAGCGCGTCCAGCCGGTGCCCTGAGGTATCGAAAGCGTAGAGCCGGCCGGTGGACCGCATCGACGCACCCAGCGCGAGGGTTTTGCCACCGGCACCGGCGCAAAAATCAACCACCATCTCACCGCGTTTGGCGTCGGTCAGCAGCGCCAGCAACTGGCTGCCTTCGTCCTGCACCTCGATGTCGCCCCGGGTGAAAGCGTCGATCTTTTGCAGCGCCGGCTTGCCCGGCACGCGGATGCCCCACGGTGAAAACGGCGTGGGCGCCACGCGCAGGCCGGCCTGGTTGAGGATCGACAACAGGTCTTCGCGCTTGGCTTTGAGCACATTGACGCGCAGATCGAGCGACGCCGGCTCATTGAGCGCGGCCACCAGCGGCCAGAACTGGTCTTCACCGAGTTGCGCGCGCAGCGCCGACGCCAGCCAATCGGGCAGGTTGTGGCGCAATTTGTCAGAGAAGCTCTGCGGATCGACCGCCAGCACCTGCTTGCGCCATTGCGCCTCGTTCGGGCCCACCGCGCCGCGCAGCAGGCTTTCGTCGCCCGACCAGGCCAGCAGCGCCAGCCGGCGCTCCAGCGCGCCGCTGCCGCTTTGCGCCTGGTGCTGCAACAGCGAGCGGCGGCGCAGCACGGTGTAGGCCGTCTCGGCCAGCGCATGGCGCTCACGCGGGCCCAGCGTGCGGTGTTTGCGGAAGAAGCCGGAGACGATGCTGTCAGCGGGCGCGTCGAGCTTGAGAACCGCGCGCAACAGCTCGGTGGCCAGGTCCAGCAGGGCGGTGGGATGCATCACCCGATTATCCGCGCCCGGTTTTTGCTGTTTTTTGGCCGGCGCCCGCTCGATCCGCCGAATCAGCGCGATCAACCCAGCAAAAGCTGAGACACCCCGCTGCGGTGGTGCACCACGCCGCCGGCCAGCAGCAGTTGGCCCTCGACAAACCAGCGCACCGCCTGCGGGTACAGCACATGCTCAGCGGCCTTCACCCGGGCCGCCAGCGCCTCGGGCGTGTCGCCCGGCAGCACCGGCACCACCGCCTGGGCGATGATCGGGCCGTGGTCCAGCGTGGCGGTGACAAAGTGCACGGTGGCGCCGGCCAGCTTGCAGCCGGCCTCGATCACCCGCCGGTGGGTGTGCAGCCCGGCAAATGCGGGCAGCAACGACGGGTGGATATTGAGCAGCCGGCCGCTGTAGCGCGCCACAAAGCCGTCGGTCAGGATGCGCATAAAGCCGGCCAGCAGCAGCAGATCGGGCGCAAAACCGTCAATCACCCGGGCCAGCTCCTCATCAAACGCCGCGCGGCTGGTGTGCTGGGTGTTGTCCACCACCCGCGCCGCGAGGCCGTGGCGCGCCGCCCAAACCAGCCCCTCGGCGGCCGGCCGGTTGGCGATCACCGCCACCACCTGCGCCGGCCAGCGCTGGTCAGCACAGCGCTGCACGATGGCCTGCATATTGCTGCCCAGGCCCGAGATCAGGATGACGATGCGCTGCATGACGGGGCCGCAGTTTACGGGGCTCGGTCTGCCAGAATCGGCGCTCTCCTGGAAGGACAAGCTCGATGCGACCCCGCGTACTCTCCGGCATGCGCCCCACTGGCGCGCTGCACCTCGGCCACTACCACGGCGCACTGAAGAACTGGGTGCGGCTGCAACACGAGTACGACTGCTTTTTCTTCGTTGCCGACTGGCATGCGCTGACCACCCACTACGAAGAGCGCGACGTGATCGAAAAAACGGTGTACGACATGGTCATCGACTGGATTGCCGCCGGTCTTGACCCCGAAAAAGCCACGATCTTCATCCAGAGCCGGCTGCCCGAGCATGCCGAGCTGTTCACCCTGCTGGCGATGGGCACGCCGCTGGCCTGGCTGGAGCGGGTGCCCAGCTACAAAGACCAGATCGAGAAGCTGAAAGACCGTGATCTGGCCACCTACGGCTTTCTCGGCTACCCGCTGCTGCAAGCGGCCGACATCCTGATCTACAAAGCCGCTTACGTGCCGGTGGGTGAAGACCAGGCGCCGCATGTCGAGATCACCCGCGAGGTGGCACGCCGCTTCAACCATCTTTACGGCCGGGGCAGCCAGCACGAGGCGCAGGTGGCCGCCGCGCTGGTCAAGCTGGGCAAAGACGATGCGCGCTACGCCGAAAAACAGCGCAAGGCCTACGGCCAGGACGGCAGCGTCGAGGCGCTGGCCAAGGGTGAGGCCATCGTGCGCCGCGCGCTGGCGGCCGGCGGGCTGGACAACGACGAAGCCGAGCTGCTGCTGGGCCACCTCAAAGGAAGCGGCAAAAGCGTGCTGACCGAGCCGGCGGTGCTGCTCACCGAGGTGAGCAAGCTGCCCGGGCTGGACGGCGACAAGATGAGCAAAAGCCGGGGCAATACCATCGCCATGCGCGACGATCCTGCCGTTGTCAGCCAGAAGATCAAGCGCATGCCGACCGACCCGCAGCGCGTGCGCCGCACCGACCCCGGTGACCCGGCCAAATGCCCGGTCTGGCAGTTTCACCAGGTTTATTCAGACGCCGAGACCAAAGCCTGGGTGGTGCAGGGCTGCACCAGCGCCGGCATCGGCTGCCTGGATTGCAAGCAGCCGGTGATCGACGCCATCATCCGTGAGCAGCAGCCCTGGCGTGAGCGGGCCGAGGCCTATCTGGGCAACCCGAAGCAAATCCACTGGATTGTCGAGATGGGCACCGAGCGCGCCCGCACCGTGGCCCGGCAGACGATGAAAGAAGTGCGCCAGGCGATGGGGCTGAATTACTGAGGCCGTCTGCGGCATGGCCGCCCGCTCACTCCAGCGGCAGCAAGGCCGACGCGCCCCGGCCGATGCCGTACACCGCCACCTGGTTGCGGCCGGCATGTTTGGCCTCGTACAGCGCCTGGTCGGCATGGCCGTAGAGCCGATCACCCGAGACCCCCACTTGGGCGTCGGCCACCGCCAGGCCGGCCGACACTGTCACCTGCACCGTCGGGTGGGCCTGCTGGCCCGGCGCCAGGGTGTCAGCAGGGCTGACCGCCATCGCCAGCACCGCACGCCGGATGTCTTCGACCAGCCAGCGCGCACCGGCGGCGTCGGTGTTGGGCAGCACCAGGCCAAACTCCTCACCGCCGGTGCGGCCAAACACATCGGACGCGCGCAGCCGGCCGCGCACCGTCTGGGCAAAACCGCGCAGCACCGCGTCACCGGTGCGGTGGCCGTGCTGGTCATTGATCTGCTTGAAATGGTCGAGGTCGAGCAGCGCAAATGCCACCGACTCACCCGACCGGCGCGCCCGGTGCAACTCATGCGCCAGCAGGGTGTCGGTGGCGCTGCGGTTCCAGCAGCCGGTCAGGCCGTCGTGGGTGGCCATGTCCTCCATCTGCCGCGCCACCCGCTCAAACACCGCCAGCACAAAGCCGAAGCCGGCGCCGATCAGGCACATGAAGGCCACCAGAAACGTCAAGCCCTGGCCCAGGCTGGCCTGCATCAGGTCAGCGTAGTCGGCCGGGTTGCGCCAGGCATGCACCGCACGCACTGCCAGCGCCGCCATCGCGGTGGCCATGCTCAGCGCCACCATGCGCAGCGACCGCTCAGCCTGCCAGCCGTGGCGCAGGATCAACACCACACCGGGCGCCAGCAACACCACAAAGACCAGCGACAGCACCGCCGTGCGCTGGTGCAGCGGCCAATCCAGCATCAGCAGCAAGCCGATCCAGACCAGCGGTTGCAGCCCCATCAGCCAGCGCGGCACCGCCGTGGGCCGCAGCAGCAAGTACAGCGCCTGGCTGTAGATGACCATGCCCAGGCAGATCAGCGCGTTGCCCAGCAGGATCGACAGCGACAGCGGCAACACCGGGCGCGCCACCAGGGCCAGCAGGCCGGCCAAAAACGCGCAGCAGCCCAGCATCCAGCGCCGCAGCTCGGGCCGCGCATGAACGCCGCGCTGCGACAGGCCTAATTCCACCGTCAGCAGCAAAAAGCCCAGCATCAGGGCCAGCATCAGGGTGGGGAGGTGCAGCATCAAAGCGGCCAGGGCCTGCGCCGCAGTATGCCCGGCGGGCGGGGCCCGTCCGCCGCTGCGGCCAGCGGCGCAAGCGCCGGCCGCCCCGCCTGCCCACCCGCCAAGCCGCCCCGTCCAGCCCGCCCCGGCCCGGCCCGCCCCACCCCACGCGGGCCGTCAGCCGCTTGAATTGCGCTTGGCTTGCAGCCGGATCAGCGCGTTGCGGCTGCGCCACTTCCACTGCGCGATCCGGGCCTGACGCTCGGCCGGGCTGAGCGCGTCGCGGCCGGCCTCGCGCAGCAGCTTGTGGTAGTTGCGCAAGCGCGGCTCGGGCACGGCGGCGCGCACCGCGCAGCCCGGCTCTTGCACGTGCTGGCAATCGCGGAACCGGCACAGCGGCGCCCAACGCGCCACATCGCCAAAGGCGCTGGCCAAATCGCCGGCATCGGCCACATCCAGGCGCAGCGCGCGCAGGCCGGGGGTGTCGATGATGCAGGCGCCGCCGGGCAGCGGCAGCAGGGTGCGCACGGTGGTGGTGTGGCGGCCCCGGCGGTCACCGGCGCGCACCGCACCGGTGATGCGCCGCCCGGGCAGACCGGCTGGCGCGCCGGCGGGTAGCGGCAACCCGCCGGGGCTGGTGGGTGGATCGGCCAACCTATCGGCCGGCGGGTGTGCCAACGGGTCGGCCAGGGTGCGGACCAAGGTGTTGGCCAGCGTGCTTTTGCCCGCGCCGCTGCTGCCCAGCAAGACCAGTGTGCGGCCCGGTTGCAGCCAGGGCGCCAGCGCCTGTGCGGCCGGCGCCTGGCGCAGGTCGAGCGCCAGCGCGGCCATGCCCGGTGGCAATTGCGCCCGGGCCTGGGCCAGGCGCTGGTCAGCCAGCGCGGGGTCCAGCGTGTCGGCCTTGCTCAACACCAGCACGGCGGCCACGCCGGCCAGTTGCGCCAGCGCCAGGTAGCGCTCCAGCCGGCGCAGGTTGAAGTCGGCGTCCAGCCCCATCACCAGCAGCGCGGTGTCCACATTGCTGACCAGCACCTGGCGCTGCACGCCGCCCCGGCCGTCGTCCGTGCGCCGGGTGATCTGGCGCTGCGGCAGCAGCCGGCAGGTGATGCGCCAGCGGTCCGCAGCGTGCGCACCATCCGAACCATCCGCACCACCAGCGCCATCGGGGCAGGCCAGCACCCAATCGCCCACCGCCAAGGTTTCCTGCTGGTCGCGCAGATCCCGTGCCAGCGCAGCGCCGCAGCGCGCGCGGTGGGCAGTGTGGCCATCGTGCAACAAGCTGTGCTCGCGTTGAATCTCCACCAGCCGCATTGGCCGGGCCTGCGGGTCGGCCACGCCATTGGCCAGTTGCTGGCGCATCGGCCCAGCCAGGCCGATGTGCAGCAGCGCGTCGAAATCGATCAAACCGGACAAATTTGACATGAGGTGTTCACCATCCAGGCCACACCGGGCCCACCGCCCAACGGCGGCGGCCCGGGGGGGCCAAACGCACCAGCCGCCCGAATCGGACGCCCGGTGCCAAGGCGCGGCGCGCGCCAAACCGGCGCCGCAGGGCGGGCAAAAAGCGGGGTCGGGTGGCGCTGCACCGCTGCGGTACAGGCCCTGCGCTCACCGGCCGGGGCCGGGGGCGTTGCTCAGAGCAGCCGCTGGCGAAGCGCGCTGGCCGACCGGGGGGCGATGGCGGTTTGTGTCATGGCACTCTCCTCAGGTCGGTTGAACAGCAGGCGAGTGTCGGCGCGCCGCTGCCAGCCGTCAAGACTGGCTGGCTGACGGCGCCAACGCTGTGACCCACCCACCACCCGCGCCATGCCGGCTTGGCGCCCGGCCCTGCTGCCGAAACCGCCAAGCGGCGGGCGCGGGCGCCCCGATCCGCGTTGCAGCCAGTCTGAACCCGGGCGCCTGTTGAACTGTGGCGTCGATCAAGCGCAGGCTGCTTGGCGTTGCCGATGGCAGGCAGCGCGAAAGTCAGTTCTCGACAACGGCCGCCAGGATCTTCTCGAGTTCGGCGAAATCGGCCGGCTTGGTGAGGTGGTGGTCGAATCCGGCGTCGCGCGAGCGCTGCCGATCCGATGCCTGTCCGTAGCCCGTCATCGCGACGAGCACGGTCCGCGCGAGCGCGGGTTGGCGGCGCATCCGCTCGGCCACTTCGATGCCGGTCAGGCCCGGCAGGCCGATGTCGAGCAGCACCACATCCGGCATGTGATCAAGGGCCGCCTGAAGGCCGGTGGGCCCGTCGAAGGCCGTCCGCACCTCGTGGCCCGAGAGATCAAGCAAGGCCGCCAGCATTTCGGCGGCATCCACGTTGTCGTCGACGATCAGCACCCGGCAGCCCTTGCCAGCCGGCCGAGACGCTGCGCCTGACAGCGCTGGCGAAGGCGCCACCGCTGCTGCCAGGGCGGGCAGGGTGACGATGAATTCACTGCCTTGACCGAGCACGCTGGTCGCCCAGACGGTGCCGCCGTGCAGCTCGACCAGTCGTTGCACCAGGCACAGGCCGATACCCAGGCCGCCCTGAGAGCGGTCGAGCGAACGATCGCCCTGCGTGAACAGGTCGAAGATGCGCGGCAGCAGCTCGGCCGGTATGCCCACGCCGGTGTCGCGCACCCGCAGCACCGCCGCATCGCCCTCCTGATGCATGCTCAGTTCGACGCGGCCGCCGTCGTCGGTGTACTTGGCGGCGTTGGTGAGCAGGTTGACGACGACCTGCTCGAGCCGTGCTGCATCGGCATGCAGCCAGATCGGTTGCGCAGGGATCGACAGCGTGAGCTCGTGCCGATGCTGTGCGATGAGCGCCTGCGCCGACTCGACCGCCCTTTCAACGACGCCGCCGAGCGCGACGCGCTCCTGGCGCAGCCGGACCCGGCCGGTGCTGATGCGGGAGACTTCCAGCAGGTCGTCGATCAGATGCTTGAGTTGCGCGACCTGGCGCTCGATGACACCGCGCGCCTGCTGCTGGATCGGGTCTTCGGTCTTCTGCAGGCGCAGCAACATCAACGCATTGGAGATCGGCGCCAGCGGGTTGCGCAGCTCGTGGCTGAGCATGGCCAGGAACTCGTCTTTGCGGCGGTCCAGGTCGACCAGCACCTCGGCTTGTTCGCGGGTCTTGCGCTGCAGCAGATTGCGCGCGGTGACGTCCTTGAAAATGATCGCGATGCGACCCCGGGCTACGGGCTCCAGCCTGAAAACGTAGAGCTCAAGCACCCGCCCGGTGGGCGCGAGGTCGCGTTCGAAGCGGATCGGCGTGCCGCTTGTCAGCACCGAGTCGTAGGTGGCGTACCAATCCTCTGAGACACCCGGAAACACCTGCCGAATGGTCTTGCCGACCACGCCACGCACGCCCGATTGAACCTCGAACGCCGGATTGGCCTCGACATAGCGGAAATCCAGCGGCGCACCGGCTTGCCCGTCAATCTTCTCGATGAGGCAGAAGCCCTCGTCGATCGACTCGAACAGCGTGCGATAGCGCTTCTCGCTTTCGCGCAATTCGGCTTCGCTGCGCAAACGCTGAAGTTGCGTCCAGATGCGCGCCGTCAGCTCGCGCGTCAGCTTGATCTCGTCTTCGCGCCACTGGTAGGGCTCAGCGTGATAGAGGCACAGCGCGAAGCGCCATTGGCCGTTCAGCAGCAGAGGCACGCAGAGGAAGGAAGCGATCTTCAGCGCGGTGAATTTCTCGGCGGCGGTGGCCGGATCGGCGGCGGTGTTGCGCACGACGATGATCTCGCCCCGGCGCGCCAGACGGATGAACTCCGGGCCGACGAAGTCGGCCAGCCGATGCACGCCGGCGATGCCGGGCACGTCGTGGCGGTGCCATTCGTGTGCAATCACCACCTGGTCTGCCGCCTCGTCGATCTCGACGAACGCACAAAGAGAGAGATTCAGATGCGCGGCCAGCTTCGCGCCGACGGTGCGCATCATCTCGTCCACACTGGCCAGGCGCGCCAGATCGTCACTCACCGACGCCAGCAGCTTGAGGTTGGTCTGCGCCCACTGGTGCTCGGTCACGTCGCGCGACACGGCAAGCAAGCGCAGCGGCGCGCCGGCGGCGTCGCGAATCGGCGAGATGGAGACGTCCCACCACTTCGGTTCGCCACGCAGGGTGCGAAAAAATCCGACGAAACTGCCCTGTGCACCTGCCGCCGCGGTGGCGACTGCGGCGCGTGCCGCGACGTGGTCCTCACCCTGCCAGAAGTCGATCCACGATTTGTTCAGGAACGGCCGGATGTCGTCGATGCCGAGCAAGGCCAGACCGTTCTGCATCGACAGCAGGTGGCCGTTGAGGTCGAGCACCTTGATGCAGTCGGGGCTGCTGTCGATGATGCTGCGGTTGAAGGCCTCGATTTCGCGCAGGGCGACGTCGGCCAGCTTGCGCTCGGTGATGTCGAGGTTGGTGGCGAACGATTTCAGCGGCTGGCCATCGGCGCCGGACTGGATCGACCAGCGGCTTTCGATCCAGCGCTGGATGCCGTCGTCGCCAAGCACGCGGTATTCAATCCTGCCGACCGGCAAACCCGAAGTGAAGCTGCGCAGCGCGGCCTCGACGCGCTCATGATCGTCCGGCACGACATGGCCGAGCAGCGCCTGCACGCCCGCCGCCACGTCGTCTTCCTGTGCCTGCGGCGCGGGGTAGCCCATGACTGCCGCGAAGTTCTCTGCCGTACGCGCTTGGCCCCGAGCGAGATCGACCTCGACGTAAGTCAGCCCGGCCGACTCCATCGCGTAACGCAAACGCCATTCGTGTTCGGGCGGTGCGATTTCCGCTTCGCTTCGACGCGGGCCGGCAACGCTGTTGCCCGGTGTCGCGTTGAATTTTTCGGTCATGCCGGAGTGTCGACGATATCGCGGTCAGGCAATGGGCATGAAATGCGCCTCGACATCGGCGGCCGGACAGCCGACGACGCCAGCGATGGCCGCGCGCCGCCCCGAAATCAGGATTGCCAACGTGGCGCTGCAACAAATAAGGGAAAACCCTATACTGCACTGCAACATGAGCCCGACCCGGGCCCATGCAACCGTTGGAGTCAACACCATGACCAGTGCTTCCATGACCTTTGGCCGCCGCACACGGCTGGCCGTTCCCCGGGGTTCTTTTTGGCTGGGCTCGCTTGCTGCGGCGGCGATCAACGGCCTGCGCCGGTTGGATGACTGGCAGTTGCGCCGGCAGCGCAACGAGCCCAAGACCGCTGAAGAAGTGATGGCCTGGGCCAGTCGCATCGAGGCCACCGAGCCCAGTTTTGCCGCCGATCTGCGCGCCGCCGCGCTGCGCTCGATGGACACCGACAAGCGCTGATGTCACGGCCCGGCATCACGGCCCGGCATCACGGCCTGGCGTTACGGCCCGGCATCACGGCCTGGGCAGCAGCAAGCTCACCGCCAGCCCCGGCCCGGCATTGCGCATCTGCAGCTCACCGCCGTGCGACAGCGCCACCAGCCGGCACAAGTACAGCCCCAGGCCGACCCCGCCGACCCCACCGGCGCTGCGGGCGCGGGCGCTGTCGGGCCGGTAAAACGCCTGCGCCAGGTGCGGCAGTTGCGCGTCGGCCACGCCCGGCCCGTGGTCGCGCACGGTCAGGCAGACCGCCGTGTCGGTCCGCGTGGTGCTGACGGTCACCGGCGTACCGCCGCCGTGGCGCTGGGCGTTGTCCAGCAGGTTGCGCAGCAGCAACGCCAGGCGGCTGCGGTCCAGCGCCAGCAGCGGCAGGCTGCCGTCCAGCGCCAGCACCACGTCGCGGCCGGTGGCCGCCACGGCCTGCCGCACCAGCGCATTCAAATCGGTGGGCTCGCGCTGCAATGCACCGGCGCCACCGGCCAGGCGCTCGCTTTCCAGCAGGTCGCTGACCAGATCGCGCATCTGGCCCAGGTCGCGCAGCAGGGCCTGGCGCTGCTCGCTGTCGGCCAGCAGTTCGGCATGCAGGCCGGCGCGGGTGAGCGGTGACCGCAGCTCGTGGCTGATCGCCAGCAGCAAGCCGCGCTGGCCCTCCAGCATGCGTTGCAGGCCGCTGGCCATGCCGTTGACCTGGCTCGCCAGATCGCCCAGCTCGTCGCGCCGGCGCAGCGCGATGGGCTGTGAGAAATCGCCCGCGCCGTAGCGCAGCGCACCGGCCCGGATGTCGTCCAGTGGGCGCAGCAGCCGGCGCACCGTGCCGTAGGCCAGCGCGGTGAGCGCCAGCAGCCCGGCCAGCACGCCCCAGCCGGGCCAGCGCGGCGCTTCGTCGCCCTGCCAGTCACCGACGCCAAAACGGATGCGGTGGCCGTCGGCGGTGCTGCGCACCAGCAGGCTGCGCAGGCCGCTGTCGGGCTCACCGCCCGGGCGTGGGCCGTGCTCGGCGTGCTGCGGGTGCGACGCCCACTGCACCTGCGGGCCGTCGATGCGCACCGACAGCGGCAAGCGCCGGGCCAAAGCCTGGGCCCGCGCCACATCGGGCGGGCTGCCGATCTCAGCGGCCAGCCGGTCGATGTAATCGACCACCAGCGGGCGCGCCAGCTCACGCCAGCCGGTGGCAAAAAACGCCCGGCTGGCGTAGACGAACAGCCCGGTAGTGCCCAGCGCCAGCAACAAGAACAACAGCACCAGCCGCCATTTCAGCGAGTGGCCCAGCGCGTGGCGCCAGGAGCGGCGCCGACGTGCGGCCGGCTGGGTGAACGCCGGGCCCGGGCCCGGCGGCAGGCCAGCCGGCCGGCTCATGCGCTGCGGCCCAGCGCCAGCGCATAGCCGGCATTGCGCAGCGTCTTGATGCAGGCCAGTGGCGCGGGCTTGCGGCGCAGCCGGCTGACCAGCAAATCCACCGCCCGGGTGTACAGATCGGCGTCGCGGCCGCGCAGCCGGTTCAAAATTTCGTCGCGGCTGAACATCCGCTGCGGCTCTCGCGCCAGCAGCAGCAGCAATTCAAACTCGGTGCCGGTCAGGTCCACCGGCTCACCGTGGCGGTGCACCTGGCGGCGCAGCGTATCGATGGCCAGGCCGTCGAATTGCAACAACGCCGGGGGGTGCGCGGCCGCAGCAGGCGCGGGCGCCGGCCGGGCCCGGCGCAGCAGCGATTGCAGGCGTGCGGCCAGCTCACGCGGCTCGAAGGGTTTGGCCAGGTAATCGTCGGCGCCCAACTCCAGGCCCACCACCCGGTCGCTCAGCTCACCCCGGGCGGTGAGCATCAACACCGGGATGGCGCTGCCGGGCAACGGGGCCTGGCGGATGCGCCGGCACAGCTCGAAGCCGTCCATCTCGGGCAGCATCACGTCCAGGATCAGCGCCTCGAAGCCGCTGTCGGCGCCTGGGGCCGCACCCCCCGCCAGCAGCGCCAGCCCCTGGCTCGGCCGCAGGGCGGCGTGCAGATCGAAGTCGAAGCGCCGCAGGTAGGCTGCCAGCGGCGGCGCCAGCAGCTCGTCGTCGTCGATCAGCAGGATGCGGTGCATGGCGGGCGGGTGCGAATGAGGCAGTGCAAAACGTGCAGCCGCCGATCATGCCTGCCTGACGAGGCCTTTCAACCCGGATCGGCAAGCCGGCCCGGGCCGACGCGCGCGGGCACCGGCACCGGCACCGCTTCAGCCCCGGCCAACGCCGTGGCCGCGGCCGCGCGCCAGCAAATCACGCACCCGCTGCTGCTGCACGGGTTTGAGGCTGTCAAAAAAGTCAGCCATCGCCGCCACCACAGTGGGCGCCTTGTCACGCAGCGCGCCGGTCTTGCCGTCAATCAGCGCCTGGGCCCGGGCGCGGTCGAACTGCGGCCCGGCCAGCACGGCGGCCAGCTCGGTGCGCGGGTTGGCACCGCCTTCCAGCAGCGCGCTGCGCTGGGCTTTGAGCGCATCGGCCAGCAGGCCGAGCTTGGCTTTTTGCGCCTCGTCCAGCGTCAACTCGCGGCTCGCCTTGTCGATAAAGCGCTCACGCATCTGCGTGATGTCGGCCTCGCTCCAGGTGCCGCCGGGGTGGCGCTGGTGTGAGCAGGCGGCCAGGCCGCCGAGCAGCAGGGTGGCGCCGAAAGCGCTGATCAGCGTCCGTTTGATCCAGGTTTTCATGGGGACTCGATTCGGGTCGGGTTGAACAGGGCTGCATCGTCGCGCCGGCGGCGTGGCGCGTCCTGTCGCTGCGGTATCGGCGTGTACCGTTTCTTGTCAGCGCCTTCCTTGGAGCCCGGCCACGGCTCGGTATGCTGGATGCGGTGACCACCAGCACCCGCTCCTGCACCCTCACCAGCACCCTGACCGCACTGCCCGGCCTGACGCTGGTGCACCAGGACGCCCACCTGCTGGTGGCCTGCAAACCGGCCGGCCTGCTGTGTGTGCCCGGGCGCGGGCCCGACAAGGCCGATTGCCTGGCCGCCCGGGTGCTGGCGCACTGTGCCGATGCACGGGTGGTGCACCGGCTCGATATGGCCACCTCGGGCCTGGTGGTGTTTGGCCGGGGGGCGGTGATGCAGCGCCAGTTGTCCATCGCCTTTGCCGAGCGCCGGGTGCACAAGGTCTACCAGGCGGTGGTGGCCGGGCTGCTGGCAGACGATGCCGGTGAGATCGACCTGCCGCTGGCCCCCGACTGGCCGAACCGGCCGCGCCAGCAGGTGGACCGGGCCGGTGGCAAGCCGTCGCTGACGCGCTGGCAGGTGATCGGCCGCGACCCGCAGGCCGGCACCACCCGGCTGCGGCTGGCGCCGCTGACCGGCCGGTCGCACCAGTTGCGGTTGCACCTGGCCGCCATCGGCCACCCCATCCTGGGCGATGCGCTGTACGCCAGCCCCGCGCAAGCCGCCGCCGCGCCGCGCTTGCTGCTGCACGCTTGCGAGCTGGGGTTCGAGGTGGGCACGCTGGCCCCGGCGGGCGCTGGCCCGGGCGGTGCGT
>JANLOP010000132.1:0-7116 GCA_031366635.1 Betaproteobacteria bacterium | reverse complement strand
CTCCGGCGGCCTGGCAGGGGCCCAAGATTTAGAAATCGATCACAACCCAAACCCAAAACCCGGCGGTGCTTGGAGCACCCGCTCAATGCAAAAACGCGTCCTCACCGCCGGATAGGCGCGAGTCCTGACCGTCGCTCACAGCCGTCGAAGAGCGCGATTCGATCACTGAAGTACCAAGAGGTGGCCGCCTTCAGGTCGCCTCCCGGCAGCGCGGCCGTGCGAATCACCGTCAATGCGTCGTCAAGACAAGCCGTCGTCATGGCGGCACTATGCCACCCACCCACCCAAATGTGGCCCCGCATGGGATGAGCGCCCAACAGGCTTTAAGTCAATATTCTGGCGCGACTTCTAAGACATCGTGTACTAATTTATATAGTTTCGCTTCACACTCTTCCTACTGACCGCTTCACGGGACTCGACGCCATGCAAACTTCTGACAAAACCATCGACCACGGCACCCTGCGCCGCCTGGTCGACGCCGGCGCGCAGGTCGGCGCTGAAGTGATCGGCGGCACCGGCGGCTGGGGCGTGGTCATCAGTTACGGCCGCGCCAGCCAGACGCTGGCTGCCACGCGCGGCACGCCGCGCACCTGGCGCCAATTCGAGACACTCGCCGGCTACCTGAAGGCGCTGGGCATCGTCGAGTACCGCGTCAACACGGTCAAGTTCGAGCCTGGCGCTGCAGTGGCCAACCCGGACGACAAGCGCAGCGCGACGGCCTCGGAACGCATGAAACGAGCCCACCAGGCCGCAGCCCACGACACCTGGTTCCGTGAGCAGGTGCAGGCGTCGATCAAAGATCTGCGCCAGAGCGTTGACGATGCTGTGGTCAAGACGGACTTCGCAGCCAAACTGGCCGCCTTGGCCGTGCGCGCAGCCGCCGCGAAGAAGGCCGCAACTTGAACCGTCTGGCATGGCGGCCCTTGGCGCTCGCGGATCGCGACGCCATCATGATCTACATCGCACAGGACAACCCGACTGCGGCCATCGACCTGGACCTCGAGTCGGAGGCCAAGGCGGACAACGCCAGGCTGCGGCCGAAGCTCTACAGGGCGGGCAGGGTCAATGGCACCCGCGAGATCATCGTGAGGCCGAACTTCGTCATGGTCTACCGCATCACCGGCGATGTTGTAGAGGTGCTGCGGGTGCTGCACGCGGCGCAGCAGTGGCCGTGACACGATCCGGCAAGCCTGTTCTCGGACTTTCCGGGCCAGCGAGATGCCGACACCCCACTTGGTTTTGAGCGAGTGTCAAACGAATTGGTAGAGACTGTGGTTCGCTCAGTCGCTCCCGGAACGCCGCTCAGCCCCGCCAATCGCTCAGTTCGACTGCTTGATCAAGCGCCCGGAGGCCGACTGGATCGGCCGTGCATTCATCGGATACAGCCGCGAGAACACGCTGATCTGCTCGTTGGCGATGGGCACCGGCTGCTGCATCACCATCCACAGCACGCCCTCGCTGCACGGCGGGGTGGTGAGCGAGCCCATGTAGGTGAAGTAGCGGCGGTCGGCCGGCAGCAGGTGGTTCATGTCGAGGTTGGCGCGCACCGCCACCTCGCTGCCTTTTTCCAGCGGCAGATTGTTCCACACCGTCTGCACCAGCGGATGGGCGCTGCCCCGGTCCAGCAGCACCGCCACCACCGCCAAACGGCCCTCGGGATCCTTGTGCACCAGGTGCGCCACCATGTCGAACTGGCGGCCGTCGATGCGCTCTTCAGACGGCCGGTGAAAGTGGAATTGCAGCAGGTCGTAGCGCCGGCCCTGCACCTCGATGGAGTTGCCACCCTCCAGATTGACCTGGATGGTGTGGCCGTTGTCCACCACCCGGAAGCCGGTGGGCCGGTAGTCAAACTGGATCGGCTCCAGGTCCACCCGCACACCGCTGCGGATGTCGATCGGGCTTTGCCGGGTGCCGTTGGCGCAGGCTGAGAACTCGGGCTTCATCAGCCCCCACTGGTCGGGGCCACCGGCGCCGTTGTAGTCCCAGTGGGCGGCGTGGGCGTCGGGCGCCAGGCCGGCAGCGGCTTTGTCACTGCGCAGCCGGGCCACTTTGGCGGCGCTGCCGCCATGTGAATCGGCGTTGGCAGTCTTGGCGGCTTTGGCGCTGGCCTCGGCCGGTGCGGTGGCGCCGTGCGCCGCCTCGCCTGATTTGGACACCACCCGCACCACATACGGTGACGGCGCATCGGGCGCTTTGGCCGCGCCCAGCTTGCTGGCCAGCTTTTCGCGCAGGGTGTCCATCGGGTCGGCGGCAGCGGCGGCGCCAGCGGGGGCAGGCTTGGCTGCGGGCTTTGCGGGCTCGGCATGGGCCGCTGGTGCGGCATGGGCGTCCGATGCCCGCGCTGGGCCGGTGCCCAGCAGCACGCAGGCCACCGAGGCCGCCAGGGCCAGGCGGGCGACAAGATCAAAACGGCGGCTGCATTGGGGCATGGCGGGGGCTCACGGCAAAGGTCAGCGGCCGGCTACAAAAGCCGGCCTGTACCCCTGCGCTATCGGCAAGCCACCGCCCAGCTTGAGCCGGCCAGCGGCTGCCGGCGCCGTGCCGTGATCAAACCGGCAGCCGCCGCACCCAGATCCAGGCCACCATGCCCACCGACATCAAGCCGAATGACGCCAGCGCCAGGCTGACGGTGGAATGCATCACCAGCGGCGCCACCACACCCGCCACCAAGCCATTCGCCACGCTGCCCACACAGGCTTGCAGCGACGACGCCATGCCGCGCCGCTCAGGCGCCAGATCCAACACCATCAGCGTGACCACCGGCACCATCAGCGCCCAGCCGAATGAGAAAACGCCAATCGGCAGCAAAGCCCAGGCCGGGTGCGGTTTGAAGAGCAGGTTGAGCATCAAATTGACCAGCGACACCGCCAGCATGATCGAAAATCCATAGCGGATCTGGCGCTTTGGCAGCATGCGCCCGGCCAGCCGGCCGCTGACAAATGCGCCACCCATGATGCCGGCGATGGTCAAGCCAAAAAACCAGAAAAACTGCGTCGGCCCCAGGCCCAGGTGGGTGCCCAGCCATTCGGGCGCCGACAGCACGTACAAAAACATGCCGTTGAACGGCACGCCGCTGGCAAATACCAGCAGCACAAAGCGCGGGTTGCGCACCAGGTCGGCATAGGCGCGCAGCAGCGGCCCGGGCGCAAAAGACTGGCGCTGGCTGGCATGCAGCGTCTCGGGCAAATAGCGCAGGTTGATGCCAAACAGCAGCGCGCCAATGCCCACCAGCAGCCAGAAGATCGAATGCCAGCCCAGGTGGACAAAGAAGAACCCGCCCAGCACCGGTGCGATGGCCGGCGCCACACCAAAAAAGATCGTCACCTGCGACATCAGGCGCTGCGCCTCATCGGGCGGGCACATGTCGCGGATGATGGCCCGCGACACCACGATGCCCGCGCCGGCCGCCATGCCTTGCAGGGCCCGAAACGCCACCAACTGGCCAATCGTCTGGCTCAGCGCGCAGCCCAGTGAGGCCAGCGTGAACAGCGCCAGCCCGGCCAGCACCACCGGGCGGCGACCAAACCGGTCCGACAACGCACCGTGAAACAGATTCATCAGCGCAAAGCCGAACAGGTAGGCCGACAGGGTTTGCTGCATCTGCGCCGGCGTGGCGCCCAGCGATTGGGCGATGCCGGCAAACGCCGGCAGGTAGGTGTCGATGGAAAACGGCCCCAGCGTGCCCAGGCAGGCCAGCAGCATGGCCAGCGCCCAGCGCGGATGGCGCCAGAGTTGGGGGGCGTCGGGGTTCATCGTTGGCCGGGTGGATCGCGGGATGGGGGCCGGCGGCAGGGTTGCTGCCGGCAAAAATTAGTGTGAAGCGAGCCGATAGGCCGGATTCTGTGCAGCGCCTTTTGCCTCTTGCGAAGCAAGCCGCGCCGTGACCGCCATTCCTCTGGGCCGGGAGTCACCCCCCAGGCTCGATGCCACCTACCCGCACACTCGCCCCGGGCCGGGGTTCTGTCAGGTGCGGTCGAAACCGCACCCATCGACGTGGGCCTATTCGGTGTTGCTGCGCGTAGAGATTGCCCGTTGCACCCGAACTGAATCGGCTCGTCTCTGTTGCTCTGATCCTCACCTCACGGTGGACAGCCGTTAACTGCTACGCCGCCCTGTGCAGTCCGGACCTTCCTCCAGGGCCACCTTTCGATGCTTGCCCCAGCGGCGGTCTGGCTTGCTTCACGGGCGCGATTGTCCCACGTCCCTCCCATTCATTACCCGGCACCCAACGCCAAGGCGTGGCGTCCACCGCCCGGCGGATGCCATCAACCGCCCCACGCCCTAGCGTGACAGCGCTGACCGGCATGTCGCCACCAGCAGCCCTTGATCCACCAGGAGGCGCAAGCCATGACCGATTGTCTGAAGCCATCAAACAACAACATCCGGGCCGCCATGCAAGGCCCTTTTGTCACTGAGCGCGCGCACTACAAGGCCTTGTTGCTGTCCAACCCCAACTACTTTGGCAGCCTGGAAATCAGCCCGTTCAAGCCGGTGCTGCCACTGGCCGGCAACACCTACTACGAAGAGCTGGCCTGTGTCGGCTACCACCCCCAACAGCAGCAGCTTGAGGCGGTAGTCTATGTCTACCAACCCACGGGCTACGGCAGTGCGCTGTGCGGCACCGGCAGCACCGAGTTCGTGCGTTTCTACCTGTCGTTTGACAACGGCTTGAGCTGGCAAGACCAGGGTTTGACCAGCTTCCAGGTCTGGAACGTGCCCAGCGCCACCGACGACGCCCGGCGGCTGGAGTTCGCGGCCCAACTGCCGGTCAAACCAGCGCGCAATAGCTGCCTGCAAGGGGCCAAGCTGATCCGGGTGCGGGCCATTCTGGCGTGGAACGCGCCGCCGCCGCCCAACCAGCCGAACTGGAACCCACCCTGGGGCAACCGGCGCGAGGCCACGATCCAGATTGAGCCGCGCCGCCTGATCCACATCACCGACGTCTTCGACACCCTCAAAGTCAAGCTGCCGAAGGCGCTGGGCCAGGTGATCGACCTTGAGCAGCCGCTGGCCGCCAAACAACTGGTGCTGTCGCCCGCCCATCTGGCCGAGCTGTACAAAGACAGCGCCGTGCCGGTGCACCGCTTTGCTTATGCCCAGTTGCAATCCATCATGCAAGGGCCCGCCGGCTTCAGCGCCGAGTTGGTGAGCAAGACCTTGCCGGGCCTGCAACTGGGCGACGACCTGGTCAAAGTGCTGTTCCCAACCGATGGCGACACCCAGTATGAAGAGCTGAGCTGCATCGGTCTGGACCCCAACCTGCCCGACACGCTGGTCGGTGTGCTGACGGTTAAAAAATCGTCAGGCTACAGCGGCGGGCCTTGCACCTCGGGCAGCACCGAATATGTGTCCTGGTGGGCCGACAGCGACGGCAACGCAACATTCGAGACCTTTCTGGGCACCGCCAGCGTGCAGGTCTATGACATCGCCGGCATCCCGGCCGACGGTGTGCAGTACGCCGTGCGGCTGCCGGTGGACTTGTCCAAATACCGCAAACCCTGCCAGGCCGGTGCGGTGGTGCTGCCGATCCGCGCCATCCTGTCGTGGGCGGTGGCGGTGCCGGGCAATGCACCGGGCAGCGTGCCCACCTGGGGCAACCGCGAGCAGACGCTGGTGCTCGTCACGCCCAGCGGCGTGGTGCATGGCCCGGCCGGCAAGATCGCCATCCTGGGCGGCATCCCGGTGAGCATGATCAGTGACGCCAGCGGCACGACCACCGCCGACGCGGTATTCGCGCTGAACAACGCGGCCGTGGGGGCTGATTGCCCGTTCGGCGCCGCCGTCACTTTGCAGGGTGCGCCGCTGCCGCTGGGCTACAGCTACAAGGTGGAGGTGCGGCCTGAGATTGGCGGCGTCACTGCGCCGGTGCTCAACGAGTTGACCCTGGTGCGTGCCGACGGCAGCACCTACTTGCACAACGCCAACCCGGCCACCCAGCGCTTCAACTACCGGCCGTTTGATGACAATGTCAACGCGCTGCTGGCGCACTGGGACTCCAGCGGTGATGCGCGCTGGATCGTCACGCTGTCGGCTTACGACCCGGGCGGCAACAAGATCAGCGAAGACAGCCAGTTGATCCAGCTCGACAACACCGCACCGCTGGCCGACATCGACATCACCTCGGGCACCGGCAACTGTGGCAAGTTTGCCGCCGGCAGCACCATCACCGGCACCTTTGTGGCGCGTGATTTGCATCTGCTTGAATGGTCGATCGGCATCAAGCCGCCCGGCATCAACGACCCGGGCGAGGCCGTCACCACACCAAGCAGCGGCACCGCCAACACCGCCATCGCCGGTGACGCCTGGTCACTCGACACCACCGGCATGACGAGCTGCGGCTACATCGCCGAGGTGGTGGTGCGTGACCGCACCATCGTCGCCAGCCAGGGCCAGGGCTGGCAAGCAAGCTGGAGCGTGGGTTTCTGCCTGGAGGTGCCGGCAACCGACGGCTGAGCCCGCAGGCGGGACATCGCGTAAAACAGGTGGGGGGCGTGCCGGCCACAATCAGCGCCGCACCTCGCCCGAAAACCCCCGAAAGGCCCGCCCCATGAAAGCCGACACCGTTCTCGCCACCATTGGCAACACACCGCACATTCGCATGCAGCGGCTTTTTGCGCCGCATCCGTCGGCCCAGGTCTGGATCAAGAGCGAGCGCAGCAACCCCGGTGGCTCGATCAAAGACCGCATCGCGCTGGCGATGGTCGAGGCCGCCGAGGCCAGTGGCGCGCTGCAGCCCGGCGGCACCATCATCGAGCCCACCTCGGGCAACACCGGCATCGGGCTGGCGATGGTGGCCGCCGTGAAAGGCTACAAAATCGTGCTGGTGATGCCCGACAGCATGAGCATTGAGCGGCGCCGGCTGATGCTGGCCTACGGCGCCAGCTTTGATCTGACGCCGCGCGAAAAAGGCATGAAAGGCTCGATTGCCCGGGCCACGGAACTGGTGGCCGCCACGCCCGGCGCGTGGATGCCGCAGCAGTTTGACAACCCGGCCAACATTGCGGTGCATGTGCGCACCACGGCCGAGGAGATTGCGGCGGATTTCCCGGACGGGCTGGACGCGCTGATCACCGGTGTGGGCACCGGCGGCCACCTGACCGGCTGCGCCCAGGTGCT
>JANLOP010000124.1:0-13362 GCA_031366635.1 Betaproteobacteria bacterium | reverse complement strand
GCAAATCCTGCTGCACCTGGGCCTCCAGCAGCAGCCGGCGGTTGTCGCCCAACTGGGTGGTCAGCACCATCGTGGCGCCGGCCAGCACAAACAGGCCGATGGTGATGCCGACCATCAACTCGACAATCGACAAACCACGGCTGCCGAGGCGCGGCGGGCGGCTGCGCTGCAGGGAGGGGCTAGAAACCTTGGTCATGGGCAGGCGGGAAAGTTGGTTTCCTGGTCAGTGACCGAGCAGACAAACGGCCGCCCCACGGCGTTGGTGAAGACCCGTGCCGTGCCGCCAGCGCTGCTTTGCACGGTGACTTGCATCGTGGCACCGGCGACGGGCAGGCCGGTCGAGGCGAACACGGTCTTGACAGGGTTTGAGCCGACGATGATGCCGTCACTCACTGGCAAGCTCATCAGCCTGACCACCACCGGCGCGGCCGGGCCGTTGCCACAAGGCGTCGGCAGCGTGCAATTGCAGGTTTGCAAGCCACCCAGAAAAGCGTCGGTGGCGATGACGTAGCAACTGACGGCCGCATTGGCATTGAACTCGATCTGCGTCGGCAGACTGCGTTGCAGATTGACCGAGCGCAGGTAGCGCAAGTCGCTGGCCAGCTCATTGGCCACGTTGGCCACGCGCTTGCGGGCGATGAAGCTGACCATCGACGGCACGGCAATCGATATCAGCACGGCAGTGATGCCCAGCGTCACCATCATCTCGACCAAGGTCAAACCGCGCTGGCGGGCTGCGGTGGGCTGGCGGCCAAAGTGAGATCGGCTCATCGCACCCAGCAAGCCTGTGGGGTGTATCCCACCTGGCCGCCGTTCATCTCTACTTGCAGGAACTGGCAGTCGCTGTCGCCGCTCTGCGCTGAGCCGGCGCGCACATCGGCGCGCGCTTGATAGCCGACCGCAGACACACTGCCCGCCACCATGCTCAGGTCGTAGTGGCCGCCAGCCGACCGGGTGCGCGCGCCGGGCAGCAGCGGGTTGGTCAGTGAGGCTTTGTAGCTGGGCTGGTTGGCCCGCCAGCGCTCTTGCGCCTGCATGATCTCGGCCAGCGCGCTCATCGCATCCGAACGGCGGCTGCGGTTCACCGCGTTGACGAACGATGGCCAGGCCAGCGCCGCCAGCACGGCCACGATCACCAGCACCACCATCAACTCAACCAGGGTGAAGCCGGCAGACCGGCGAAAACGAAACGTCATATTGGCATTATCAACAGGTGGTGACACGGGGGCGGGCCTGCCGCCTGCCGTTGGTCAGCCACGGCCTGCCGCCGGTCGGCCCACCCCCTGGCTGCGGGGCCGACAGCCCGCAGTGCGCATGGCCGGCAAGGTTGTACGCACCCGGCGCCGGGGCCGTTTGCCTCAGCAAGGCCGCAGCCCGGCCAGCCCGGTGGTGGGGGTGCAAGAGCGCACCCGGCCCATGATGTTGATGATCTGGTGGATACCGCGCCCTTGCGGGTCGGTCAAGCGCAGGGTGGCGGTCGGCGTCACCGTGCCCTTGCCCGGGTCAAACAACACCGAGCGCTGCGCCGGCGCCAGCGCAATGCGGCTGGGCCCGCCTTGCTCAGCCAGGCGCAGCAAGCGGGTATCGACATCGCAAACGGCTTGCCCGCCGCCGCTGCATCGGCAGGCATGGGCGGGCCCGGTATGCACCACATAGCAAGTGGCGCCATTGGCCATCGCCTGCACCGACAAGCGCACCGCCTGGCCGCTGGACAGCGCCTGCGACCGGGCGAAATAGACGTCGGTTTCCAGCAAGGCGGCTTGCGACTGCAGCGCCTGGCGGGCCTGCAGCTCCAGAAGCATCGGCCAGGCCCCGCCCAGCAACACGGCGCTGATGGCCAGCACGCACAGCAGTTCCACCAGCGTCAGGCCTCGGGCGGGTGCGGGGCCCGGGTGGGGCGGGTTGCGGCGTGGGTTCATGCTGTGCTCCGGGGGGTGAACGGTGCACACACTTTAAAAATGGATGGCCCGGCGCGCGTCGCCCCGGCGGGGGGGATTGGCCGGGTTTGACGGGGGCCCACCGCCGTGGGATGTCGGCGGCTGCGGGGGAGGGGGCCCCCGGCGGGGGGGGGGGTGGGCAGCGCCGCTGGGCGCTGCGCAGCGCCGCCGCCTCAGATGTCGCGGATCAATTGCCGGAACTCGTCCACGTCTTCAAAGCTGCGGTAGACCGACGCAAAACGCACATACGCCACCTTGTCAATGCGCTTGAGCTCGCGCATCACCAGCTCACCCAGCCGGGCGCTGGGCAGCTCACGGGCGGCGGTGGCCAGCAATTTGTCGCGGATGCGTTCGATGGCCGCGTCCAGTTGCTCCACGCTCACCGGCCGCTTGCGCAGCGCCAGCAGCATCGAGCCGCGCAGTTTGGTGGGGTCGAACTCGACCCGCGAGCCGTCTTTCTTGACCACCGCCGGCAGCGCGATCTCGGCCCGCTCGTAGGTGGTGAAGCGCTTGTCGCACTTCAGGCAGCGGCGGCGACGGCGGTTGACATCGCCCTCATCGGACTCTCGGGTCTCGACGACCTGGGTTTCTTCGTGGCTGCAATACGGGCAACGCATCGGGATGGGCCCAGGCGGCGCGGGCGGCCGGTCAGCGGTAGACCGGGAAGTCGCGCGTCAGCGCCGCCACCCTGGCGCGCACCGCAGCGATGTTGGCAGCGTCGTGCGGCTTGTCCAGCACATCGGCAATCAGCTCGGCGGTCTGCCGGGCCTGTGCCTCGGCAAAGCCGCGGGTGGTCATGGCCGGTGAGCCCAGCCGGATGCCGCTGGTGACCATTGGCTTTTGCGGGTCATTCGGGATGGCGTTCTTGTTGCAGGTGATGTGCGCCTGGCCCAGCACCGCCTCGGCCTCTTTGCCGGTGATGCCCTTGGCACGCAGATCGACCAGCATCAGATGGCTTTCAGTGCGGCCCGAGACGATGCGCAGGCCGCGCTGCACCAGGGTCTCGGCCATCGCGGCGGCGTTTTTGACCACCTGTTGCTGGTACAGCTTGAACTCCGGCGCGAGTGCTTCTTTGAAAGCCACCGCCTTGGCGGCGATCACATGCATCAGCGGCCCACCCTGGATGCCGGGGAAGATGGCGCTGTTGATCTGCTTGGCGATAGCATCTGTCATCAGGATCAGGCCGCCGCGCGGGCCGCGCAGGGTCTTGTGGGTGGTGGACGTGACGACATCGGCAAACGGCACGGGGTTCGGGTACACCCCGGCCGCGATCAGGCCGGCGTAGTGCGCCATGTCCACCATGAAGTAGGCGCCGATGGCCCGGGCCACCCGGGCAAAGCGCTCGAAGTCGATGCGCAGCGAGTAGGCCGACGCGCCGGCGATGATGAGCTTGGGGCGGTGCAGGTGTGCCAGCCGTTCCATCGCGTCGTAGTCGATGGCCTCAGCGGCGTCCAGGCCGTAGCTCACCACCTTGAACCACTTGCCCGACATGTTCAGCGGCATGCCGTGGGTCAGGTGGCCGCCCTCGGCCAGGCTCATGCCCATGATGGTGTCGCCCGGCTGCAGCAAGCCGAAAAACACCGCCTGATTGGCCTGTGAGCCCGAGTTGGGCTGCACATTGGCGTTCTCGGCGCCAAACAGTGTCTTGAGGCGATCAATGGCCAGTTGCTCGACCACGTCCACGTACTCACAGCCACCGTAGTAGCGCTTGCCGGGGTAGCCTTCAGCGTATTTGTTGGTGAGCTGTGAACCCTGCGCCTGCATCACCGCCGGTGAGGCGTAGTTCTCGCTGGCGATCAGCTCGATGTGCTCTTCCTGGCGGGTGTTTTCCAGGCCGATGGTGGCCCACAGCTCGGGATCGACAAGGGCCAGCGTGGATTGGGTGCGGTCAAACATGGCGGGCAGTCCGGTAGAGGTGGAGACCCGCCGGCCGGTGGCTGCCGCAGCAACCAGCACCCGACCACGGGCTGCCCAGGCGAACGGCTGGATCGGCGGCGGCCGGGTGGCCGCAGGGGCCGCCTCTGGCAGGGCCGACACTTGCGCTCCCCGGTGGTGATCCACCTCGGGCGGTGCCGCCCTATCGCCAGTCGCGCAAGTGGCCGAAGTGTAGCGGACCGGTCATCGGCGGTCAGCGCAGCAGGGCCACCCGCTCGCTGGTCTCCGGCGCGCTGGCGCCGGTAGACGGTGCCCTGACCGGCAGGGCCACAGGCGGCGCGGCCGGCGTCGTGTTATTCGACGCATTGACTGCCACATTGCGACCTTCGGCCACCTGGCGCAGATGGACTTGCTCGTTCAGCACTTTGCCGACGTAGCCGCCGTCTTCGCTGACATTGCCGGCACCGACATAAAAGCGCAGGCCGGCCTCCAGGCTGCCGGCGCGGGCAATGCACTCTTTGAGCACTTGCACCCCCACCCGCAAATTGGCCACTGGATCAAACGCCGCCCGCACGCCGCCAAAAGCTTCGTATTTGGCGTCGTGCACCCGCGTCATTACCTGCATCAGACCTTGGGCGCCGACGGGGCTCTGCGCGAAAGGATTGAAGGCCGACTCGATCGCCATCACCGCCAAAATCAGCGTCGGGTCCAGCCCCAGCCGATGGCCGACCGACCAGGCTTCCAGCACCAGCCGGCTCACCGGCTCAGGTGCCACCTTGTAGCGCTTTGCCAGCCACTGCGCCACAGCCGCCTGCTGGCGCGGCAGCGATTTGGGGTCGGCGGCGGTGGCCCGCGCCACCGCATCGGGCTCAGGCGCGGGCACCGGCTCGGCCACTGGCTCGGCCACTGGCTCACGGGCTTCCTGGCGCGCCAGCAACCAGTCCAGCGCGTGGCGCTCTGCCAGGGTGCGAAGCTCTTCCCGGCCACCGGCAAACAGCACCACGCCCACCACGCACAGCCCGAGCAGGGCCAGCGAGTTGTGGCTAACGTCCAACAGGCCGGCGCCGACATCGCGCAAAAACACCCGCGTCGATTCAGCACACAGGCGGCCGGCAGCGCGCAACTTGGCCATCGCTGTCATGTCAATCCTTTCCGGGGCGTCGTGGTTCGGCGGTCTGGCCAGGCCAGGCCCGTGCCACGCCGCTGATAATGAATCGCAGCGTGCGTGCCGCTGTGCAGGCGGTAGCAAGTGCGGAGGGGAGGGTGCTGCGCCCCATCTTTTCCGACAGGGAGATCGCGGGTAAACCCGTGTATTTCAAGTCAACGGAAAGTTTAAGAAGTTGACAAATAACCGTCAAGTATATCAATCTACTTCTTAATGCATTTTTGAATGAAATACCGCGATCTGCGTGACTTTTCCGCCCAGCTTGAGCAGCTCGGTGAACTGCGGCGGGTGTCCGGGCCCGTGTCCCCCCAGCTCGAAATGACAGCCCTGGCCGACCGGGTGTTGCGCGCTTCCGGGCCGGCGCTGTGGTTCGAGCACCCGACCGGGCACAGCGTGCCGGTGCTGGCCAATCTGTTTGGCACGCCGCGTCGGGTGGCGCTGGGCATGGGCGCTGCCGACGTGTCGGCGTTGCGCGACATCGGCCACCTGCTGGCCCGGCTGAAAGAGCCCGAGCCGCCGCAGGGCCTGAAAGACGCCGGCCGGCTGGTGCAGATGGTCAAGGCGGTGTGGGACATGAAACCGGTGCGGCGCCGCGATGGGCCGTGCCGCGAGGTGCAGTTGGCCGGCGATGAGGTGGATCTCGGCCGCTGGCCGATCCAGACCTGCTGGCCGGGTGACGCCGGGCCGCTGATCACCTGGGGCCTGGTGGTCACGCGCGGGCCGCAATCGATCCCCAAACCGCGGCTGCGGCAGAACATCGGCATCTACCGCCAGCAGGTGATCGGCCCGCGCGAGGTGATCATGCGCTGGCTGGCGCACCGCGGCGGCGCGTTGGATTTTCGGGATTTTGCCCGCACCAACCCGGGCCAGCCGTTCCCGATGGCGGTGGCGTTGGGGGCTGATCCGGCGACCATGCTGGGCGCTGTCACCCCCGTGCCAGACACGCTGTCGGAGTACCAGTTTGCCGGCCTGCTGCGTGGCAGTGCCACTGAACTGGTCGATTGCGCGGTGGGCGATTCCGGCCGTTTTTTGCAGGTGCCAGCCACCGCCGAGCTGGTGCTGGAAGGCCACATCCCGGTCGCCGAGCCGGGTTTCGAGGGCCGCAGCGCGCACGGTGTGCCGGTCAAAGAAATGGGTGGCTATCTGCACGCGCTGGAGGGCCCGTACGGCGACCACACCGGCTACTACAACGAGCAGGACTGGTTTCCGGTCTTCCGCCTCAACCGGCTGACGCACCGCCGCGACCCGGTCTACCACTCCACCTACACCGGCAAGCCGCCGGACGAGCCGGCGGTGTTGGGCGTGGCGTTGAATGAGGTGTTTGTGCCGATCCTGCAGAAGCAATTTCCGGAGATCGTCGATTTCTACCTGCCGCCCGAGGGCTGCAGCTACCGGCTGGCGATCATCTCGATCAAGAAAAGCTACCCCGGCCATGCCAAGCGGCTGATGTTTGGCGTGTGGAGTTTTTTGCGCCAGTTCATGTACACCAAGTTCATCGTGGTCACCGATGACGATGTCAACATCCGCGACTGGCAGGACGTGATCTGGGCCATCACCACCCGCATGGACCCGGTGCGCGACACCACGCTGGTGGCGCAGACGCCGATTGATTACCTGGATTTCGCGTCGCCGGTCAGCGGCCTGGGCGGCAAGATGGGGCTGGACGCCACCCACAAATGGCCGGGTGAGACGAGCCGGGAATGGGGCCGGGTGATCTCGATGCCGGCCGACATCACCCGGCGCGTGGAAGGGTTGTTCGAGGCGGTGATGCGCGCCTGAGCCGTGTTGATCGGATGGGCTGCACGTCGTTGCGCGTCGCTGGTCTCGGCCCGGCGAGCCAGCTTTGCAAAGCCGTCACAAGTTTCCGCTTGCCGAATGCGGCGCGATGCAGTATCTTGACCATGCCTTCTTGCAAGGCACAAAACTTCGTGCAGTCTCTGCATGAAACGGGGCCCCAGACTTCATATCTCTGGATCTCCACACGGCGGCCATCGGCCACCCGCCCCTCCCAGCCGCAAGGTTTGGAGGGGTTTCGCTTTGTGCGCCGGCGGCGCGCGGGCTGCCCAGTGAACCTCGTCGGCAGGCCCGCCGACGGTGCCGCAGCTCAGGCGCCCGCCAACAGGCCCAGTATTTCGTGCAAGGCCTGGTGCACGCGCTGGTAGCCATCAATGGAGGGCAACCATTGCTGCAGCGGCTGGGCCTGCGGGCCGGCCAGGCCCATCGGCGCGGCAATCAACCGGGCCTTGAAGCCGGTGCGCGCGGCTTCTTGCTCAAAATCGCGCATCGACCGTGCCATGTGCCAGCCGTCAGTCACCAGCAACAGGTCGGTGATGTTGTCCGTGCGCAGCATCGCCAGGCTCAGTCGGGCGTTTTCGCGCGTGTCGCGCGAGTGGATTTCTTGCCAGCGCAGCGGGCGGTTGTAGTCGCGTGCGGCAATGCGGGCCGCCACCGCAGCCTCGGCAGGCCCGTTGGGCTGGGCGTGGCCGGCGCCGCCCGACACCATCACCGGCGCTTGAATCTGCCTGGCCAGCCACAACCCGAAGTGCAGGCGCGTCAGCGCCTCGGGCGTCAGATGGGCCTCGCCGTACTCCGGCGCCAGGGCCTGCGTGCCGCCACCCAGCACCAGCACCACCGGATTGCGGTCCGCCAGGCTGCGGCGCAGGTCGGCCACCTGCTGCGGCGACAAGGCGGGCGGCGCCAGCAGCCGACGCTCCAGCCAGGCGCCGACAGCCTGGCTGTGGCTGAGCCAAAGACCGGCCAACGCCAGCGTCAGCACCAGGCCACCGGCCCATCTGCGGCGCTGGCCCAGCCGCCAGGCCACCCACACCAGCACCAGCAGCGGCACAGGCGGCAGCAACAGGGCGCCGATGACCGGCTTCCAGTTCAACAGACCAAGGGCTGCGAAAGTCTCATTCACAGGTGACGACGGGGTGGCGCCAGCGGGCGGCGATAGCCAAAGATTGTGCATCGGCTGCCGGGCTTGGCCCTGCACAGGCCGTGCCCTCGCGCAGGCGCAGAGAATAGTGTCTGGGACCAGCAAGGAGCCAGCATGGCGCAAGACATCATCACCCTGGGCGGCGGTTGTTTCTGGTGCATCGAGGCCGTGTTCGAGCAGGTGCAAGGCGTGCTTTCGGTGCAGTCGGGCTACTGCAACGGCCCGGTGCAAAACCCGAGCTACGAGCAGGTGTGCGACGGCGAAACCGGTCACGCCGAGGTGGTCCAAGTGCGCTTCGAGACGGCGCTGATCAGCTTGCGAGAGGTGCTGGAGATCTTTTTTGTGGTGCACGACCCGACCACGTTGAACCAGCAGGGCAATGACGTGGGCACGCAGTACCGCTCAGGCATCTACTGGCACAACCCCGACCAGGCATCTGTCGTGCGCGAGGTGGTGGCCGAGTTGAACGCGGCACTGCACGGCCGGGTCGTCACTGAATTGGCGGCTGAAACCAACTACTGGCCGGCCGAGGCCTACCACCAGCACTATTTTGCCAACCACCCCGGAGCCGGCTACTGCGCTTTTGTGGTGGCGCCGAAGGTGCAGAAGTTCAAAGCCACTTTCGCCCGGCATGTCAAGCGCTGAACCCGGCCTAACTCGCCATCGACAGCGCCGGTATCAGGGCGCCAGCCGCTCGCGCAGCCACTCGCCGTCGCTGAGCCTGTAGCGCAGCCGGTCATGCAGCCGGCTTTTGCGGCCCTGCCAGAACTCCCAGCAATCCGGCACCAGCCGGAAGCCGCCCCAGTGCGGCGGCCGGGGTGGCGACAGCGCAAACTGCGCGGCATAGCGCGCGGCCTGGGCCACCAGCACGCCGCGCGACGAGATCACCTGGCTTTGCGGTGAGGCCCAGGCGCCGATGCGTGAGTCGAGCGGGCGCGAAGCGTGGTACGCATCGGCCTCAGCGTCGGCCACCCGCTGCACCCGGCCCTCGATGCGCACCACCCGCTCCAGCTCGACCCAGTGAAACTGCAGCGCGGCCATCGGGTTGCCCGCCAGCTCCTGGCCTTTGCGGCTGTTGAAGTTGCTGTACCAGACCAGGCCGCGCGCATCCACTGCCTTGATCAGCACGATGCGGGTGGACGGCCGGCCGTCGGCGCTGACGGTGGCCAGCGTCATGGCATTGGGCTCGGGCACCTGGGCGCTGATCGCCTGCTGCAACCAGCTTTCGAACTGGGCCAGGGGCACGCTGGCTGCAGCCGCTTCATCCAGCTCGGCCCGCTCATAACTCTTGCGAAGATCGGCAATGCGCTTGTCCATGCCACAAGTATGCCGCCGCTGCCGGGCGCAAGCGGCGGCTGCGCCTGACCCCGCAGCCAGCGGCGCTGCCAGCCCGATGTCAGCATCGGGCTGCACCCTAAGTGAAATGCCTTAGGTGATCCTCCGACTGTTGAACCGGCAGCGCGGCCCGCATGCTTGATGCTTAGAGGTGTCCGGGGGGATTCCGAAGGCGCCGGAGTAACGAGTGATGAAAACCCAAGCCGTTGTTGTCGTGCTGGCTGCCGGCCTGGGCAGCCGCTTTGCCGGGCCGCTGCACAAGCTGGCCCAGCCCCTCGGGTCGGCCAGCGTGCTGGGGCAGTGCATCTTGCGCGCCATCGAGAGCCGGCTGCCGGTGATCGTGGTCACCACTGATCGTTTGGCTGGCGAGGCGGCGCGTTATGTGGCGCGGCGTGATCTGGTGGTGCTGCCCGAGGTCGGCAGCGCGGCGGCCGGGCGGCTGGGCATGGGTTATTCCATCGCCGCCGGTGTGGCGGCGCGGCCGCAGGCTGGCGGCTGGCTGGTGCTGCCTGGCGACATGCCGCTGGTCAAGCCCGCCACGCTGGTGGCCGTGGCTGCGGGGCTGGCGCAGTCGCCGGTGGTGGTGGCCCAGCACCTGGGGCGCCGGGGGCATCCGGTCGGGTTTGCGGCCGAGCTGTTCTCGGAGCTGGTGCAACTCAGTGGCGACGAGGGCGCCCGGCGTGTGACGGCGCGCTACCCGTCGCTGGGCCTGGAGCTGGCCGACCCAGGCGTATTGTTCGATGTCGATACCGAGGCCGATCTGGCGGCGCTGCGAGCCGCTGCCGGCGCTGACAGCCCGATTTTGCAGGCGGTGCGCTGAGGGTGTCATGCGCCAGCCGACAGGCCCGGCAGCTTGCCGCGTCGATCAGGCCAGCCCCTGTTGCCGTGCCAGCGCCAGCAAACGTGCGCTCTCGCGGTCGCACATGCGGTGCTGACGCAAGGCCTCGGCGGTGCGCACCAGGTAGTCCAGCGTGCTGCCGTAACGGCCCTGGGCATGGCGCAGGATGTGCAGCATCTCGCTGTCGTCCAGCCGGCCGGTGAAGTTGGGGCTGCGCCGGCTGAGCGTGAAGCCCAGTGCCACCACCTCGCCGGCGGCCGTCTGGCAGCGCAGCCAACGCGGGTCGTACACGACGTTCGGCATCTCACGGTGCCACAGCCGGGGCAATTCGTCGGCCACCTGCTGGCGCGGGATGCGGTAGACCATGCCGCGGCACATGCCGCCCGAGACCAGCGCATACACCAGCCCCGGTTGCTCGGGCGAGCCCCGGTTGATGCGAGACCGCATCTTGAAGGCGCGGTGCCAGCCGCGAACCAGGGCCGTGCGGTGCTCGGCGGCGTTGAACTCCGGGCGCCAGATCAGCGAGGCATAGCCAAAAACCCACAAATCAGATTGGCCGCCCCATTGCTGGCGCACTTCGTCCAGCATGGCGCTGCTGTCACGGATCGGTGTCAGGGTCATGCGCCGAGCATGCCAGACGACGCGGCAAAAGAATTGACGATGTAACCAGGTTACTCAATAATAGAGACCACAGTTACTGATTTTTCGTTGGAATTTCGTCTGAAAAGCCCGTGCATGAAAAACCCCCTCGCCGACTTGACCCAGCGCATCCAGCAGCGCAGCGCGCCGCAGCGCCAGGCCTACCTGGGCCGCATCCAGCGCCTGATGGACCGTCCGCCCGGCGCAGAGCGCATGGGTTGCGCCAATGTGGCGCACGCTTTTGCCGCGCTGCCGGTTGACCAGCGGCTGCGCGTGGTGGCCGAGCGCGCACCCAATCTGGCAGTGGTGACGGCCTACAACGACATGCTGTCGGCCCACCAGCCTTACGAGGGCTACCCGGCGCTGATCCGCGACGAGGCCCGTCGCCACGGCGCCACGGTGCAGGTGGCCGGCGGCGTGCCGGCGATGTGCGACGGTGTCACGCAAGGCCTGCCGGGCATGGAGTTGTCGCTGTTCTCGCGCGACACCATCGCCATGGCCACGGCGGTGGCGCTGTCGCATGATGTGTTTGACGGCGCGCTGCTGCTCGGTGTGTGCGACAAGATCGTGCCCGGCCTGCTGATTGGCGCGCTGCATTTTGGCCACCTGCCTTGCGTTTTTGTGCCGGCCGGGCCGATGTCCACGGGCTTGTCGAACGGCGCCAAATCCAAGGTGCGCGAGCAGTTTGCGCAGGGGCTGGTTGGGCGCGATCAACTGCTTGAAGCCGAGCAGGCGGCCTACCACGGCCCCGGTACCTGCACTTTTTACGGCACGGCCAACAGCAACCAGATGCTGCTCGAAGCGATGGGCCTGCATGTGCCGGGCGCTGCTTTTGTGCATCCGCACGACGGCCTGCGTGAGGCGCTGACGCGCGAGGCGGTGCGCACGCTGCTGGCCATCACCCGGCGCGCCCGCTACACCCCCATCGGGCTGCTGGTGGACGAGAGGGTGATCGTCAACGCGATGGTGGCGCTGCTGGCCACCGGCGGCTCCACCAACCACCTGATCCACTGGGTCGCGGTGGCGCGCTCGGCCGGTCTCTCGATCGACTGGGACGATTTCGCGGAATTGTCGGCGGCGGTGCCGCTGCTGGCCCGGGTCTATCCGAACGGCAGCGCCGACGTCAACCAGTTCCAGGCCGCGGGTGGGCCGGGTTTCGTCATCCGCGAGCTGCTCGACGCCGGTCTGATGCACGAGGACGTGCTCACGGTGCGTGCCGGCGGCCTGCGTGAATACACCCGCGAGCCCGCTCTTCGCTCGCCCCCCCCTGGGGAGGGCGGGGGTGGGGGCAATTCACTTCAGTGGACCGACATCGGTCCTTCGCGCGAGCTCACCATCGTGCGCCCGGCCAACGATCCCTTCAGCGCCACCGGCGGACTCAAGCTGCTGCGCGGCAACCTGGGCCGCAGCGTGATCAAGGTGTCGGCCGTGCCGGCGGATCGGCACCTGATCGAGGCCCCGGCGCGGGTGTTCGACAGCCAGGACCAGCTGCTCAAGGCCTTCTCCGCTGGTGAGCTGGAAGCCGCATGCATCGGCAACGCCGGCCGGGGGCTGGTGTGCGTGGTGCGCTGGCAGGGACCGCAGGCCAACGGGATGCCGGAACTGCACAAGCTCACGCCGCCGCTTGCCGTGCTGCAGGGCCAGGGCTTTCGGGTCGCGCTGGTCACCGATGGCCGCATGAGCGGGGCCTCGGGCAAGGTGCCCGCCGCGATCCATATGTCGCCGGAAGCGGCGGCCGGCGGACCACTGGCCCGGCTGCGCGACGGCGACATCGTGCGGCTGGACGCGGAGGCCGGGACGCTGCAGGCGTTGGTGCCGGATGCGCAGTGGGCGGAGCGCGACATCGCCGTGATGCCCGAGGCGCTGCGCTCGGCCAATGCGCACGGCATGGGCCGCGAGTTGTTCGGCGTGTTCCGGCGCAACGCGCTGGTGGCGGAGGAAGGTGCCTGCGCATGGCCATGACCCCCACCGATCGGGCCGAGCCCTTCGGCGGAGCGCAGGACAGGCCTGTCGGCGGCCTCACCGCATTGCAGGTGATGGCCGACGCGCCGGTGATCCCGGTGATCGTGCTGTCCGACCTCGCACATGCCGTGCCATTGGCGCGGGCGCTGGTGGCCGGAGGCATCCGCATGCTGGAAGTGACGCTGCGCACCCCCGTGGCGCTGGCCTGCATCGAAAGAATCGCTCTGGACGTGCCCGAGGCCGTGATCGGGGCCGGCACCGTGCGCAGCTCTTCCGATGCGCAAGCGGCGGCCATGGCCGGCGCGCGCTTCGCCGTCAGCCCGGGCTACAGCCACGGCATCGGCAAGGCCTGCCATGAGCTTGGGCTGCCATTGCTGCCCGGCGTGGCGACCGGCAGTGAGATCCTGGCGGCGCAGGAAGACGGCTATGCCGCACTGAAATTTTTTCCGGCGCTGCAGGCCGGCGGCGCTGCCATGCTCAAGGCCTGGCAGGGGCCGTTCGGCGACGTGCGCTTCTGTCCCACCGGTGGCGTCACGGCGGCCAATGCAGGGGAACTGCTGGCGCTCTCCAACGTGGTGTGCGTGGGCGGCTCATGGCTGACGCCGGCCGATGCAGTGGCAGGCGGTGACTGGGCGCGCATCACGCAGCTGGCGCGCGAGGCCGCGCGGTTGCCGCG
>JANLOP010000109.1:0-7689 GCA_031366635.1 Betaproteobacteria bacterium | reverse complement strand
GATGCGCGAATCCGGACTGGAGCCGGATGCGGGTTATGTGCGCGCGTTTGTTGATGCGATAGCCCGGCGCAGCGGCTTGTTCATCCCGCGCGACGAGGGCTTGTATGCCTTTGCCCACCTGTCGATCCAGGAGTATTTTGCGGCCTTGTATTTGCAAAATGGCGTGCGTGATTTCGGGGTGGCTGACCCCGGGCGCCTGCAGGCGCTGTTTGACGAGTTGGGGGATTTGGCCGGGCAGGCCGCCTGGCGCGCGACGATGATCACGTTTTTCGAGTTGCCAGACTGGTCGCCCCGGGTGATTTCCCGGCTCTGGCAGGCGGCGTTCGGCGCCGAGCTGGAGCAGGTGCCGACCACTGCGTTACGTGCCGAAGAATGGGGGGCCACACCCCACAACGCGGCGAGAGTTGAACTGCTTGCGAGATTGGTTGTAAACCTGGGAACCGTGGTGCCTGACGCACTGCGGAAGCGCGGGTTTGACCGTGCAGTTGAGTACGTGAAGAGTGAACGAGAGTTCAAACGCTGGCGGCCCGTGTCCGGCGTGCTGGGCGCGTTGACAGGGAACGATTATGGATGCGAGCGAATATGGGCATTGCTACGGCATGATGCCGGCGCACTTACAGGTGATGCCGATGAGCTAAATCTGCAAGGCAGCAGAATGCTCGATTTCTCGCCCTTGGCGGAATTCAGGGGCGTGAAAATGCTTGGCCTCGACGGCACCGCCATTGCTGATCTTGCACCCCTGGCGGGGTTGACTGAACTCAGGCTGCTTGATCTGACTCGTACTGGCGTTACTGATTTGACGCCGCTGCGTGGCCTCGTCAAACTCAATTCGCTGCTGCTGGCGGGTTTGCAAATAAACAGCCTTGAGCCGTTGTCGACGCTGCACCAGCTTGAAATGGTGTCGTTGTCATCGAGCGCTGTATCCGACGTCAGCCCATTGGCCGGGCTGGAAAATCTGCACGATCTGTTTATTGGTAACTCACAAGTTCAAGACACGTCAATGCTAGGAGGCTTGGCCCATTTGAAAATCCACCCGACACCTGACGCAAACCCGCCGGCCGGCAAGGACGCGGCCGGATAACGCCCAATCAGCCCTCCTCCGCCCGCTGCTCCAATATCTCAAAAGCCGGCAGCGTCTTGCCTTCCAATACCTCCAAAAACGCGCCGCCGCCGGTCGAGATATAACCCACATCGCGCTCGATGCCGTATTTGGCAATCGCCGCCAGCGTATCCCCGCCGCCGGCAATGCTGAAAGCCGGGCTGGCGGCAATCGCCCGGGCTATTGCCCCGGTGCCGTGCGAGAAAGCCTCAAATTCGAACACGCCCACCGGGCCGTTCCAGACGATGGTGCCGGCCTTCATCAACTGCGCCGCCAGCAGCGCCGCCGTTTTGGGCCCGATGTCGAGGATCAGGTCGTCATCGGCCACCTGATCTGCTGGCTTCACCGTGGCCGGCGCGTCGGCCGCAAAGCGCTTGGCACACACCACATCCACGGGGATGGGCACGGCCGCGCCCCGGGCCAGCATGGCTGCGATCACCGCATTGGCCTCACCCAGCAGATCGGGCTCGGCCAGGCTGTGGCCGATCTTCAAACCGGCTGCAAGCATGAAGGTGTTGGCAATGCCGCCGCCGACGATCAGCCCGTCCACTTTCTCCGACAGGGCTTTGAGGATCGTCAATTTGCTGCTCACCTTGCTGCCGGCGACGATGGCGATCAGCGGCCGTTTCGGGTGGGCCAGCGCTTGCGTGATGGCGTCGATCTCGGCTGACAGCAACGGGCCGGCACAGGCGATGGGCGCAAACTGGGCGATGCCGTAGGTGGTGGCCTCGGCACGGTGGGCGGTGCCGAAGGCGTCGTTGACAAAGATGTCGCACAGCGCGGCCATTTTTTGGGCCAGCGCCTCGTCGTTTTTCTTCTCGCCTTTGTTCAGGCGGCAGTTTTCCAGCAGCACCACCTGGCCCAGCGCCACCGGCTTGCCATCTACCCGCACGCCGTCCACCCAGTTCGAGACCAGCGGCACGCCGTGCGGTGCCAGGCCCTTGCCCAGCAGCTCCGCCAGCCGCAGGGCCACCGGCGCGAGTGAATCGGCGGGCTTGAACTCGCCCTCGGTCGGACGGCCCAGATGCGACGTGACCATCACCGCCGCGCCGGCCAGCAGGGCGGTGCGGATGCACGGCAGCGACGCGCGGATTCGGGTGTCCTCGGTGATCTGGCCGGTGTCGTCTTGCGGCACATTCAGGTCAGCGCGGATGAACACCCGCTTGCCAATCACTTGGCCTTGGGCCACCAGGTCGTCGAATCGCAGGATGTTCATGGTCGGGGTCGATGGTTGGGCGGATGAGGGCGGCAGTTTGGCAGATCGCTTGCGTGCTCAATAGTCGTCGTCGTCTTCATTGACATCGTCTTGCGGCGCGGCGCCGGGCGCGGCCTGGCGCTGCGCCGGGCGGTCCAGCGTGCGGTCGGCGTCGTAGATCAGCGCGGCCGGCGTGCTGTCGGTGCCGATGAACAGCCGCCGGCCGATGTGCAGGCGGCACGACACCGGGCCCGCGCCGGGCGCCGCGCTCAACGGCATCGGCTGCGCCAGCGCGCTGCGCAGTTTGGCCTCCAGCGCGTCCAGGCGCTGGCCGGCCAGCAGCGCGCCGGCACCCAGGTTTTCACAGACCACGGCAAATACCGCGTCGCCCAGCCGGGCCACGGTGTCGGTTTCGCGCACGCACGCCACCAGGCGCTGCGCCACGTGCAAGCGCAAATCGTCCTCGGCGTCGGGGCCGAGCCGGCCGGGCGTCGGGGTGACGCGGTCCCACTCGATGACCAGCAGCGCCGCAAACGAGCCCAGGCGCCGGCTGGCCTGCTGGGCCCGGCCCAGCCGGTCGAGCAGCAGGCGGCGGTTGGGCAGCAGCGTCAGCGGGTCGTAAAAGGCGAGCTGGCGCAGCTCGGCCTGCAGCGCCTGCTGCGGCGTGAGGTCGCGCGCGGTGCGGGTGCTGCCGGTGACGCGGCCGTCGGGCGCCGTCAGCGGCGCGACGCTGATCAGCACGGCGATGCGCCGGCCGTCGCGGCACAGCCGCTCGGTCTCAAAAGGCGATACCGGCTCACCCCGGGCAACCTGCGCCACGGCCTGGGCCAATTGGTCGCGCTGCTCGGGCGGCACCAGGCGTTGCACCGACTGGCCCAGCATCTGCGCCGCGCTGTGGCCAAACAGCCGCTCGGCGGCGGGGTTCCAGTGCGTCAGCACGCCGTCCAGCGTCTCGCTGACGATGGCGTCCGTGCTGGCGTCCACCAGGTCTGCCCACTGCCGCTGCGCGGCGCGCTGCTGACGCTGGCCGGCGCGCAGCAACAGCCCGCCGGCCAGCCCGGCCAGCGCCAGCGTGGCCAGGGCCAGTGCGGCGATGGCCGTTTGCACGGCGCCCCAGCCGGCGGGCGCAGCGCCGTCGGGCTGGTCCAGCAGCACGATCAGCGGGTAGCCCAGCACCTGGCGGTAGGCGCCGATGCGCGGGCTGCCGTCGGGCGCGGCCGGCGCGTCAAACTCACCGGCCAGCGGGTTCAACGCGACGGCCTCGCGCAGCGCGGCCGGCACGGAGGTGCTGCCGATCGCGGCATCGCCCGCCGCCGCAGCCGGTGCCGGTGCCGCAACCGGCGCAGGCCAGCGGTAGACCAGCGCCATCGATTCCGTGCGCAGCGCGGCCGCGCCGTGCTCGCCCAGGTCGATGGCGCCCAACAGCGCGTCAAAGCGCGCCACCGGCAGGTCGCCGCTCAGCAGGCCGGCAAACCGGCCATCGGCGCCGTGCACCGCCCGGCTGAGCACCAGCAGCCAGGGCCCGTCGGGGCTGTGGCGGCGTGGGCCGGTGATGACCAGCCCCGGCGCAGCGGGCGCCCGGGTGCGCTGCAACTCCTCGCTGTCGGGCGGGTAGGCCGGTAGATCGGCTGGCGCGTCGGGCGGCCGGCCCGGGCTGGCCGGGCCAAGACGCCAGCGCCAGCGGCCGTCAGCGTCTGCCAGCCGCAGGTCTTGCAAACCTGACAGTACGTCGGGCAGCGCGGCGGCCGGTGCGCTGGAAGGTGCGTTGGCGGGCGCGGCCAGCCCAGCGCCTTCGGCAGCCCGGCCGTCGGTGTCGCTCGCCAGCACGGCCGCAGCTTGCAGCAGCAGGTCGGCCTTGACCAGCACCTCAGCCACCCGGGCTTCCAGCAGGCGGGCCAGGTTTTGCGCGGCGGCGGCCGCGCGCTGGTGCTGGCGGTTGCGCTCTTGCCAGGCCGACAGCCCCACCATCAGTGCCAACAGCAGCGCCAAAAGCAGTGCTGCCGCCAGCAGGCCCAGGGCGTGCGGCAACCAGTCGGCCGGGCGCCTGGCCGGCGGCGGGGAGGGGGCGGGATTGGGCTGCATCGGGGCGCGGGCGCATTGTGTAACACGTTGTGACCCGAGCGGCCTGCGCACCGGGCGGCCACCGCGCCCGGTGAACCGGTGCGCCACCCGTCACCTCACCCCCGCGCCGCGCCGCTCGCCACCCCCGCGCCACCCGTCACGTCACCGCGCCGTCCAGGCCGGCTCAGCGCAGCATCAAGGCACGCAAATCACCCTCCCAGCCCTTCAATTTGTTCGCCGCATGCCCGCGCTGCGCCGGGCTGGTGGCGTTGTGCAGGTTGGCGATCAGCGCGCAGTTGGCGTCCATCAGCCCATCGGCATAAGCCTGGTAGTCGGCGCGCGGTGACTGCAGCGGCTCGGCCGCCAGGCGGCGCAGACCGGCCGCCACGGTGGCCGCGTCGCTGCGCTCGGCCTGCCACTGGCGCAGGTTGCGCACGATATCGATCTGGCGCGCGCGCCGCTCGGCCAGCCAGAGTTCAGGGTTGAAGGGCGAGGCCGACAGATCCAGCGCCAGGCGCTGGCGCTGTGGCTCGTCGAGCTTGCCGTACAGCGTTTCGGCCCGGTCGAGTGCGCGCTCGAAAGACGCTTTCTGGCGCTTGGCCAGCACCGGCTGCAGGTAGTCGGCCACCGCGTTGTCCTGTTTTTTGGCCTGCTGGCGCTCGATTTGCCGGATCTGCTCGGGCGACAGGCTGCGCACCAGATCGGCCAGCGCCGGCACGGCATGCTCAAAAGCACGCTCACCGCGTTGTTGCCAGGCCTGCACCGTGCTGCACACCTGGCCGGCAGTGACTTTGTCCACAGCCAGCACCTGCATCGCGGCCAGCGCCTGGGCATAGTCACGCAACTGGCTGCTGCGGTGCCAGGCCAGCCAATCGTCGAGCGCGGCTTTGACCACCGGGGCTTGCTCGGCGCTGAAGTCGGCGTAGCCGTCCAACCACCAGTAGGCCAGCAACGGCGCCTGGTTGTAGCTCAGCCGCAGGGCGCTGCAGCCCACCAGCAACGGCCCGGCCAGCGCCAGCAGCAGCCAGATAATCCGGCGTTTAAACCACTGCATCGAATCGGGCTCCTAAATGGCGACGGATATTGAGACGACCCCGGCACCAGAAAGTTCAGCGCCTGGCGTGCCGGGCGGCGCGCTGGACATCGTGGTGATGGCTGCGGGCAAGGGCACGCGCATGAAATCCAGCCTGCCCAAAGTGTTGCACCGGCTGGCCGGCCGGCCGCTGCTGTTGCATGTGTTGGCCAGCAGCGCCGCGCTCGGCCCGCAGCGCTGCTGGGTGATCACCGGCCACGGCGCTGAGCAGGTGGAGTTGGCGCTGGCCGGCAGCGGCGCAAAGTCGGTGCGGCAGATGCCCCAACTGGGCACCGGCCATGCCGTGCAGCAAGTTGCAGGCCAGTTGACCGACGGCGGCACGACGCTGATTTTGAACGGCGATGTGCCGCTGATCGAGACCGCCACCGCCCGCGCACTGATCGACGCCTGCGCCGGCCAGCGCCTGGCGCTGCTGACAATCCACCTGCCGGATGCCACCGGCTACGGCCGCATCGTGCGGGCGGCAGTGCCGGCCGGGGCGGCGGGTGAGACTGAGGGGGAGGGCGCTGCGGTGCTGGGCATCGTTGAGCACAAAGACGCCACACCGGCGCAGCGCGCGATCAGCGAGGTTTACACCGGCATGATGGCCGCGCCCACCACCGCGCTGAAGCGCTGGCTGGCCGCGCTGCGCAATGACAACGCGCAGGGCGAGTACTACCTGACCGACATCGTGGCCATGGCCGTGGCCGACGGCCTGCCGGTGGTGGCCACGACGGCGCGCGACGAGACCGAGGTGCTGGGCGTGAACAGCCCCGTGCAACTGGCCGACCTTGAGCGCCGCCTGCAGCGCCGCCAGGCCGACGCGCTGCTGCTGGCCGGCGTGCGGCTGGCCGACCCGGCGCGCTTTGACTTGCGCGGCACGCTGGCCACCGGCCAGGACGTGGAGATCGATGTCGGCTGCGTGTTTGAGGGCGCGGTGCAGTTGGCTGACAACGTGCAGATTGGCGCCCACTGCGTGCTGCGCAACGCGGTGCTGGCGGCCGGCGTGGTGGTGCACCCGTTCAGCCACATCGACGGCGCCCGCGTCGGAGCGGGCTCGGTGGTCGGGCCGTACGCCCGGCTGCGCCCGGGCGCCGAGCTGGCCGAGGACGTGCACATCGGCAATTTTGTCGAGGTCAAGAACTCCACGCTGGCGCGCGGCGCCAAGGCCAACCACCTGGCCTACCTGGGCGACGCCACGGTGGGCGAGCGTGTCAACTACGGCGCCGGCAGCATCACCGCCAACTACGACGGCGCCAACAAGCACCGCACGGTGATCGGCGCCGATGTGCACATCGGCAGCAATTGCGTGCTGATCGCGCCGGTGGCCATCGGCGCCGGCGGCACGGTGGGCGGCGGCAGCACGGTGAGCAAAAACACGCTGCCCGGCCAGTTGACGGTGGCGCGTGGCAAACAGGTGGCGATCACCGGCTGGACGCGGCCGGCGAAGGTGAAAAAGGGTTGACGCGGCCTCGCCCGTGGGCCCGTCCCGGGCGCACGCGGCGCAGGGTGGGTGGCGCTGGGTGGCGGGTGACGCGCGGCGGGTGTCAGCCCGCTGCGCTGTCCAGGCAGGCTGCCGCCAGACACAGGTCGTCCCAGGCGCGGGCTTTCTCGGCCGGCTGGCGCAGCAGGTAGGCCGGGTGGTAAGTCACCACCAGCGGCACGCCGCGCCAGCGGTGCACCCGGCCGCGCAGTTGGCCGATGGGCTCATCGCTGCCCAGCAGCGATTGCACCGCAAAGCGGCCCATTGCGATGATCAGCCGGGGCTGGACCAGCGCCACCTGGCGCTCAAGATAAGGCTGGCAGGTGGCCAGTTCTTGCGCCGTGGGGTTGCGGTTGCGCGGTGGCCGGCACTTCAGCGCGTTGGCGATGTAGACCTGCCGCGCCGGGTCGGCGGCTGGGTCCGGATCGGTCGGGTGCAGCGGATCGGCGGGGTCGGCGGGCAGGCGGCTCAGGCCGATGGCGCGCAGCATGCGGTCCAGCAACTGGCCTGATTCGCCGACAAACGGCTCGCCGCGCGCGTCTTCGGTCTCACCCGGCGCCTCACCCACGACCATGCAGTGCGCCCGCCGATGGCCCACGCCAAACACCGTCTGGCGCCGCGTCTCGCACAGCCCGCAAGCCCGGCATCCCACTACCGCGTCGCGCAGCGCGGGCCAGTCCAGGCCGGCAGCGTCGATCAGCGGGGCGCTTGCCACCGGGCTGGCGGCGGGCGCGGCGGCGGCGGGCAGCCGGGCCGGCCGCGCCCGGTCGGGCGGCGGC
>JANLOP010000088.1:0-25854 GCA_031366635.1 Betaproteobacteria bacterium | reverse complement strand
CATCGCCTGCGCGTCGGCGTCTTGGGCCTGCTCCGTCGCCCTGAGCGCAAGCGCTTGATCGATCATCTGGGCTGCGTACTTCTTCCGCTCTGCCCATGCGCGGAACGTGGTGCGGAAACCGTTTGGTACGGCTACGCGGTGGCCTTGACCTGGGTCTGTCCACCCCTGCTGTGTGCTGTCCATTCTGAGTTCGTTCATGCGGCGAACGACGGCGGTCAAGGCCATGTCGGACAGTGGGCCCCCTGAACGAGGTGCGCAGAAGACGAACTGCTGAGCCAAGTCCCGCGGCTGTGATGTGATGAGCGTCGTCGCGCGAGTGCTCAACGGCACCCGGTGTGGCCTGCCGCTTGTCGCACGTGCTTCGGGAATCGTCCAGACGGCATTCCGCGTATCGAGCTCATCCCACGACATGGCTCTGACATCGGTCGGCCGTGTTGCCGTCAAGATCGCCAGTTCTAGCGCTTGCGCTGCGACGCCCGGCATCTGTCTGAGCTGAGCGACGAAGTGGGGGACATCGTTGACTGGCAGCGAAGGATGATGGTCGCCGCGACGTACGGACTTGGGTGCGGCCAGGGCGGTGACGAGGTTTCCGTCCCACTGTGCTGGGTTGGGGTCGTCGCGGAACCCGCGTTCCTTCGCGAAGGACAGCACTCGCTCGATGTGACCACGCAACTTCGTCGCCGTCGCATGTTTGCTGTTCCAGATCGGTTCGAGGACCGCCAGTACATCGTCCGGATTGATAGTGTGGACGCCGAGTCCGCCGATCACCGGGAACGCGAGACGTTCGAGGTCACGGAGCGCCTGACCCGCATATCGCGGGTTCCGCCCGTCGGCAACTTCGGCGCCGATGAAGGTCTCGGTGCATGCCTTGAACGTGATGGTGGTCGATCGGGTAGCAAGCTCGGTGCTTCGAGCGGTGCGGCGCCGAATGACAGGGTCAAGGCCGCCACCAATCCTCTCTCGCAACGCGCGGGCCTTTGCCTGCGCCGTGGGTAGCGTCACGGTTGGGAACGACCCCAGGCCGAACTCGCGCCGCTTGGCGTCGACCTTGATCCGCAGCAACCAGCTTCTTGCGCCAGAGCCTGTCACCTGCAGACAGAGTCCCGTGACGCCCCCGACAGCGTGCGTGCCGGGGGCCGTGATCAGCCCAATCTCGGCGGATGCCAGCTCTCGTGCGATCACAGGCACAAATCTACCCACCTTCTTACCCGCCTTCGAAGGCCGGATTCTGGCTTCAATGCAGGCGAAAGGGAAGGGGTGCGGCGCAGCCCTTGCCCTGGATTGTTGGGGCGCAGGACTTTGATCGACTGCCCAGTGCCAAAGTCGCTTGGCCGGGCACTGATTGCCGGCTACGAACGGTGGCTAGAAAGGGAGGGAATGGACTATGAACTGGCGGAGGCGGTGAGATTCGAACTCACGGACGGCTTGCACCGTCGTCAGTTTTCAAGACTGATCCATTAAGCCACTCTGGCACGCCTCCAGTTGCGGAGATGATCTCAGAAGTTGCGGAGACGATGCCTCCGGAACCCGCATGAACACTCGCTCTGGTCCTTCTATGCAACTGCTTTCAAGACTGCAGCCTTAAACCGCTCGGCCACGCTTCCAACGGCGTAATTCTAGGCGGCCTCGGGCGCAGGCCCTTCACCGCGTCGCTGCTGGTTTGCCTGCCAGGGCGGGTGCTGCGCAGCCTTTGACGGGCCGCGTGCCGGTCAACCCGGTGTTTGCGCCGGCTCGCAGGCCACCTGCACCACATCGCGCCGGCCGCCGTCCACCCGCACCGCCGTCAGCGCGCCGCCCCAGACGCAGCCGGTGTCCAGCGCCAGCAGGTCGGGCCGGTTTTGCAGGCCCAGGGTGGACCAGTGGCCAAACGCCATCGGCACGCCAGCCGTCAGCCGGCCCGGCACGTCAAACCAGGCCAGGTGGCCGGGCGGGGCGCTGCCCGAGCTGTCTTTGGTGTTGAAGTCCAGCCGCCCGTCGGGTGTGCAGTAGCGGATGCGGGTCAGCACATTGAGCACCATGCGCCAGCGTCGGGCGCCGACCAGCTTGTCTTGCCAATGCGCCGGCTCATTGCCGTACATCACCTGCAAAAAATCGGCCATGCCCGGGCCGCGCAGCACGGCTTCCACCTCGGCCGCCAGCGCCAGGGTTTTGGCTTGATCCCATTGCGGCACCACGCCGGCATGCACCAGCAGCCAGCCCTGTGCCACATCGGCCAGCTTGCGCTGGCGCAGCCAGTCGAGCAGCGCGGCCCGGTCGGGGCTGGCCAGCACGGCGTCCAGCGTGTCGCTGCGCTGCGGTTTGCGCGCGCCCACCGACAGCGCCAGCAAGTGCAGATCATGGTTGCCCAGCAGGCAGGTGGTGGCGTTGCCCAGCGCGTGCAGGGTTTGCAGGGTTTGCAATGACGCCGGGCCCCGGTTCACCAGATCACCCAGCAGGTGCAGGTGGTCACGCGACGGTGAGAAATCGATTTTGGTCAGCAGACGATGCAGCGCATCGCAGCAGCCTTGCAGGTCGCCAACAAGATAGTGCATGGGTTCATTCTGCTACGCTGCCGGCCGTGTTGATCTCCGGGCGCCGCCGCCGCGCCACTGCATGGACGTCGCCCTGCTGCTGTTCCTGATCCTGGTCAACGCCTTGTTCGCGATGTCGGAGATGGCCTTGACCACCTCGCGCAAGGCCCGGCTGACGGTGATGGTGGAGGCCGGTGAGCCCGGCGCCCGTGCCGCGCAGGTATTGCATGACGACCCCACCAAGTTCTTGTCCACGGTGCAGATCGGCATCACCTCGATCGGCGTGCTGAACGGCATCGTCGGCGACGCGGCGTTTTCGCAGCCGCTGTCGGCCTGGCTGCACGCCCTGTTTCCGTTGCTCGGGCCGCGCACGTCCGAGATCACGGCCACCGCGCTGGTGGTGGTCATCATCACCTTCCTGACCATCATCTTCGGCGAGCTGGTGCCCAAAAGGCTGGGCCAGATGTACCCCGAGCGGGTGGCGGTGCTGGTGGCCCGGCCGATGGACATGCTCAGCGCGGCCACCCGGCCGTTTGTCTGGCTGCTGTCGGCCTGCACCGAGGCCACGTTGCGCCTGCTGGGCATCCGCCACGCGCCGTCGCGCAGCGTGACCGAGGAGGAGATTGCCGCCAGCCTGGAAGAGGGCCTGGACGCCGGCGTGATCGAGGCTCAAGAGCACCAGATGGTGCGCAACGTCTTCCGGCTCGATGAGCGGCAGATCGGCTCGATGATGATCCCGCGCACCGAGATCACCTGGCTCGACCAGCACGCGCCGCTGGCCGAGCTGCTGACCCAGATGACGACCAACGGCCATTCGCGTTACCCGGTCTGCCGCGACGGGCTGGACGACGTGGTGGGCGTGATCCAGGCGCAAGACCTGCTGGTGCCGCTGTCGCGCGGCGAGACGCCCGACCTGGCCACGCTGATGCATGCGCCGGTGTTTGTGCCCGAGACGCTGTCGGGCATGGAGTTGCTGGACCAGTTCCGCGCCACCAGCGCCGAGCTGGTGTTTGTGGTGGACGAGTACGGCGCGGTGCAGGGCGTGATCACGGTGCGCGATGTGCTGGAGGCTATCACCGGTGAGTTCAGCCCGCCCAGCGCCGACGACGCCTGGGCGGTGCGGCGCAGCGACGGCAGTTGGCTGATGGACGGCCTGATCCCGGTGCCCGAGATGAAAGACCGGCTCGAAATCCGTGACTTGCCCGAGGAGGATCGCGGCCGTTACAACACGCTGGCCGGCATGATCATGCTGCTGCTGGGCCGGCTGCCGCAAACCACCGATGTGGTCGAATGGGATGCTTGGCGTTTCGAGGTGGTCGATCTCGACGGCAAGCGCGTGGACAAGGTGCTGGTGAGCCGCATCGCACCCCCTGAAAACGAAGGACAACCCCCATGATCAACGAAAACCTGCACAAGAAAGCCGTCGCACTCGACCGCGTCAAACACCGCGACTTGAAGCTTGACCTGGCGGCACGAGACCTCAGTACCACGTCCGGATTGAATGCTTTTTTTGTTGCCGGCACCGAGTTCACCGACGCCTGCAAAGACTATCCGGTGGTCTGGGTCAGCGCCGGCAAGGGCGATGACGGCAAGGCGCAAGTGGCGCCGATTGCGGTGTTCGGCCTCACAGCCGGGCAAAACCTGTGCATCGCCGACGAGAAATGGCGCGTGCGCTACGTGCCGGCGATGCTGCGGCTGTACCCGTTCGCGCTGGCCCGGGTGGCGGCCAATGAGATGGTGGTGTGCTTCGATGAGAGTTGGGTCGGCTTTGGCAAGGCCGGCCAGGCGCTGTTCGACGACGCCGGGGTGGCCACCGAGTTCACCAGCAACGTGCAAAAGCAGTTGGAGAACTTTGAGCAGGAAGTCGAGCGCACCCGCCTGGCCGGCGCGCTGCTGGTAGAGAAAGACCTGCTGCGCGACATGCGCTTTGATGCCACGCTGCCCGACGGCAGCAAGCTGGTGGTCGATGGCTTTCTCACCGTCGACGAGCAAAAGCTGGCCGCGCTGCCCGATGCCGACATCGTGGCAATGGAGCGCAACGGCCTGATGGGGCTGATCCACGCCCACCAGATATCGCTGGGCAATATGGCCAGGCTGGTGGAGTGGCATGTTGAGCGGCTGACAGCGGCATCTGCGGCCATCCCGGCCGCCTGACGGCCCAGTTCCATCCCGCCAGCCAACGCGCCACCCGGTGCTGCGCTTCGACCATCGGGGCCGGGGCGGCTCGGCGCCGGCCAGCGTGCCGTTTGGCCTCGACGAGTGGGTGGCCGATGCCGCCCGGCTGCCGGCGCCGGGCCGGCGGCAGGGGTTTGACAGCGCTCAGCGTCAGCCGATAAGGCTGCCGGCAGACCTGGGCCCGACCCCACCCGCCCCCTCGCCCGGCCATGCCGGGTTGCGATAGCTGGTATCGGCACGCCACGCCGCTGTGCAGGGCTTGCGCCGGGGCCGGTGGCCGTCCCGGCAACGCACAATCCTTGGCGATTGGCCACCATTTTGGAGACACCTGATGACCAGACGACGCCTTTTACTGACCCTGACGGCCCTGACTGCGCTGGCGTCCGGCGCGTCGACCCCCGCCGACGCCCAGGCCCAGGACACGGTGAAGATCGGCGTCATCCTGCCGATGACCGGCCCGTCGGCGTCCACCGGCCGGCAGATCGACGCCGCCATCAAGCTGTGGATGGCGCAGTCGGGCGGCAAGGCCGGCGGCAAAAAAGTGGAGGTGATCATCAAAGACGATGGCGGCGTGGCCGATACCACGCGCCGGCTGGCGCAAGAGCTGGTGGTCAACGACAAGGTGGTGGCGCTGGCCGGCTTTGGCCTGACCCCGCTGGCACTCGCCACCGCGCCCATCGCCACGCAAAGCAAAACCCCGATGGTGGTGATGGCGGCGGCCACGTCCAGCATCACCGAAGCCTCACCGTACATCGTGCGCACCAGCTTCACGCTGCCGCAGGTGGCGGTCAGCATGGCCGAGTGGGCGGCCAAGAACAAGATCAAGAAGGTGGTCACGCTGGTGGCCGACTACGGCCCGGGCAACGACGCCGAGAAGTTTTTCACCAGCCAGTTTCAATTGAACGGCGGTGTGGTGGCCGACAAATTGCGCACCCCGCTGCGCGGCGCTGACTTTGCCCCGGTGCTGCAAAAAGTGCGTGATCTGGCGCCCGACGCGCTGTTTGTGTTTTTGCCGTCGGGCCAGGGCGCGCAGTTCATGAAGCAGTTTGGTGAGCGTGGGCTCGACAAATCCGGCATCAAGCTGATCGCCACCGGCGATGTCACCGACGACGACCAACTCAATGACATGGGCGATGTGGCGCTGGGCGTGGTCAACAGCCACCACTACTCGGCCGCGCACAACAGCCCGGCGAATAAAAAGTATGTGGCGGATTTCCAGGCGGCGAACAAATTCAGGCCGAACTTCATGTCGGTGGGCGGCTATGACGGCATGCGGGTGATCTTCAAGGCGCTGGATGCCACCAAAGGCGCCGGTGGTGACGCGCTGCTGGCGGCGATGAAAGGCCAGATTTTTGAGAGCCCGCGCGGCCCGGTGCTGATCGACGCGCAAACCCGCGACATCGTGCAAGACATCTATATCCGCAAGGTAGAGCGGGTGAATGGCCAGCTTTACAACGTCGAGTTTGACGTGCAGAAGGCGGTCAAAGACCCCGGCAAATTGAAGTGACCTGACCCCGCTCCCTACCTCTCCTGAACGCAGCAGCGGATTGGCAAGCCTTGCTCCCTCTCCCGCACGCGGGAGAGGGTTGGGGTGAGGGCGCAGCCGCCGCCAACCGCGCCGCCCATCCACCTCCCCTCCCGGCCCGCCTCTCGCTTCTCCACCGATGCTCACCCTTGTCTTCGACGGTATCGCCTACGGCATGCTGCTGTTTGTGCTGGCGCTCGGACTGGCCGTCACGATGGGGCTGATGAACTTCATCAACCTGGCGCACGGCGCGTTTGCGATGGCCGGCGGCTACATCCTGGTGCTGTTGATGCAGCGCGCCGGCTGGCCGTTTCTGGCCTGCCTGCCGGCCGCGTTCATCTTGACAGCGCTGCTGGGCGCGCTGCTGGAGCGCACAATTTACCGCCCGATGTACGGCAAGCCCCACCTCGACCAGGTGCTGTTTTCCATCGGCCTGACCTTCATGGCGGTGGCCTCGGTGGATTTTGTGATGGGCAGTTCGCAGCTCAATGTGCAACTGCCCGGCTGGCTGCGCCAGCGCTTCGAGTTGGGCTCGGGGTCGTGGACGCTGGGCATGGGCGCGTACCGGCTGTTCATCATCGCCGTCTGCCTGGCGCTGGCACTGGGCTTGCAATGGCTGCTGGCGCGCACCCGCTTTGGCAGCCGGCTGCGGGCGGCGGTGGACGACCCCCGGGTGGCGGCCGGCTTGGGGCTGCCCGTCAACCGCATCTTTTTGCTGACCTTTGCGGTCGGCTCCGGCCTGGCCGGCCTGGGCGGCGCGCTGGGCGCCGACATCCTGGGGCTCGACCCGAGCTTCCCGCTCAAATTCATGGTCTATTTTTTGATCGTCTGTGCCGTGGGCGGCACCAGCTCGATCACCGGCCCGCTGCTGGCCGCCTTGCTGCTGGGCATTGCCGATGTGCTGGGCAAGTACTACCTGCCCAAGCTGGGCGCCTTCATCGTCTACGTGCTGATGATTGCGATCTTGCTGTGGCGGCCGCAGGGCTTGTTCTCACGGGAGAACAAGCGATGAATGCCGCCGAAAAGCTGCTGGCGCCGTCCCGGTGGCGGCCCTGGGAAGTCGCGCTCTGGGCGGCCATCTGGGCGGTGCCGGTGTTCTTTGGCCAGCACGCCGCTCTGGTCAACGAGATCGCCATCCTGGCGCTGTTTGCGCTGTCGCTGGATTTGATCCTGGGCTATGCCGGCATCGTCTCGCTCGGCCATGCGGCGTTTTTTGGCGTGGGCGCTTACGGCGCGGCGCTGTTTGCCAAGCATGTGATGGCCGATCCGCTGGTCGGGCTGGCCGTGGGCGCTGGGCTCGGCGGGCTGCTCGGCCTGGCCACCAGCCCGATGGTTGTGCGCGGCACCGATCTCACCCGGCTGATGGTGACGATGGGCGTGGCGCTGGTGCTGCTGGAGCTGGCCAACAAGTTTGACGGCCTCACCGGTGGCGCCGATGGTTTGCAGGGCGTGGTGATGGGGCCGCTGGTCGTGCCGCTGGTGGGCCGCTTCGACTTCGACCTCGGCGCCCGGGTGGCCTCGTTCTATTCGCTGGCGATGCTGTTGATCGCTTTTTTGCTGCTGCGCCGCATCGTGCACTCGCCGCTGGGCGTCTCACTCCAGGCGCTGCGCGACAACCGGCTGCGGCTGATGGCCATCGGCTTGTCGGTGCCGGGCCGGCTGGCAGCCGTCTACACGCTGGCGGCGGCGCTGGCGGGGGCGGCCGGTGCGCTGTTGGCGCAGACGACAGGGTTTGCCTCGCTGGACGTGTTTGATTTCCACCGCAGCGCCGATGTGCTGCTGGCGCTGGTGATCGGCGGCGCCGGCTGGCTGTGGGGCGGGCTGCTGGGTGCCATTGCCTTCAAGGTGCTGCACGATGTGATCTCGTCCTTCACCGCCCAGTACTGGACCTTCTGGATCGGGCTGTTTCTGGTCGTGCTGATGCGGGTCGGGCGTGAGCGGCTGTTCCGGCCCTGGGTTTGGTTGAAACGGGGCAAAGAATGACGGATGTGGTGTTGCAGACCCACGGCCTGGTGAAGAAATTCGGTGGCATCACCGCCACCAACCGGGTCTCGATGACGATCCGGCGCGGCGCCCGCCATGCGCTGATCGGCCCCAACGGCGCCGGCAAGACCACGCTGATCAACCAGCTCACCGGCATGCTGGCGCCCACCGAAGGCCGGGTGGTGCTGGGTGGGCGCGACATCACCCACCTGGCGCCGCACAAGCGCGTGGCGCTGGGCCTGGTGCGCACCTTCCAGATCAACCAGTTGTTTGGCACGTTGACGCCGCTGCAAAGCCTGGCGCTGGCCGTCGCCAGCCGGCTGGGCCGGGCGCGCCGCTGGTGGGCGCCGCTGGGCAGCGATGCGCAGGTGGCCGATGAATGCGAACAGTTGCTGGCGCAGTTTCGTTTGACGGAATTTGCCGACCGCGCCACCCACAAGCTGCCCTACGGCAAGCGCCGCCTGCTGGAGATTGCGCTGGCCGTGGCCCAAAAACCCAGCCTGCTGCTGCTCGATGAGCCCGCTGCCGGCGTGCCCGGTGCCGAGCGCGCCGACATCCTGGCCACCGTGGCGGCGCTGCCCGATGAGGTCTCGGTGCTGCTGATCGAACACGACATGGACCTGGTGTTCAGCTTTGCCAAAACCATCACGGTGCTGGTCAACGGCGCGCTGCTGACCGAGGGCACGCCCGAGCAGATTGCGGCCGACCCGCAGGTGCGCGCGGTGTATCTGGGCGATTCACGCGCTGGCCGCGAGACCGCAGCGCCGCATGGCTGATTGGCTGCTGGACGTGCAGGGCCTGAGCTGCGGCTACGGCGATGCGTTGGTGCTCAGCGATGTCAGTTTCAGCTTGGCCGCCGGCCGATCCCTGGCGCTGCTGGGCCGCAACGGCACCGGCAAAACCACGCTGATCGACACCTTGGTGGGCGTCACCCGCCGCCATGCCGGCCGCATCACGCTGGCCGGGCGTGAAATCCAGACGCTGCCGGCCTATGCCCGGGCGGGCATGTTGGGTGGCGGCATTGGCTGGGTGCCGCAAGAGCGCAACATCTTCAAATCGCTCACGGTGGACGAGAACCTGAGCGCGGTGGCCCGGCCCGGCGCCTGGGACGCAAGGCGCGTTTATCAACTGTTCCCGCGCCTGGCCGAGCGCAAAAAGAACCTCGGCACGCAGCTCTCGGGCGGTGAGCAGCAGATGCTGGCCTTTGGCCGGGCGCTGGTGCTGAACCCCAGATTGCTGTTGCTCGACGAGCCGCTGGAGGGCCTGGCGCCTATCCTTGTCGACGAGCTGCTGCGCGCCATCCGCCGGGTGGCCCGCGAGCACGGCCTGTCGTCCATCATGGTCGAGCAGCATCCGCAACGGGTGCTTGGCGTCACCGACGACTGCATCGTGCTGGACCGGGGCAGCATCGCCTACCGCGCCGACAGCGCCGCGCTGCTGGCCAACCCGGCACCGCTCGACACCTGGCTGGGTGTGTCGGCGCACTGACATGTGCCCACCCCCGAAGCGGCCGTTGGCCGCTCCCCCTCAAGCGGGCGGTCGCCAGCGGCCCGGCAAAGCCGGATCTGCGGCCCCTGCTTGCTTTCACCCGGAGAACCTTGCATGACGACACGCACCCACCCGCCTTTCCGCGCCGACCATGTCGGCAGCTTTTTGCGCCCCAAATACCTGCTCGATGCGCGCGAGCAGTTTTTTGTGCAGCAATCGATCAGCGCCGAACAACTGCGGCGGGTGGAAGACAAAGCGATCACCGAGATCGTGCAGTTTCAGCAGGACGTGGGGCTGCAAAGCATCACCGACGGTGAGTTCAGGCGCACTTATTTCCACATCGACTTTCTGGCCCAGCTCGGCGGGGTCAAAACCGACATCCCGGTGCTGGTGCAGCGGCCGGACGGCAGTGAGGAGCTGTCACCGCCGGTGATCCGGGTGATCGACAAGGTGCGCCACATCGAAAACATCCAGTTGGCGGACTTTGAATACCTCAAAAGCCAGGTTGCGCTGTCTGGAAACGCGGCCCACACGCCCAAGGTGACGATTCCGTCGCCGACCATGCTGCACTTCCGGGGTGGCCGCGCCGGCATCAGTCGCGACGCCTATCCCGAATTGGACCCGGCGTTCTACGACGATGTGGCCCGGGCCTACGGCGAAGAATTGCAAAGCCTGGCCAGCGCCGGCTGCAGCTACGTGCAGATGGACGACACCAACCTGGCCTATCTTTGCGACGAGAAAATGCGCGAGGCGGCGCGGTCGCGGGGTGACGATCCGAACGAGCTGCCGCACCGCTATGCCCAGTTCATCAACAAGGTGGTGGCGCACAAACCGGCCGGCATGACTTTGGCGATGCATTTGTGCCGCGGCAACTTCAAAAGCACTCACGCGGCGGCGGGCAATTACGAGCCGGTGGCCGAAGCGCTGCTGGCCGAGATGAACCTGGACGCCTATTTCATGGAATACGACGACGCCCGCTCAGGCGACTTCCGGCCGCTGCGCTTTTTGCCGAAGGGCAAAACCGTGGTGCTGGGCCTGGTGACCACCAAATTTGGCGAGATGGAGAGCAAAGACCTGCTCAAGCGCCGCATCGACGAGGCCTCAAAGTACGCGCCGCTTGATCAGTTGTGCCTGAGCCCGCAGTGCGGTTTCTCCAGCACGGTGCACGGCAACAACATCGCGGTCGAAGCCCAGCGCAGCAAGCTGCGGCTGGTGATCGAGACGGCGCAGGCGGTTTGGGGCGCGGTTTGAGGGCGCGGCGCGGAGGTCATCGCCCGCACGCGGGCAATCGCTGCGGCCCGCTGACGCCCTCACCCCAGCCCTCTCCCGCAACGCCGCAAAGCGGCGGTGCGGGTGCCTAAAGCGCCACCGCCTGCTGGTAGAGCCGGGTTGACCGGGCACCCGACCGGCAAAATGCCAGCAGCGGCGGCGGCAACTCGGCCAGCAGCGCGGCAAATTCGGCAATCTGCTCGGGCGATTGCCAGCCGCCATCCACCGGCAAAAAGCGGTATTGCAGCCCGGCGGCCAGCGCAGCGGCCGCCAGCGCGGCGTTGGTCGGCTGATCGGGCCCGTGCTCAAAATCGGGCCGGTTGTTGACCACGCTTTTAAAGCCGAGCCGGGCCAGCTCGGCCATCGCGTCGGGCGTGAGTTGCGGGGCGACACAAACCGTGTCGGCGATCTGGCGCAGCGGCAGTGGGGTGCTCATGGCGGCGGAGTTTATTTCGCCAGCGCCGCTTTGACGGCGGCCGAGACCGTGCCCATCTCGGCCTGGCCGGCGAGCTGGGTTTTTACCGCCGCCATCACCCGGCCCATGTCGCCGGGGCCGGCGGGCCGGCCCAGTTCAGTGGCCAGCGCCGCGACGATGGCCGCCACGGCGGCCTGCACCGCCTCGGCCGACAGCCGAACTGGCAAATAAGCCTGCAACACCAGCAGCTCGGCACTCTCTTTGTCCACCAGATCGGTGCGGCCGGCGCCCTGAAACGCGGCAATCGAGTCTTTGCGCTGCTTGATCGATTTGTCCACGATGGCCACCACGGCGGCGTCGTCCAGCACGATGCGCTCATCCACCTCGCGCTGCTTGACGGCGGCCAGCAGCATGCGGATCGTGCCCAGCCGGGCAGCATCTTTGGCGCGCATCGCGGTTTTCATGTCTTCGGTGATCTGGTCTTTCAAGGTCATGGGGTTTCTCCAGCAAATCGACAAAACACGCCGCGCCATGCAAAACGCCCGCCGGGAAACCCGCGCGGGCGTTGATTCGGAGCAGGAAAACGGCTTCGGGTTTAGAACAGCTTTTTCGGCAACTGCATGCTGCGAACGCGCTTGTAGTGGCGCTTGACGGCGGCAGCCTTTTTGCGCTTGCGCTCCGAGGTGGGCTTTTCATAAAACTCGCGGGCCCGCAGGTCGGTGAGCAGGCCCAGCTTTTCAATGGTGCGCTTGAAGCGGCGCAGGGCAACATCAAAAGGCTCGTTTTCTTTGACGCGAATCGTGGTCATTTAACTCCAAAGTCCTGAGAGGTATGCGTTCGATGGGGCTGGTTTGCCTGGCCCGGCAGGGAAGGCCGGGAATCGATACGCGGTTTTTCAACAAAGCTAAAGATTCTACTTCGGATTGGCGTGGCTTGACCATGCCTTGCCGCCACGCCCGCCCCGGGCCGGCGCGGCACTCAGGCGGCCAGCCGCTGCACCAGCCAGAACACCCCCAGCGCGGCCACCGCCAGTGACAAGGCCTGGACGACGGTGTTTGCGGCGCGCTGCCGGGCCAGCCAGCGCAGCGCCGGCAGCAGGGCCAGGATCAGCAGCGCCTGGCCTGCCTCCACGCCCAGGTTGAAGCCCAGCAGGGCGCGCGCCAGCGGCCAGCCGCCAAGCTGCAACGGCGTCAGCGCCTCGGCAAAGGCCAGGCCGTGCACCAGGCCGAAGCCAAAGGCCAGCGCCGGGCGGCGCAGCGGGCGCGGCGGCAGGCGGCGCTGGCGCGCTGAATTCTCAAGCATGTTTTGCAGCGCCACCCAGACGATGGACGCGGCAATCAGCGGCTCGACCCAGGCGCTGGTGGCCGGCACCCAGCCCAGCGTGGCGGCGGCCAGGCTCAGGCTGTGGGCCAGCGTGAAGGCGGTTGCGGTGACGAGCAGCGGGCGCAGGCCGTGGCTGCCCAGCAGCAGCGCGGCGAGAAACAAAAGGTGGTCGGCGCCGCCCAGGATGTGGCCGGCGCCCAACTGAACAAAGGCCAGAAAACCGCTGGGCGCCGGCTGGCTGAAATCCACCTGCACTTGCGGGTGCGTGCGGTCGAGGATGTGCTCTTGCCGGTGGCTGGCCTGGGACGCAACGGTCGGGCGCGCTGCGCTGGCGCCGGGCTTGGCGGAGGCGGGCTCAGTGGCCTGGTCGCGGTCGGCGCCGATCTCGCTGCGGCTGATGCTGACGATGCTGCGGTAGTGGTCGCCAAAAGCCGTGCTCAAGGTGTCGCGCAGCAGCAGCGTGCCCGGCGCGTCAGCACATTGCCAGTCCAGCAGCAGGGCCAGCCGATCGTCGGCGATTTGCGACGCCTGCAGCCGGGTGCGTTTCAGGCGACACGGCTGGCCGTTCACCGCCAGCGCCAGGTGGGTTTGCAGCAGCACGCCCACCTGCCGGGCGGCCACCGCGTCGCCGGCCACGCCGCGTTGCAGCGCTGTGCCGACGCCGCCGATCTCGGCCGGTGCCACAGTGAGTTGGTAGTGGGCATCGCGGCCTTGCAGGTCGAGCCGCGCCAGGCCGGTGCTGGTGGTGTGGGCGGCGGCCGGCAGGGCCAGGCCCAGAAGGGCCAAACCCGACGCCATCAGGCCCGGCAAACCGGGTATCCGCCGGCGCCGACGGCAGTTCATGGCAACTGACGCGGCAGGGCGGGTGCCCAGGCCTCGGCCAGGTAGCCCGGCATCAGGTAGAGCCGGGTCTGCCCGGCGCTGCGCAGGCGCACATACTGCGCCAGCCCCATCGGGTTGGCAGCACCAAAGGCCACCTCGAAAAGCTGGCCGCCATCGGCCAACACGGTGACTTGCAGCGCCGGCGGGCTGAGGCCGAAATCGGGCGATTCGGTGTCGAAGTCGCGCTCGGGCGGGGTGTTGTGCAGCAGCCGCAGGCCGGCTTGCAGCGCGGCGGCACTGCGCGCATCGGCCGGCTGGCCGTCGGCCAGCCACTGGCCGCCAGCGCCGCGCTCGAACCGCCGGCTGCGGCCAGCGGCGGCCAACTGCACGCTGCGCACCTGCTCGGGGGCGATGTGGCGCATCGTGCCGGCGGCCTGAAATGCCACCAGGCTTTGCTGCCGGTCGGGGCTGCGCAGCGCCAGCACCAGCAGCAGCGCCAGCGCGGCCAGCGCCGCAGCCACCCAAACCCAGCCGGTGCGCGTCAAAACCGCCGGCGCCACCACACCACCACGCCGGCCAGCGCGCACAGCCCCGGCAGCCCGACCACGCAGAGCAGAAAAATCGCCTGCATCTGGCGGTTCGTCATGGCCACCAGCGGCAGCACCTCGACCGGCGGCTTGAGCGCCGGGCCACGCGGCTCACCGCGCAGCCAGGCGGCCAGGCCCAGCACCAGGTCGGCATTGGCCAGGTAGGGGTAAAACGAGTTGCTGGCAAAGTCGGCATCGCCCACCACCACCAGCTTGAAGGGCTGGCCGCTGCCGTCCAGCCGGCCCTCGCTGACGAGCGCCAGCGGGCGCACCGCCGGTGTCTGGGCGTTGGCGTCCAGCCGGTCGTCCGGCGTGCGTGCCAGCAGCGTGGCTTGCGCGCTGCTGGCCCACAGCGGCAGGCTGGTGACGCCCGGTGCCGGCAAGACTTGCAACGGGCGCGCACCCGGGAAAAAGCTCAGCGCCAGGCCGGCAACGGCGGGGTGCTGGGCGTATTTCTCCACCGCCACCATCTGCGGGTCGGTGAAGTAGTGGCTGACCGGATCCACCACCACGCCGTCGCCCACCCGCACACCGGCGCGGGCCAGCAGCGCGGCCAGCCCGTCGTCCACCGGGTAATCGGGCTCCAGCAGCATCAGCAGGTTGCCGCCACCGGCCAGGTAGCGCGCCAGCAGCGCCAGCTCGGGCGGGGCCATCGGCGTGCGCGGATTGGCCTCGACCAGCGCAGCGCAGTCGGCCGGCACGCCGGGGGCCTCACCCGACACGCTGCCCGAAGTGCTGGCTGGAGTGCTGCCGGAAGCGCTGCCGGAAGCGCCGCCGGAAGCGCCGCCGGGCCCGTCCGCCCCGTGCTGGGTGGCCAGGTTGAGTTTGCGCACCGCATAGCCCAGCTTGTCCAGCGCCCGGCGCAGCCGGCCGATGCCGTGCTGGTCCATCTTCACCACCGACAAGCCGCCGGCATCGTGGTTGTGGCCGCTGCTGCCCTCGAAATGGGTGTGAAACTCGAAGTTGTCGATGTCATATTCACCGTGGCCGGTGAGAAAACACAGCGGCCGCTTGTCGCTGCGCAGCAGCCGCAGCAGGCCCAGCGCGATCTCGCGGTCTTCGGTGCTGATGACCTCAATGCGCCGGCCGCCGGCCATCAGCAGCGCGGCGTTGTACATGCGCACGCCAAACTGGTTGGCCAGCGCCGGTTGCTGGTCCGGGTCGATGGTGCGCACCTTCAGGTGGGGCGTGGCCTTGGCCATGATCTCGACCATCTGCTTGGCCGCCCGGCCGGCCGGGTTTTGCGCCTGGTAGAAGTACACCAGTTCAACATCCTGGGTCAGGCCTTGCAGCACTTGCAGGGTTTCCGGCGCCGGGGTGAAGGCCTGCTCCTGCGTCAAATCAAAGTGCTGGTCGTTGCGGAACACCGCCACATTGGCCAGCAGCGCCAGCGCCAGCGCGGCCAGCAGGCCCAGCAGCCGGCTGGCAATGCGCCAGCGGCCCCGGCCCTGCGGCGCGCGCAGGCCGGCGCCAAACAGCAGGCCCAGCGCCAGCAACACCAGCCCACTGATGAAGATCGGCGGCACGCGCTACCGATCTGCCAGCCGGCGGCTGGCCAGCCACAGCGCGACGGCCGTGGCGCTGATGAAATACATCACATCCGACAAAAACACCGAGCCGGTGACCAGCGGCTTGAAGTGCCCGATCAGCGACAGGTTGAGCGCCAGCGGCTCAAGCGCGGCGGGCAGCAACGGCGCCACCGAGTCGGCAAACCACAGCATCAAAAACAGCCCCATCGACAGCGCAGCGGCAATCACCTGGTTCTCGGTCAGGCTGGACGCCAGCACGCCCACCGCCACCAGCAGGCTGGCCAGCAGCACCAGCGTGGCATAGCCCATCAGGATGGGGCCCCAGTCGGGCTCTCCCACCCAGGCCAGCACGCCGGCATAGACGCCAGCCAGCGCGTAGATGGCCAGCATCACCACCAGCAGCGCGGCGTATTTGGACAGCACGATCCAGACCTCGGCCACCGGCGCGGTGAGCAGCAGCTCCAGCGTGTCGGCGCGGCGCTCTTCAGCAAAGGCGCGCATCGTCAGCACCGGCGTCAGCAGGATCGACAGCACATAGATCTGGTGAAAGATGTAGTTCAGGTTGGCCACCTTGGTGGCAAACAAGGTCAGGCTGAAGGTGTAGCCCAGCACCAGCAAAAACACCGCCGCCACGGTGTAGGCAATGGGCGACAGCAGTGCGGCGCTCAGCTCTTTGCGGGTCAGCACCCAGAAGGCATTCATCGGCCACTCATTTCGTCAACACCTTCTCAGACCAGCGCGAGGAACCAGTCCTCCAGATCGCTGGCGTCGGGCGCCAGCCGGCGCTCACCGCGCAGCCGCCCGCCCAGCAGCACGGCCACCCGGTCGGCAGTCTTGGCCACCTCGCTCAGGATGTGTGAGCTCATCAGCACCGTGTAACGCCCGGCCAGTGAGCGGATCAAATGCCGCATCTCGATGATCTGGCGTGGGTCGAGGCCGTTGCTGGGCTCGTCCAGAATCAGCAGTTTGGGCTGGTGCACCAGGGCCTGCGCAATGCACACCCGCTGCCGATAGCCGCGCGACAGTGTGGGGATCGGGGCTTGCAATTTGTCGCTGATGGCCAGTTGCTCGGCCACCCGGGCCACGGCCTCGGCCACCTGGCGCTGCGGCACCTGGCGCAAGCGCGCCATGAAGGCCAGAAACTCGCCCACCCGCATGTGGCGGTACATCGGTGCGGGCTCAGGCGCGTAGCCGATGCACTGGCGCGCCTGCATGGCCTGGGCCTGCACGTCAAAGCCGGCCACTTGCAGCGTGCCGGCGCTGGGGCTCAAAAATCCGGCCAGCAGGCGGATCAAGGTGGTCTTGCCCGAGCCGTTGGGGCCCAGCAGGCAGACGATCTCACCGGGCTGAATGGCCAGGTGGATAGCGTCCAGCGCCAGCACCGGGCCGTAGCGCTGGCTAACCCCCCGCACCAGCACGGCGGGGGGCGCGGCGGGTGGGGCGGCGGGTCGAACAGCGTTTGGCAAGCCAGCCGGTGCGTTCATCAGGCAGACAGAAAAACGCCCACGGCCGTGTTGCGGCTGCCGTGGGCGGTGGGTGGTGGGCGGACGACGCGGGCCGGCGATCAGTCGTAAAACTCGGGCGCCACCTTGGTGGCCTTGAAGACCTCCGGGTCGTGGCCGTAAAAAATCTTGGCGTTTTCGCTGTCGCGGATGTGGCGGATTTTTTGGTACGACTTGTAGGCGTCGATCGGATTGGACGTGCCCGGGATCGGCGGGATCAGGTTTTTGTCGAGGTTTTCTTTCAGGTAGACCACGTCGCTGGTCAGGATCACCGCGCCGGTCTTGGGCAGGCGCGCCACGGCAAACTGGCTGCCTTTGGTGTGGCCCGGCGCGCTGAAGATGCGGAAGCTGCCGTCACCGAACAAATCCAGGTTGCCCTTGATCTTCATGACGTTCTGGTTCTTCATGTCGGCAAAATCGCCCGGGATGTAGAACACCGAGAAGCCGACATCGGGCGCGGTGGCGGCCTGCACCTCTTCGTCCTGCACCACCAGCGTGGCATTCGGAAACAGGCCGATGTTGCCGCCGTGGTCAAGATGCAGGTGGCCCACCACCAGGTATTTGATGTCGCTGGTCTTCAGGCCGATCTTGGCCAGTTGCACCGGGATGGCGTCGTCCTGGGTCATCTTCAAGCCAAAGCCCTTGGCCAGCGGGCCCCACCAGCCGGCGGGGTCGGCGATGGTTTTGTCGTTGTTGCCGCAGTCGAACATCACATTGCCCTTGGGCGTTTTGTAGACGTAGAAGCTGACCGGCACCGAATCGACATTGCCGGTCGCGCCCATCTGGAACGCCGCTTTGGCAAAGCCATTCAGCGAGCCGGACGTGAACACATACAACTGCTGCGCCGCCACCGGCGCGGCCAACGTCAAACTCAGGGCGGCAGCCGCCGCGCAACGTGCAACGAGTTTCATGGAATCTCCTCTTGGGGTTGTCTTGGCGGTCTACGCTGCGGCGGGCGTCGATCCTGCAATGCCACCGCGCCCAACAGTCTAGCCCGGCCCCGGCGCAGCGAGGGTTCAACAATCCCGAAGGCGGTGTTTGCGAGCATGCGCCGCCAGGCTGCGGCCCGGCGTTGTTTCAGCCCGGTGCAGCCGCGCCGGCGGTCTGCGCGTCGGCCACCAGCAAATCCACCAGGTCACGGGCAAACAGCGGCAGCGCGGCCAGGTTGCGAACACACACCTGCATGCGGCGCAGCGCCCAGTCGTCGCTCAGCGCCACGGTGTCGATGGCCATTGCCAGCGCATGGCGGCGCGCTGCCGAGCCGGGCAGGATCGCCACGCCCACCTGCGCCTCGACCATGCGGCAGGCGGCCTCAAAGTTGCCCACCTCGATGCGGGTGGGCAGCACCCGGTGCAACCGGTCGCAAGCCTGGCGCAAAAAAGCGTGCAGCGCGCTGGCCTGGTGCAGGCCGACATGGTCGAGGTCCAGCGTGTCGGCAAATGCCACCGGCCCGCCGCCGGCCAGACCATGGCCGCGCGGCAGCACCAGCAGCAAGGTGTCTTCGCGGTAGGGGATGGTCTCCAGGTTCTCGGTGCGCACCGCGCCGGCGACGATGCCGATGTCGGTCTGGCCCTCGGTGACGGCGCGCACGATGTCGTGGCTCAGCCGCTCGCGCAGGTCGATGTTGACGTCGGGGTGGCTGCGCAGGTAGTTGCGCAGCACCGGCGGCAAAAACTCACCCAGCGCGGTGGTGTTGGCAAAGACCCGCAGATGGCCTTTGATGCCTTGGGCAAAACTTTGCAGATCGCTGCGCAAATGCTCGATCTGGCCCAGCACCAGCCGGGCGTGGTGCACCAGCGCCTGGCCGGGCGGGGTGAGCGTGACGCCCTGGCTGGTGCGGTACAGCAGCTTGGCGCCGATGCTTTCTTCGAGATTTTTCACCCGCGTGCTGGCCGCGGGCAGGCTCATGTGCGAGGCCTCGGCGCCTCGGGTGAGGCCGTTGGTCTCGGCGATGCGCACCATCAGGCGCAGGTCTACCAGGTCGAAGTGCATGGCCATGGGGCGATTGTGCGTCGCCGCGGGGCGAGACTGGCCTGGCCCGCGGCCGCGACGGGCAGGGGCGGGTGCTGGGGCGGTTGGTCAGCCGGCTTCGGCTTCGGGCATCACAAAGGGCTTGCCGATCTTGAAGATGCCGCTGATGCGCACCGCCGGTTCGCCGTCGGCAGTGACCAGGCCCTGCACGAACACCAGGCTGCGGGTGACACGCAGCACCTCGGCCTCGCCCTGCACCCAGCAGCCCAGCGGCGCGGGCGCCAGGTAGTCGAGCTGCAGGCTGATGGTGGGCAGGAACTTGTGGCCCACCTCGGTGGTTTTGCGGTGGATCGACAGCGGCAGCACCATGTCGGAGAAGCTCGCCAGCATGCCGCCATGGCAGTTGCCCATCGGGTTGCAGTGGCGCCGCTCGACCCGGAAGCCGATCTGCACCAGCGGCCCCTCGTGCTTCAGGTAGAACGGGCCGTTGTTGCCGATGAACAGGTCGCCCAGCGCCATGGCCTGAAAGCCGGCCGGCAGCTCAACGGCCTCGCGCCGGATGGTGAAGCTTGCTGCGGTGGTCGTGATCATGGTTGGGTTCAAGGGGCGGGGGGCGTGGGGGCGGCGGATAGGGGTGCGGGTGCGGCTGGGGCTGCGGCTGCGGCTGCGGCTGCGGTTGCGGTTGCGGTTGCGGTTGCGGTTGCGGCGCCACGCTCGACCTCGGCCTGCGCCTCGGCCATGAAGTCGGCTTGGCGCTCGACCGGTTGGGCCAGCGCCAGGTCGGCGATCCAGCGTGGGTAGTGGCGGCGGAAGTCGACCATGATCTCGGCCAGCGGCAGGTCGTCGAAGCTGCCGCGCTGCGCCAGGTATTCCATGTGGCGCTTGCCGGCCGCATCAAACGGGTGGTAGATCGAATCGGCGCGGCCGTCAAAATCCAGCGCCAGCAGGCCGAACTTCTGGCACAGGCTCAGGTTGAAGGCCGGTGTGGCCTTGCGCCAGGCGCCGGCTAGCCAGATGTCGGTGTAGCCGTGCCAGTAGAAGACCTCGGTCGCCATGTTCTTGCGCATGCGCTCGGTGCTGAGGTGGTTGCGCACGTCGGCAAAACCCAGGCGCGCCGGGATGCCCGCCGCGCGGCACACCGCCGCCAGCAGCACCGCCTTGGGCACGCACCAGCCGTAGCCCTGGGCCAGCACCGTGCTGGCACGCATGCCGGCGGGCGACAGGTCGGCCTTGTACGGGTCGTAGCGAAAGCCGTCGCGCACCGCCAGCACCAGCGCCACCGCGCGCGCGCGCGGGTCGGCGCCTAACGCATGCTGGCGGGCGAAGGCGATCACCGCAGGGTGGTCGCTGTCGATGGCCGCAGTGGGCGACAGGGTGGCCGGGCCGGGTGCGGGTGCGCTGGGCTTGCTTGTCATGCGGGTGTCTCCGATCAAATCAGTTTCGCGATAGTCTGGCGGCCCTGCTGTCACCGGCGCGCCAGCGCTTCCCGCCCATGATCGGCCTGCCGTGATCGATATCCACTACTGGCCCACGCCCAACGGCTGGAAGATCAGCATCGCGCTCGAAGAGCTGGGCCTGGCCTACACCGTCAAGCCGGTCAACATCGGCCGCGGCGAGCAGTTTTTGCCCGATTTTCTGGCCATCAGCCCCAACAACCGCATCCCGGCGCTGGTCGACCACGACCCGCCGGGTGGCGGCGCACCGTTCAGCAGTTTCGAGACCGGCGCGATGCTGGTCTACCTGGCCGAGAAGACCGGCCGCTTGCTGCCCAGCGACTTTGCCGGCCGCCACGCCGTGCTGCCCTGGTTGATGTGGCAGATGGGCGGGCTGGGGCCGATGCTGGGCCAGCATGGCCACTTCTTGCTCTACGCCAGCGAGAAGATCCCTTACGCGATCAGCCGCTACGAACAAGAAACGCGGCGCCTCTACGGTGTGCTCGACCGCCAGCTGGCCAAGACCGGCGCGCATGTGGCGGGCGCCGACTACAGCATCGCCGACATCGCGATTTTCCCGTGGATCATGACCCACAAGGCCCAGGGCCTGACGCTCGACGACTGGCCGCAGGTCAAGCGCTGGTTCGCCCAGGTGCGCGCCCGCGACGCAGTGCAGCGTGGGCTGGCGGTGGGCAAAGATTTGCGCCAAGCCCAGGCCACGATGGACGACGAGACCCGCAAGAACCTGTTTGGCGGGCCGCCTGCATCAGCCGCAGATCCCGCAGCTGCTGCAGCTGCTGCAGCTCCCGCAGCTCCCGCGCCGGCCACGCCCTGAGGACCAACCCATGATCGAATGCTATTTCGACTGTTCCAGCCCCTGGACCTGGCTGGCCTTTCACAAGCTGCGCCCGCTGGCCGCCGAGCTGGGTGTGACCGTCGATTGGAAGCCGGTGCTGGTGGGCGGCATCTTCAACACGGTGAACCCCAGCGTCTACGAATCGCGCGAGCGCGGCGTACCGGCCAAGCAGGCCTACCTGCGCAAGGACTTGATGGACTGGGCGCGACACGAGGACCTGGACATCCGCTTTCCGCCCAGCATCTTCCCGATCAACAGCGTGAAGGCGATGCGCGCCTGCTGCTGGTTGAAGCCGCAAGGCCTGCTGGAGGCCTTCGCCGATGCGGTGTTCCGCGCCTATTGGACGGCTGACCGCGACATCGCGCAAGACGCGGTGCTGGCCGACATCGCGAGCGCGCTCGGTATCGATGCCGAGGCCTTGCTCGCCGCCATCAGCACGCCCGAGATCAAGGCCCAGCTGAAGGCCAACACCGACGAAGCGATCAGCCGCGGCGCCTTCGGCTCGCCGACGATCATCGTCGGCGGCGACGACCTGTACTTCGGCAACGACCGCCTGCCGCTGGTGCGCGCGGCGGTGCTGCGGCGGCGCAGCGTCTGATCCTGGCGCGGCTGCCCCCCGCGCCGGGGTCAAACCCCGTGAAAGCGCGCGAAGCTGTCGACCGGCGCCCGATCCGCCCGCAGCGCGTTGATGGTGTGCGCGGGGTTGGCGTGGCCGATGGCCATGCCGGTGAACAGCATGCGCTCGGGCGGGATGGTGATGAAGTCATCAATGGTCTTGGGGTAGACCGCCCAGCATTCCTGCGGGCAGCTGTCCAGACCTTCTTCGCGCAGCAGCAGCATCACGCTTTGCAGGAACATGCCCAGGTCGCTCCACTGCGGCGGGCCCATGCGGCGGTCGACGCTGCAGAACAGGGCCATCGGCGCGCCGAAGAACTGGTAGTTGCGGGCAAACCAGCGCAGCCGCGCGGCTTTGTCCTCGCGCGGAATGCCCAGCCGGGCGTACATGTCCTCGCCGATCTTGAAGCGGTAGTCGCGGTGTGGCGAGACCAGCTCCTTGGGGTAGATGTCGTACTCGGGCGTTTCGCTCTTGTCGCCGGCGGCCACCTCGGCCAGCCGGCGCTGCATGATGGCTTTGAGCTCATCGAGCTTGGCGCCGGCCACCACGTCGATGTTCCAGGGCTGCACGTTGCCGCCCGACGGTGAGCGCGATGCGGTGGCCAGCACGCGGCGAATCACCTCCACGGGCACGGCGGTGGGCAAAAAGTCGCGGACCGAGATCCGGGATTCGAGGGCTTGGGTAACGGTGGTGGCAGCGGTCATGGCGGTTTTCATCGGTGGGAATTTGTCTGGCGGCCATTGTCGAGTGATCAGCCGCGAGCCAGCGGGCAGATCCTTGACCAGGCACGCCACAGGGTGCAGGTGCTGCGGTTCGTGCGGGTTCAGCGCAGATCGGCGACCACTTTCCAGCGGCCGTCCTGGATCTGGCTCAAGCGCGACAGCGGCGAGCCCAGGCGCTGGGTGGCCGAGAAGCTCATCGGCGGCGTGCCGAACAGGTCGGCCGGGATCTCGCCCATGGTCTCCATCGCCTTGATGAAGCTGTCGGTGGTCAGGTTGGGGCCGGCTTTCTGCGCCGCGCGGATGAAGATCTCGATCGTCGCGTAGGTGCCGGTGGCGTAAGTGCTGGGGTCGTCGCCGAACTTGGTCTTGTACTTGTTGGCCCAGAAACGCAACGGCTGCTGCTCGACATCGAGGTAGGGGAAGAAGACGGTGGACACCGCGTAGAAGCCGTCCATGCCCTTGCCGCCCAGCTTGTGGATCAGGTCGGTGTAGGTCGCCTGCGAGCCGATGAAGGTCGGGTTCCAGCCGGTCTTGCGGGCCTCGGCGATCGCGCCGATGGTCTCGCGGATGATCGTGCCCAGCACCAGAAAGTCGCAGTTGCTGGCCTTCATGCGGGCGATCTGCGACGAGAAATCAGTAGCGCCACGCTTGTAGGTGGTCTTTTCGCCCATCGCCGCGCCGATGTCCTTCAAGCCGGCCTCGGCGCCGCGCACCACCTCCAGGCCGTAGTCGTCGTCCTGGTACAGCGTGCAGGCCTGTTTGGCGGCTTTCTCCTTGTACAGATTGGCCACGTTCATGCGCATCGTGTCGTGGTACGAGGCCACGCTGGCGAACTTGAGCTTGTGCGGCGGGTCGAACATCTCGCGCCCGGCCGACAGCGGCAAGAAGTTGATCACCCCCTTCTCGAACATCACCGGCATCGCGGCGTTGTTCATCGGCGTGCCGATGTGCGAGGCGATCAGGAATACCTTGTCCTGCGAGACCAGCTTTTGCGCCGCCAGCACCGCCTTCTTCGGGTCGTAGCCGTTGTCCTCGACCAGCAATCGGATCTTGCGGCCGTGGACGCCGCCTTGCTCGTTGATCTCGTCGACCCGCAGCTGCAGGCCGTTGCGCGCGGCCTTGCCGTAGGCCGCGACCGGCCCGGACAAGTCCTGGATCGTCGCGATCAGGATCTCGGACTTGCTGATGCCCTGCGTGGGCGCCGCGCCTTGCGCGACAGCCGGGCCGCTCAAGGTGGCCAGGGCGGCCAGGGCGGCCAGCACGCCGGCCAGAACCAGTGTGGATTTCGGGGTGCGGCGGTGGGTCATGCGGTCTCCGGCATTGAATGAGCTGCGACCGCACTGTGCCGGTCAGGCCGGCGTCGGGCAATCGTCGATTCGGACGAACAGGGTAGGCGGGTTGCCGCAGCGGGTCTTGCGTTCACCGGCTGCCGGACCCCAGCGGCCCGCCAGCCAATTGGCGCAAGACAGCTACCGACCAGGGCGCCACAGTGACCGGCTGTCTCGGCCCACCACCATCACCACCATCACCATGAGCCTGCTCGACGCGCCACCCGCGCCGCACTACTTCACGCCCGAGCACGTGCAGTTCCGCGACATGCTGCGCGCCTGGGTCAGCCGCGAGATCAGCCCGCACGCCAGCGCCTGGGACGAGGCCGGGGGATTCCCGCGCGAGCTCTACCGTAAGGCCTCGGCGATCGGCCTGCTCGGCCTGGACTATCCGGAGCAGTACGGCGGCACGCCGGCCGACCTGTTCTACCACCTGATCCTGTCCGAGGAGCTGGCCCGGCCCGGCGCCGGCGGGGTGGCGGCGTCGCTGATGTCGCACAGCATCGGCTTGCCGCCGGTCAAGCACCACGGCAGCGCCGCGCTCAAGGCGCGGGTGATCCCGCCGGTGCTGGCTGGCGACAAGATCGCCGCGCTGGCCGTCACCGAGCCCTCGGGCGGCTCGGACGTGGCCGCGCTCAAGACCACTGCGATCCGGGCTGTCGATGCGCAAGGCGAGCACTACCTGGTCAACGGCGAGAAGGTGTTCATCACCTCGGGCATGCGGGCCGACTTCTTCACCGTCGCGGTGCGCACCGACCCGGCCAACAAGGGCCCGGGCGGCATCTCGGCGCTGCTGATCGATGGCGACACGCCCGGACTCAGCCGAACCAAGCTCGACAAGATGGGCTGGTGGGCCAGCGACACCGCGCACCTGCGCTTCGACAACTGCCGGGTGCCGGTGGCCAACCTGATCGGCGAGGAGAACAAGGGCTTCAAGACCTTCATGGGCAACTTCAACGGCGAGCGCCTGGGCATGGCAGCGCAGGCCGTGGGTTACGCCGAGAGCTGTTTCGACGAGGCGCTGGACTGGGCGCGCCAGCGCCACACCTTTGGCGCGGCCTTGAGCGAGCGCCAGGTGATCCGCCACAAGCTGATGGACATGCTGCGGTCGATCGACGTGGCGCGCTGCCATGTCTACGACCTGGCCTGGGCCCAGCAGCACGACGTGGGTGACCCGGCGCAGCGCGTGGCGCGCATCGCGATGGCCAAGGTGCAGGCCACCCAGTGCATGCAGTTCTGCGCCGACGCGGCGGTGCAGATCCTCGGCGGCATGGGCTTCATGTGCGGCACCCGCAGCGAGCGCATCTACCGCGAGGTCAAGGTCATGATGATCGGCGGTGGATCCGAAGAGATCATGAAAGATCTGGCGGCGCGCCAGCTCGGCATCTGACGCTGCGACCTTGCGGCCGACGCTGGCCCAAGGGCCGCGGTTCAGGCGGCTCAGCGTCCGGCGATGCCCAGCAGCTCGACCTCGAATTGCAGCGTCGCATAGGGCGGGATCACGCCGCCGGCGCCACGCTCGCCATAGGCGATGGCCGGCGGGCAGGTGAGTTGGGCCTTGCCGCCGACCTGCAGCCGCTGCACGCCCTCGGTCCAGCACTTGATCACCCCGTTGAGCGGGAAATCCAGCGGCTTGCCGCGGGCGTAGGAGCTGTCGAATTCACGCCCGTCCATGAAGGTGCCGCGGTAATGCACCTTCACCGTGTCGGTGGCCAGCGGGCTGGGGCCGCTGCCCTGCTTGACGAGCTTGAAGATCAGGCCGCTGGCGGTGGTCACCACCGTGCCGACAGCCGGCGCGCC
>JANLOP010000042.1:0-12411 GCA_031366635.1 Betaproteobacteria bacterium | reverse complement strand
CGCAAAGCATAATTTAGTAAGCTTTAAGTTAATTTAGGAAGCGTTTTTCATGACTTTAAAGAAGCCAACACAAGCCGAGATTGCGGAATTCATCAAAAAAGAGTTCCCACAAACCAAATGCAGCATCGATGCGGTGGGCAATATGTCTGCCACCATTCGCCACAACATTACCGAAGCCGAGCTGCGACCGGGTGGCACCGTTTCCGGCCCGGTGATGATGTTTGTCGCCGATGTGGCGCTTTACATCGCGATTTTGGGCGAAATAGGCATCGTGCCGTTGACGGTAACCACCAGTTTGAACTTCAACTTCCTACGCAAACCCTCTGCAGACAAAGCTATCATCGGCGTTTGCAAACTCATCAAACTGGGCCGCACATTGGCGATTGGCGAGGTGTCGATTTACTCAGAAGGTAATCCGGACATGGTGGCGCATGCAGTGGGGACGTATGCGATTCCGAGAAAAGCGTGATTGCTGGCTGAGTTTTAGTGCTCTAAATTGAACTTATCTGAACAAACGCAGTCTCAAGGCGGATAAATATGACTTCAAAGCTAAGCAACATTCGTAGATTCATCATCCTACTTTGCGTCGTGTGGTTTGCTGGCTATGTGAGCGCGACGACTGTTTGCGCGAATACTTGCCCTGATTGCGTGTCTGTCAGTCTCAACAGTTGCAGCGCCAGCTGTTCAGCGGTGGGTGTGCCAGCGCTTGAGGTGGTGAAAATCAAATTACCCAAGCCTCCAGTTCAAAGCCTAGAGCTTCCCTTGCTTTACGTCTCTGTTCATTCCGCTAATATTTGGAAGCCGCCCAAGCAAGCCGTGTTTTCCTCATCGCAATTAGTTATTTAATTTATTTAGTATTTATTTTTTAAAAGGTATTTATATGAAAACCAAATCTTTGAAATTCTTTACCGCTGTCGCCGCATTTGTGGGCTCTTCTAGCGTGTTTGCAGCAGCGGCTGGTGCATGTTGCGTGGCTGGTGCAGCTTGCTGTATGGGCGTTTTGCCCTGCTGCATTTAATACCGTAGTTAGTTAAAACGAAGGCTCAGTCACTGCAAGGTGGCTGAGTCTTTTTTATGTCGCCTCAAATTTAAAATTAAATTAAATTAAATTAAATGACTAAATCTGTCTATTCCTGGCCAAGGGCGGGTTCCGCGCAAAGTAGCGTTTGATGCCGCGCATCACGGCGTCGGCCAGCTGGTCTTGGTAATCTTGGCTGCGCAGTTTGTCTTCTTCGTCGGGGTTGCTGATGAAGGCGGTTTCTATGAGGACGCTGGGAATGTCGGGCGCTTTGAGCACGGCAAAGCCGGCTTGTTCGACTTGGGTTTTGTGCAATTTCCCGACGCCGCCGATTTCTTTGATCACCGCCCGCCCCAAGTGCAAACTGTCGTTGATTTGCGCTGTGGTGCTCATGTCCAAAATCGCTTTGAGGACATTCACATCTTTGGCTTTGAGGTTGACGCCGCCCACCGCATCCGCCGCGTTTTCTTTGTTCGCCAGCCATTTGGCGGAGGCGCTGGTCGCCCCCTTGTCGCTGAGGGCAAACACGCTGGCACCACGCGCTTCGGGGTTGGTGAAAGCGTCGGCATGGATGCTGACGAACAAGTCGGCCTGCACTTTTTGCGCTTTTTTAACGCGCTCGTTCAGCGGTACAAAAAAGTCTGCGTCCCGCGTCAAATACGCCCGCATCGGGTTGCCGCCGACCACGCTGTTGTTGATGCGGTCGCGCAGTTTCAGGGCGACGCTCAGCACCACGTCTTTTTCTCGCGTCCCCGCCGGGCCGACCGCGCCCGAGTCTTCACCGCCGTGGCCTGGGTCGAGCGCGATGATGATGAGGCGGTCGGTTTTACTGGGTGGAGTGAATGACGGTGAAGCGCTAAATTTAACGTCTTTTTCAGGGATAAATTTAACTGTAGCCGGCGTATTTATTGCCTGAGTTGCTATGTTATTTGTAGTATATTCAGGTTTTTTGACGTTTTTTTGCGCAATCAAATCGCCCAACGGGTCGTGCGCTGGGGCGGTCGATTCCTTCATCCGCTCATTGATCAGCGCTTCCAGCGGGTCTATTTGCGTGGCAGGGTACAAATCTAAAACCAAGCGGTGCGCGTAAGCGGCGACGGGCGGCAGGGTGAACACTTGCGGCAGCGCGGCTTGTTTCAAATCCAAGACCAAACGTACCACGCTGGGCGCGTTGGCACCCGTGGCGGTGGTGTATTGACCGACACGTATGCCTGAAATGAAGGGGTCGTCAGACTTGACTTTCGCCACCAGCTCGCGCAGCGCCGTGTTCAGCGCCAAGCCCTCAATATCCACCGCCAAACGCGGTGGCTCTTTGATGAAAGTTTGCTTGGTTTTGAGAGGAACATCGCTTTCGATGGTGATGCGGGTGTAGTCCTCCGCCGGCCACACGCGTACCGCCACGATGCCAGCGCCTTTGGCGATTTGGTGGTTGCCCAAAAGCAGCACCAAGGCGCCGTTTGCGGTACGTTTAAGTAAAGAACGACGTTTCATTGCAATTGAGCTAGCAATTGCTGACCCGCAGGCGTTTGCGCTTTGACGGTAATGGCTCTTGATTCATCCATATTAGCTACTATTATCATAGCAATATCGGCAACAGGCAATTCGGCTGCGGCTTTTTCTGGCCATTCTGCGAGTTTGATACCTTTGCTTGCAAAAATGTCCCTGAAACCGGCTTCTTCCCACTCCTGCGGGTCGTTGAAACGGTAAAAGTCGAAATGCCACAAGTTCAGCGGTTGGTACAACGCGTTTTTGATGTCGTCGTACGTTTCCACAATCGCGTAGGTCGGGCTTTTGATGCGCCCTGTCACGCCCATGGCCTGCAGCAAATGCCGCACAAAGGTGGTTTTGCCCGCGCCTAAATCGCCGTGCAGTTCGATAAACAGGCTGTCCTCAGGCGTTAGGAGGGATAATTGATGCGCTAGACGCGCCGCAAATTGACGGGTGTCGTCTTCAGTCTGCCAGTGCAATGTTAGTTCGGTCAAAGTAGTCAATTCGGTCAATTTCGTCAATCTCAATATGGCAATATTAGAAGCTAAATTAGAAGCTCAGGAATTATTCAGTCAGATTCAAACCTGGGCGCTTGAACTGGGATTTTCTCAGATTGGCGCGACCGGTGTTGACTTGTCTGCCGCCGAGCCGGGTTTGCTGTCGTGGCTAGCCAACGGTTTTCATGGCGATATGGCGTATATGGCGGCACATGGCTTGCGGCGGGCACGACCGGCCGAGCTGGTGCCAGGCACGGTGAGTGTGCTGACAGCACGTATGGATTATTTGCCTAGATCGACCCAAAGCGACTGGACAGAGGTTGAATTGCAGCGTTTACAGCATCCCAACGAAGCCATAGTTTCCGTCTATGCCAGAGGGCGCGATTACCACAAGGTGCTGCGCGCCCGGCTGCAAAAGCTGAGTGAACGCATCGCCGAGCACATCTCGCCGCTGGGCTACCGCGTCTTCACAGATTCCGCCCCCGTGCTGGAGGCCGAACTGGCCAGCCGCAGCGGTCAAGGCTGGCGCGGCAAGCACACGCTGGTGCTGTCGCGCGATGCCGGCTCGATGTTTTTCCTGGGTGAGATCTACAGCGATCTGCCGTGGCCTGTCACCCCGGCCGCCAGTGCCCACTGCGGGGAGTGCAGCGCCTGCATCAGCGCCTGCCCGACCGGGGCCATCATTGCGCCGTACCGGCTGGACGCCCGGCGCTGCATCTCGTACCTGACGATCGAACATGCCGGGCCGATACCGGTTGAGTTGCGGCCGCTGATCGGCAACCGCATCTACGGCTGTGACGATTGCCAACTGGCTTGCCCGTGGAACAAGTTTGCCCAGCGCAGCCCGCTGGCCGATTTTGCTGCCCGGCCGGCGCTGGGCACGGCCACCTTGCTGCAACTCTGGGCCTGGGACCGCACGGCGTTTTTGCAGCAGACCGAGGGCAGCGCGATCCGCCGCATCGGCTTTGCGCGCTGGCGCCGCAACCTGGCAGTGGCGCTGGGCAATGCCTGGCGCGAGACGGGGGATGCGGCCCTGGCAGCGGCGCTGGCCGCGGCCTTGCCGGGCGCCGATGCCCAGGTGGCCGAGCACATCGGCTGGGCGCTGGCGCAGCGCCAACCCGCTGCGGCGTGACGCGCAGATGAGGCGCGCAGATGAGGCGCGCAGATTAGGCGCGCAGATTAGGCGCGCAGACGAGCCGAGCGGACGCAGCGCTCAGGCGTAAGTCACCCAATCGGCGTACTCGTCGGCGTCGAGGTGGGGCAGGTTGTTGAAGCTCAGCAGCAGGTGGCGCTTCGGCGTGATGACAAACTCGGTCACTGCGCTGTTGCGGATGCGCATGTTCAGCTCGATGGTCACCTCAGGCGCCGTGCCCAGCACCTGGCCCACGGCAGTGGCAATTGGGCCGCCGCTGCTGACCATCAGCACGTCACCGCCGCCCGCGCTCAAACGGCGCACCTGGTCCAGCGCGGCGGCCACGCCGGCCACAAACTCGGCGTAGCGCGGCATGCCCACCGGCTGGGCGGTGCCGGCCATCCAGGCCGTCAACCCTTGGCGCAGCAACCTGAAGTGGTGGCGGTACAGCTCGGGCGTGTCGGGTTTGGCCAGCGGCTGCGGATGCACCGTCGCAATCACGGCCGCGCTGTCGTACTCATTCAAGCCGGCCAGCCGCAGGGGTTCCTGGGCCGCGCCCAGGCCGGCGGCAATGGCGTCGTAACTCTGCACCTGGCGCCGCAGCGTGCCGGTGATCACCGCATCAAAGCGCCGGCCCTTGGTGCGCAAGTAGTCGCCCAGGCGCCGGCACTGGCGCTGGCCCAGAGGGCTGAGCTGGTCGTAATCGGTGGCGCCAAACGAGGCCTGGCCGTGGCGCACAAGGGTGAGGAGGGGCATGCGCGCTGATTGTGGCCAGCCCCGCCGGGCGCGCTTGTCACTGGCGCGACCGGGGGCCGGGCGGGCGGTTCGGGCGGCTCGGGCCGCTCAGGCCGCCGGGTCAAGCCGCATGATCAGGCCGCCAGATCAAGCCGCCCGCTCGACATGGCCGCACCGGGCACGCCCGGTGCCGGGCCTTGCCCAGCCGCCCGCAACACCCGTCAACGCCGCTCGACACCCCCTCTACACTTCGGCGCGATGAATGTGCTGGGCTTCGAATCTTCTTGCGACGAAACCGGCGTGGCGCTGGTCAGCACCCGGGCTGGCGCCGCGCCGCGCCTGCGCGCCCATGCGCTGTACAGCCAGGTGCTGATGCATGCGGCCTACGGCGGCGTGGTGCCCGAGCTGGCCTCACGCGACCACATCCGCCGCGCACTGCCGCTGACGCGCCAGGTGCTGACTGAAGCCAGCGCCACCTTGGCCGACATCGATGTGGTGGCTTTTACCCGTGGCCCCGGGCTGGCCGGTGCGCTGCTGGTGGGTGCCGGCGTGGCCTGCGCACTGGCGGCGGCGCTGGGCAAGCCCACGCTGGGCATCCACCACCTGGAGGGCCATTTGCTGTCGCCGTTTCTCTCGGCCGACGCGCCTGAATTCCCGTTTGTCGCGCTTCTGGTCTCGGGCGGCCACACCCAGTTGATGCGGGTGGATGCGGTGGGCCAGTACACGCTGCTGGGCGAGAGCATCGACGACGCGGCCGGTGAGGCTTTCGACAAATCCGCCAAATTGCTGGGCCTGGCCTACCCCGGCGGGCCGGCGTTGGCGCAAATGGCATTGCAGGGCCGGGCCGACGCCTACCCGCTGCCGCGCCCGCTGTTGCACAGCGGCAACCTCGACTTCTCGTTCGCCGGGCTGAAGACGGCGGTGTTGACCCAGCACCGCAAGCTGGGCCCGGCGCCCACACCGGCGCAACTGGCGGATCTGGCGGCCAGCACCCAGGCCGCTATCGTCGAGGTGCTGGTGAAAAAATCGCTGGCCGCGCTGAAGGCCACCGGCTTGAGCCGGCTGGTGGTCTCAGGCGGCGTGGGCGCCAATACCGAGCTGCGCCGGCAACTGGATGACGCCGCCCGGCGGCACGGGCTGCGGGTGCACTACCCCGCGCTGGATTTGTGCACCGACAACGGCGCGATGATCGCGCTGGCGGCGGCGATGCGGCTGCAAAGCGGGGCGTCGGTGGCGTTGAAAGACTATTCTTTTGAGGTGCGCCCGCGCTGGCCACTTGATCAGATCGACGGTTGATCATTCGGCCCGGGCCGCGCCCTGCGGCACGGCAGCACAGCGCGCAGCGGCGCCCGCCCGCCCCGCCGGCATCCTGGCCGGGTGGCAAGGGCTACAATCCGCAGGTTTTGCGCATCGGGCTGTAGGGCTCGAGGTGCAATGCGAGCACGGCGTGGGTTGGTTTCACCTGCGGCCGCAAGTGAAAACCGGAACCGTCGCCGACAGCCCCAGCAAACCGGGCGGTCGGGCATGGCGGCTTCCATCCCAAAAAAGGAAACACCATGTCCGTAGACAAAGCGCACCGCGCCGAAACCGTTGCAGGCAACGCCCGCAGCACCGGCGATACCGGCTCACCCGAGGTGCAGGTGGCGCTGCTCACCGCCCGCATCAACGACCTGACGCCCCACTTCAAAACCCATTTGAAGGACCACCACGGCCGCCGTGGCCTGCTGCGCATGGTCAGCCGCCGCCGCAAGCTGCTGGATTATTTGAAGGGCAAGACGCCCGAGCGCTACACCGCGCTGATCGCCAAACTCGGCCTGCGCAAGTAAGCAGTCAACCCGTCAAGAGCCTGTCTGGATCATCCCCAGCACAGGCTCTTTGTCTTTCGGAGTATCCCGGCCCGCATCGGCTTGCTGTGTCATTCCAACGGTATCTTGGCTCGACGGATAGCGCTGGAATGCCATCCCGCCCAGGCAGCCTTGAATCTCCCGGCAATCCCGATGGCGCCGCCGCAAGTGCGCCGATGAACCCCTGCAATTCAGGAGACGCTTCCATGAGCCTATTCAACAAAGTCAGCAAGACCTTCACCTGGGGCACCCACCAGGTGACGATGGAAACCGGCGAGATCGCCCGCCAGTCGTCGGGCGCGGTGCTGGTCGATATCGAGGGCACGGTGGTGCTGGCCACCGTGGTGGCGCGCACCGACGCCAAAGCGGGCCAGGATTTTTTCCCGCTGACGGTGGACTACATCGAGAAGACCTACGCTGCCGGCCGCATCCCGGGCAGCTTCTTCAAGCGCGAAGGCCGGCCGAGCGAGCTGGAGACGCTGACCTCGCGGCTTATCGACCGGCCGATACGCCCGCTGTTCCCGGAAGGCTTCTTCAACGAGGTGCAGGTTGTCATCCATGTGCTGAGCCTGAACCCCGAGGTGCAGGCCGACATTGCCGCGCTGATCGCGTCCAGCGCCGCGCTGTCGATCTCGGGCATCCCGTTCAACGGCCCGATCGGCGCGGCGCGGGTGGGTTATGTCAACGGCGCCTACGTGCTGAACCCGGGCAAGACCGAGCTGGCGAACAGCCAGATGGACTTGATCGTCGCCGGCACCGAGGCCGCCGTGCTGATGGTCGAATCCGAAGCCGACCAGTTGAGTGAAGAAGTGATGCTGGGCGGCGTGGTGTTTGGCCATGAGCAGGGCAATATCGCCATCAATGCCATCCATGAGCTGGTGCGTGACGCCGGCAAACCGGTTTGGGATTGGGCCGCGCCTGCCAAGGACGAGGCCTTCATTGCCCACGTCGGCGCGCTGGCGTCTGAGCCGTTGAAGGCCGCCTACCAGATCCGCAGCAAGCAAGCCCGCACCCAGGCTTGCCGGGCGGTCACCAGCAATGTGATGGCCGCATTGAAGGCCGATGGTGTGGCGTTTGACAAGGTGGCGGTGGAGGGCCTGCTGTTCGACATCGAAGCCGGCATCGTGCGCAGCCAGATTTTGGCAGGTGAGCCGCGCATCGACGGTCGCGACACCCGCACCGTGCGGCCGATCGAAATCCGCACCGGCGTGCTGCCGCGCACCCACGGCTCAGCGCTGTTCACCCGCGGTGAGACGCAAGCCCTGGTCATCACCACGCTGGGCACCGACCGCGACGCCCAGCGCATCGACGCGCTGGCCGGTGACTACGAAGACCGGTTCATGCTGCACTACAACATGCCGCCGTTTGCCACCGGTGAGACCGGCCGCGTGGGCAGCCCGAAGCGGCGTGAGATCGGCCACGGCCGGCTCGCCAAACGGGCGCTGATCGCCGCACTGCCCAGCAAGGAAGAGTTTCCGTACACCATCCGGGTGGTGAGCGAGATCACCGAGTCGAACGGCTCGTCGTCAATGGCCTCGGTCTGCGGTGGCTGCCTGTCGATGATGGACGCCGGTGTGCCGATGAAAGCCCATGTGGCCGGCATCGCGATGGGCCTGATCAAGGACGGCGCGCGCTTCGCGGTGCTGACCGACATCTTGGGCGACGAAGATCACCTCGGCGACATGGATTTCAAGGTGGCCGGCACCACGGCCGGCATCACCGCGCTGCAAATGGACATCAAGATCCAGGGCATCACCAAAGAGATCATGCAGGTGGCATTGGCCCAGGCCAAAGAAGCCCGGCTGCACATCCTGGGCTGCATGCAATCGTCGGTGGGTGAGGCCAAGACGGAGGTGTCGGAATTTGCGCCCCGCCTGTACACGATGAAGATCAACCCCGAGAAAATCCGGGACGTGATCGGCAAGGGCGGCTCGATGATCCGGTCGCTGACCGAAGAAACTGGCTGCACCATCGACATCGGCGAAGACGGCACGATCACCATCGCGTCCAACGATGCCGACAAGGCCGAGCATGCCAAGCGCCGCATCACCGAGATCACGGCCGAGGCCGAGATCGGCAAGATCTACGAGGGCGCGATCACCAAGATTCTTGATTTTGGTGCGCTGGTCAATATCCTGCCGGGCAAAGATGGCCTGCTGCACATCAGCCAGATCGCCCACCAGCGGGTGGAGAACGTCACCGACTTTCTGAAAGAAGGCCAGATCGTCAAGGTCAAGGTGATGGAGACGGACGAAAAAGGCCGCATCAAGCTGTCGATGAAGGCGCTGATCGAGCGGCCTGAGGGCATGGAAGAAGAGCGCTTTGAGCGCGCGCCGCGCCGTGAATACGGTGACCGGCCCGACCGTGGCCCGCGCAGCGACCGGGGCGACCGCCCGCCGCGCCGGGATCGCCCGGAGCGCAGCGATGCACCGGCGGCCGATGTGGCTGCGGCCCCGGCAGCGCCTGCCGCCCCGGCCAGCGACAAGCCGTCGTCAAACCACGACTGATCGGCCACCGCCGGCCATTTGGAGAAAGCAGCCATGCGCGTCATCACCATCACCCATGCCGGTGGGCCCGAAGTGCTGGTCCCGGCCAGCCGGCCCGACCCGGTGCCGGCCACCGGTGAACTGTTGGTGCAGGTGGCTGCAGCGGGCATCAACCGGCCTGATGTGCTGCAACGCAAAGGCGCGTATGCGCCGCCGCCCGGCGCGTCCGATCTGCCGGGGCTGGAGATCGCCGGCGCCATCATCGGCGGTGACCCGGTTGAGCTGGCCGCTGCCGGCTTCAAGCTGGGCGACCGCGTGTGTGCGCTGGTGGCCGGTGGCGGTTATGCCGAGCGCTGCGCCGCGCCCATCGCCCAGTGCCTGCCGGTGCCGGCGGGTTTGAGCGATATCGAGGCGGCCAGCCTGCCCGAGACGTTTTTCACCGTCTGGTCGAATGTGTTTGACCGGGCCCGCTTGCTGGCCGGCGAAACCCTGCTGGTGCAGGGCGGGTCGAGCGGCATTGGTGTGACTGCCATCCAGTTGGCCAAGGCCGTATTTGGCAAGGACGGCGCCCGGGTGATCGTCACGGCGGGCAGCGACGACAAGGTGGCGGCCTGTGTGGCGCTGGGCGCTGACGTGGGCATCAACTACAAGACGCAGGATTTCGTCGCCGCAGTCAAGGCCGCCACCGACGGCCGGGGCGCGGACGTGGTGCTCGACATGGTGGCCGGCGACTACGTGGCGCGTGAAGTCGAGTGCCTGGCCGACGACGGCCGCATCGTCATCATCGCGGTGCAGGGCGGGCTGCAAAGCGGCTTCAATGCCGGTGAGTTGCTGCGCCGCCGCTTGCTGATCACCGGCTCCACCTTGCGGCCACGCCCGCTGGCCTTCAAGGCGGCGATTGCGGCGGCGTTGCGCCAGCAGGTCTGGCCGCTGATCGAGGCCGGCCGCATCCAACCGGTGATCAATCGGGTGTTCCCGGCGGCGCAGGCGGCCGATGCGCACAGGCTGATGGAATCGAGCCAGCACGTCGGCAAGATCGTGCTGGACTGGACGGTTTGAGGAGGCCCGCGATGCGACGCAAATTGGTGGCCGGCAACTGGAAGATGAACGGCAGCCATGCCGCCAATGCCGAGTTGCTGGCCGGCATCAGTGCGGCCCGGCCGTTTGGCTGCGATGTGGCGGTGTGCGTGCCGACGCTGTATTTGTCGGAGACGGCCGTCTCGCTCGCCGGCACTGACCTGCGCTGGGGCGCGCAAGATTGCTCGGCCCATGCCCAGGGTGCGTACACCGGCGAGGTGTCGGTGGCCATGCTGGCCGAGTTTGGCTGCCGCTACGTCATCGTGGGCCACAGTGAGCGCCGCCAGTACCATGCCGAGACCGACCAGCAGGTGGCGGACAAGGCGCAGGCCGCGCTGGCCCGGGGCATCACGCCCATCGTGTGTGTGGGCGAGACGCTGGCCCAACGCGAGGCGGGCGAGACGGCGGCGGTGGTCAAGCGCCAGCTTTCGGCGGTGATCCACACCCTGGGCCACTGCGCCGGTGAGATGGTGGTGGCCTACGAGCCGGTCTGGGCCATTGGCACCGGCCAGGTGGCCACGCCCGAGCAGGCGCAGGCGGTGCACGCGCTGCTGCGGGCCCAGCTCAAAGCCGCCACAGCGCATGCCGACAGCATGCAGATCTTGTACGGCGGCAGCATGAAGCCGGACAACGCGGCGTCGTTGCTGTGCCAGCCCGATATCGACGGCGGTTTGATCGGTGGCGCCAGCTTGAAGGCGGCCGACTTTGTCGCCATTTGCCGGGCGGCGGGCTGATGAAGCCCCGCAACGCCATCGGCGTCGTTGATCGGCCCTGAACAACCTTTTAAGAGACTGAAGAACATGCAGATTTGGACAAACCTGGTGCTGGTGCTGCAAGTGCTGGCCGCCATCACGATGATCGGCCTGGTGCTGGTGCAGCACGGCAAGGGCGCCGACATGGGGGCCTCGTTCGGCAGCGGTGCATCGGGCAGCTTGTTTGGTGCCACCGGCAGCGCGAACTTTCTGTCGCGCTTCACGGCGGTGTGTGCCGGCGTCTTTTTTGTCTGCACGCTGTCGTTGGCCTACTTTTCCAACAGCGTGGCGTCGCGCGCACCGTCCAGCGGCGGCAGCGTGCTCGACCGTGCCGCAGCGCCAGCCAGTGCGCCTGCCAGCGTGGGCGGAGGCATCCCCGTCAGCGGCGCGCCGGGGTTGAGTGCGCCGGCCACTGCACCCGGCATCGCACCCACCATCTCGCCCGCCATCGCGCCGGCGGCGGCGGCCTCGTCGGTGGGCACCATCCCCACCAAATGAGCCGGTGGGGGCTGGGCAGCCACCCGGTGCGCCCAGCCCCGACAACCCCCGCACAAACCCGAAGAACACGGTTTTCCAGTATAGAATTCGAAGCTGTTCAGACAGTGCACCCTCACGCAGTTTGAACCGCATTCGGGGCTGGTTTTGATGCCCATGCCGTCGTGGTGAAATTGGTAGACACGCTATCTTGAGGGGGTAGTGGCGAAAGCTGTGCGAGTTCGAGTCTCGCCGACGGCACCAAGGTTTTCAGCAAGTCCCGCCGTCACCCGACCGGGCCTTGCGCGCCCCCAGGCGCAAATGGGGCGGGGGGCAAGAGAGGCGTGCTCGGTGTGCAGTGCAAAAACTGCGGGCAGCGCGCCGTTTTTTTGGCCGGATGCGTCTGACGCTGTCCACAACACTGCCGCATTCAACTGCCACCCGCCAGCATGGACCTGCAACAGTATCTGCCCGTCATCCTGTTCATCCTGGTCGGTGTGGGCGTGGGCATTGCACCGCAGGTATTGGGCTTTTTGCTGGGCCCGCAGCGGCCCGATGCGGCCAAGAACAGCCCCTACGAATGCGGCTTTGAGGCCTTTGAAGATGCCCGCATGAAGTTTGATGTGCGCTATTACCTGGTGGCCATCCTCTTCATCCTGTTCGATCTGGAGATCGCCTTTCTCTTCCCGTGGGCGGTGTCGCTGCGCGATATTGGCGCGCCCGGGTTCTGGGCCATGATGATGTTTCTCACCATCCTCGTGGTGGGTTTTGTCTATGAATGGAAAAAGGGTGCACTCGATTGGGAGTAATGGTGCCCCTCGGCCGACGAGTACGCCGGCCGATCCCCCAGGGGGATACGGGCCGGCTTGGGGGCGGCCCGGCGCTCGGCCCGTCGCGGTTTCACAGAT
>JANLOP010000004.1:0-16561 GCA_031366635.1 Betaproteobacteria bacterium | reverse complement strand
CTGAAAACTCAGAAATCAACAACTGTATGAATACACAGTAATTTCACCGCCATATTTTCCACCTTGTCAAGAAGTTATTTAAATAAAATCAACAGCTTACAGCGCATTCTAACATAAGCACCTTAATTTCGGTGGATTGGGCGCGGGCCCGACCCAAAGCCCGACAGCCTCCTAGCAGCGAAATTTCGACGCGATGCCTGTGCACAGGCCACCGCACTGATTGACCTCTATTCACTAAAGTTCAAACAGCGGATAACCAATTTAACAATTGGCCGGACTACATGGCACAATTTAAACTGAAAGGCATGATATCCGACAGCAGTCATACGCAAGCGGAAATTCATACTTTGCGCGCAAGTGGTATACAAGGCAGCCTTAATTTCTCGGGTAGCTCTTATATGGGCCCAGGCATGGGAATAACTTCAGCATCAACCCCAGGAAAGATAACTATCGCCCATAATCAACTCGTCAGAAATCTCAATGATCTCGCTGGGCTTGTCAGCGATCCAAATGGGCAATTCCGTTCGCCAGAAATAACGAACTTGACAACCACGCCGAAGTTTTCTATCCGACGGCCAATGGCTTGGCAGTTTACGAGGAGTCTACGCGCCAAGCCTTTCTCTTGCCAAAGCCCAATTTAGATGGGCCCCGAGATTTTCTCGAGACCATACATGATTTATTGCTGCCAGAATGGGCATGCGAACAATTAAACTCTAAGGAAAAACGTTCGTCCGCGTAGTGTCGGCGCACGCGCCGCATTTGCTGCAGGCTGGGTACCGTCGAGTTTTTCTGCCTAGCGCCAACGCCAAAAGCATCCCTCAGCGTTGAGTATGCGGTTTGCAGTTCGTCGCCTCGCCCCACTTGCGCTCCGGCGTCTTTGGGGCAATCCCTCGCGGTTTCGTCCGTGCCTTCGGCCCGTAGTTATCCTTGCTCCCGATGAATGCAATTCGGCACTCTCAGATGGGACTTCCACCCCCTAAATTCGCGCCCGTGCTGGGCGCAGACGCCGGCATCAAGCGCACGCCCAAAGACCGCGTTGCGCCCGCCGGCCCCGCCGCTCAAGTCCAGCACTCGACCTCCGCCTGATCCCCAGCCACCCCACGCCCCGCGTTTTGCACCCACAAGGCCCACGATGACTGACAAGATGATTGAGTTTTTCTTTGATTTCGGCAGCCCCACCGCCTACCTGGCGCACACCCAGTTGCCGCGCATTGCGGCCCAGGCCGGGGCGCAGTTGGTCTACCGGCCGATGCTGCTGGGCGGGGTGTTCAAGGCCACCGGCAATGCCAGCCCGGTCAGCGTGCCGGCCAAGGGCCGCTGGATGGGCAGTGACATCGCCCGCTGGGCGCAGCGCTGGGGCGTGCCGTTCAGCTTCAACCCGCACTTCCCGATCAACACCTTGACGCTGATGCGCGGTGCGGCCGGCCTGCAGTTGCGCCAGCCCGAGGCCTTCACCCGCTATGCCGACGCGGTGTTCAACGCGATGTGGGCCGCGCCGCGCAACCTGGGCGATGCTGCCACGCTGGCCGCGCTGCTGGTCGAGGCCGGCTTTGAGCCCGAGGCGTTTCTGGCCCTGGTGGCTGACCCTGAAGTCAAAGCCCGGTTGGCGGCCAGCACCGACGAGGCGGTGGCGCGTGGCGTGTTTGGCGCGCCAACGTGCTTTGTCGGCGACCAGATGTTCTTCGGCCAGGACCGGCTGGATTTTGTCGCCGACGCGCTGGCCTGACGGGTTACCTCGCAGCGGGCTGGCCGCAGTCGACGCCAAAAAGCAGCCGGCAGGTTGGCGATCCAAGGTGGGTGTCGGCGCCGTCGTAGCGACATTACTCGGCCTGATCAGCCAGATCTCAGGGCCGTCTTCAGCGCCCACAACCCCATTGCAGCAGGAGCCGCCACCATGAACCCATCCACTGTCAAGCCCATTCCCGAAGGCATGCATTCGCTCACCCCGCACCTGGTTTGCGACGGCGCGGCTGCGGCAATCGAGTTTTACAAACGGGCTTTCGACGCCGTGGAGATACTGCGCATGCCCAGCGCTGACGGCAAGCTGATGCACGCCATGATTCGCATCGGCGACTCGATGTTGATGCTGGTCGATGAGTTTCCCGGGATGGGCGCGCGCGGGCCGAAGACAATCGGCGGCTCGCCGGTGACGATTCACCTGGCGGTGGCCGACGCGGCGGCCACGGTGCGCCAGGCGGTGGCCGCCGGCGCCACTGTCAAGATGCCGGTGACCGACATGTTCTGGGGCGCGTTGTACGGCGTGCTCGAAGACCCGTTTGGTCACAGTTGGTCGGTGGCCACGCAAATCCGCGACCTGAGCCCGCAGCAGATCGCTGCGGCGATGCAGGCCCAGTTCGGCGCGCCCGGGCCAGGCGGCTGATCGCCGTCATGACCGGGTGGCCCGCGCCCGCGCCAGCAACAGCGAGCGCTCGCCAGTGTTTCGCGTCAACGCGGCGGCCGGGCCCGCGCCATGCCCACGGCCACAGCGCGGCTCAGATCAACCACCGGCGACGGCAAGCGCTGGGCCAGCAGGCGGTAGAACGCGATGGTCGGCTTGGGCTACCGGCAGGCGCTTGTGGCTGCGCCGGTGCGCCGATGGGCCGGTGGGCGCCTGCTGCGGGCACGGTTTTACTCGTTCAGCAGCACCTCGAAGCCGCCATAAATCATGCGCTTGCCGTCAAACGGCATGGCCATGCCCTGCATGCGCGCATCGTCCATCACCGCCTTCATGCCGGCGTCGCGCGCCGCGCGTGATGGCCAGGCGATCCAGGAAAACACCACCGTCTCATCGTCTTTGCGCTGCACGGCCATCGGAAACGATGTCAGCTTGCCGTCGGGCACGTCATCGCCCCAGCACTCCACCACGCGCAGCGCGCCGTGCTGCTTGAACACCGCTGCCGCTGCCAGCGCATGCTGGCGGTAAGCCTCGCGGTTGGCGGTGGGCACGGCGACGACAAATCCATCAACGTAGTTCATCTCGAAGCTCCAATCAGTCAGGGGTGGGTGGCGGCCGGCCAATGTCGGGGCCGCCTGTTCAGACGACGGATGGGGTGGCACCAAATCGACAAGCAGCCGTCAAAATGTGCCAGGCCATGCGGCAGTGGCGCTGGGCAAAGGCCAGCCCGCCATCTACCTTGAACTGGCGCCGCTGACGCTATCTACGCCACCCCCGCCGCCGCCCCCTCCACTGCCGTCACCGGCCCCTGGCCCGAGAACCGATCCAGCGCCAGGTAGATCACGGGCGTGATGTAGAGCGTGATGGCTTGCGAGAACAGCAGGCCGCCCACCACCGCCACACCCAGTGGCTGGCGCAACTCAGCCCCGGCGCCCAGGCCGAGTGCGATGGGCAGCGCGCCCATCAGCGCGGCCAGCGTGGTCATCATGATCGGCCGGAAGCGCAGCACGCAAGCCTCGCGGATGGCTTGCTGCGGCGTCATGCCGTCATGGCGCTGGGCGTCGAGCGCGAAATCGATCATCATGATGGCGTTTTTCTTGACGATGCCGATCAGCAGCAGGATGCCGATGGTGGCGATCAAGGTCAGGTCCATGTCAAACAGTTTGAGCGTCAACAGCGCGCCCACCGCCGCTGATGGCAGGCCGGCCAGGATGGTGATCGGGTGGATGTAGCTCTCGTACAGCACGCCCAACAGCACGTAGATGACCAACAGCGCGCCGACGATCAGCACCACCTGGCTCCCCTGCGAGTTCTTGAACACCGCCGCATCGCCGCCGTAGGCCGTGATCACCGACTCCGGCAGCCGAATCTCTTGCCGCACCGCGTCGATGCGGTTGGTCGCATCACCCAGCGCCGCGCCCGGCGCCAGGTTGAACGAGACGGTGATCGCCTGCAACTGGCCGACGTGGTTGATCGACGTCGGGCCGATGGTGCGACGGGCGGTGGTGAAACTCGACATCGGCACCAGCGCGCCGGTGCTGGCCCGCACGTACACGCCGCCCAGCGCGCTCTCGTCGGCCTTGGCCGCAGGCGCTACTTCCATGATCACCTGGTAGCTGTCCACGCTGGTGAACAGCGTGCTCACCTGGCGCTCACCAAAGGCCGAGAACAGCGCCGAGCGGATGGCGTCGATGCCCACGCCCAGCGCGGCGGCGCGGGTGCGGTCGATGTCCAGCGTGGCTTGCAGGCCACGCAGTTGCGAATCGCTGGTGACATCGCGGAACAGCGGGTCGGCGCGCAGTTTTTCTTGCAGCTTGACGGCCCAATCGTTTAACTCACCGGCCTGCACGCTTTGCAGGATGTACTGGTATTGCGCCTTGCTGGGCCGGCCGCCCAGTTGCAGGTTTTGCGTGGGCCGGATGAACACCGCAATGCCGGCCACGTCGCGCAGCTTTTTGCGCAGGCCTTCGACCACCTGCTTCATCGGCGGGCGCTCGCCCCGGGGCTTCAAATTGATGAACATGCGGCCGGTGTTTTGTGAGCCCTGGCCGCCACTGAACGAGCTGACCGTGGCCACCGCCGGATCGCCGCGGATCAGCTCGGCGGCTTGCTGTTGCAGGCGCAGCATTTCTTCGAACGACACGTCTTCGGCGCCCTCGGTGCTGACGTTCATCTGGCCGATGTCTTCTTGCGGGAAAAAGCCTTTCGGAATCGACGTGAACAGCCAGCCGGTGGCCACAAAGGTGAGCAGCGCCACCAACAGCACCCCCTTGCGCCAGCGCAGCGCACCGTCCAGCGTGCGGCTGTAGCCGCGCAACATCGCATCAAACGCCCGCTCAAAGCCGCGCACCAGCGCACCGGGCGGCTTTTTGTGCGCCTCGTCACTGAGAAACCGGCTGGCCATCATCGGCACCAGGGTGAGCGAGACAAAAGCCGAGGCCACCACCGCCAGGCCGACGATGACCGCAAACTCATGGAACAGCAGGCCGATCACGCCCGGCATGAAAAAGATCGGGATGAATACCGCCACCAGCGAGATGCTGATCGACAGGATGGTGAAGCCCACCTCACGTGAGCCGCGCAGCGCGGCCTGGAAAGGCGGCTCGCCGCGCTCAACATGGCGCATGATGTTCTCCAGCATCACGATGGCGTCGTCCACCACCAGGCCCACCGCGAGAGTGAGGCCCAGCAGCGAGATGTTGTCGATGGTGTAGCCAAAGGCCCACAGCATGGCGAGAGCGCCCAGCAACGACACCGGCAGGCTGAGCGTGGGGATCACGGTGGCCACAAAGCGCCGCAGAAACAAGAAGATCACCAGCACCACCAGGCCGATGGTGCCCAGCATCGTCAACGTGACATCGTGCAGCGCGTCGCGGATCGAGACCGAGCGGTCATTCACCACATTGATGCGCACCGATTGCGGCATTTGCGCCCTGAAGCCCGGCAGCTTGGCCTTGACCGCGTCCACCACCGCCACCGTGTTGGCATCGGGCTGGCGCTGGATGGCCACGGTGATCGAGGTCTCGCCGTTGAAGTTGGCCGAGCTTTTAAGGGTTTCGAAGCTGTCTTCCACCTGCGCCACGTCGCGCAGCCGAACCGGGTTGCCGCCTTTGACGCTGACGATCAGGTCCTGGTACTCGGCGGCGTTTTGCAACTGCTTGTTGGCTTGCAGCGTCAGGATCTGGCGCGGCCCTTCCAGCGTGCCCACCGGCGTGTTGGCATTGGCTGCGGCCAGCGCGGCGCGCAACTCGTCCAGGCTCAGGTTGCGCGCGGCCAGCGCGGCCGGGTCGGCGCGCACCCGCACCGCAAAGCGCTTGGCGCCAAAGATGTTGACCTGCGCCACCCCGCCCAGCGTGGACAAGGTGGGTGAGATCAGGTGCTCGGCAAAATCCTGCAAGTCGGCCAGGTTCATGCTGGGCGAGGTGAGCGCCAAGAACAGGATCGGCGCGTCGGCCGGGTTCACCTTGCGGTAGTTGGGCGGCGCGGTCATCTCCAGCGGCAGGGTGCGCTGGGCCCGCAGCAGCGCGGCCTGCACGTCTACCGCGGCCAGGTCGATGTTGCGGTTCTCGTCAAACTCCAGTGTCACCGTGGTGCTGCCCAGGGTGTTGGTGGAGCTGATCAGCGCCAGGCCGGGAATCGTTTGAAACTGCTTCTCGAGCTGCAAGGCCACCGACGTGGCCATCGTCTCGGGGCTGGCGCCGGGCAGGCTGGCCTGCACATTGATCACCGGCGTGTTGTAGCTGGGCAGCGCGGCCACCGGGATGCGGCCCAGGCTGATGAGGCCGGCGGCGATGATGGCCAGGTTCAGCAGCACCGTCATCACTGGCCGGCGGATGAACAGCTCGGACAGGTTCATGCGCCAGCCCCGCCGCTGGCCGCCGCGCCGGCGCCGGGTGTCGCACCGGGGGCGGCGCTGGGGGTGGCGGCCGGTGTGGCGTCGGCCGGTGTGGCGTCGGCCGGCCCGCCCGGTGCTGCCAGCCCGGCGTCGGGCCCACGCGCCACCAGCGGCGCGCCCGGGCGCACGTTTTGCCTGCCGTCCAGCACCACCCGCTCACCCGCCGTCAAGCCCGACACCACGGCCTCGGTGCCGGCCGTGGCCAGAATCTTCACCGGCCGCAGCGCCGCCAGATGGCCCGGCCCGGCGACAAACACCGCCGTGCCGCGCGCGCCCTGCACGATGGCCGCCTGCGGCACGACGATGGCATTGGCCAGCGTCTGCAAAGTCATTTTCACCGTGACATACGCACCCGGCCACAGCGCCTGGTCGGCGTTGGCAAACACCGCCTTGACCTTGACGGTGCCCGAGGCCGCGTCCACCGTGCTGTCGACAAAACTCAGCTTGCCTTGACGCGCAGCGGCCGCCGCGCTGTCGGGCAGCACCGCGCTGACCACGCCGCGGCCCGATGCCAGCGCCTTCAGCGCGTCCGGCAGGTAACGCTGCGGCAGGTTGAAGGCCACCGCCACCGGGTCGATCTGGGTGATGGTGAGCAGCGCGCCGGCCGGCGCCACGCTGCTGCCGACAAAAACCGCTATCGGCCCGACCCGGCCGGCGCTGGGCGCGGTGATGTGGGAGAACGACAACTGGACCTTGACCGCCTCGATGGCGGCGCGATCGGCCGCCACCGCCGCCTGCTGGGCCACGGCCGTGGCCGTCGCGGTGTCCACCGCGCTTTGCGAGATGAAGTTCTGCGCCAGCAAATCCTGGCTGCGCGCCAGTTGGCGCCTGGCATCGGCCAGCGTGGCCTCGTCCTTCGACAACTGGGACTCGGTTCTCTTCAAGTTCGCCTCATCCACCCGGGCATCGAGCGTGAACAGCGCCTGGCCGCGCTGCACAAACTGCCCCTCCTTGACATGCACCGCCAGCACCTGGGCGCTGGTCTGGGGTTTGACCTCGACACTGCTTTGCGCCGTCACCGTGCCGCTGGCGTCCAGCGTGAGGGTGAAGTCACGCGCGGTGGCGAGAACCAGGCTGACGCTGACCGGCGGCGCTGATGCCGCGCCGGCCGACGCCAACGCGCCCGGCGCCGGTGCGGCACCCGGCGCGGCACCCGACGGCGCACCCGCCGGGCCGCAGGCCGCCAGGGCGCTGGCCAGCAGCAGCGCGGTGGCCCGGCGCCACGCGGATGAAGTGCGACGCAGGTCGGGCAAAAAGCAAGGCCGTTTCAATGCGCTCTCCAGGCAGGCGGATCAACGGGGGCGGGCCGGCGCACTGCCTGGCGCTGCTGCTGCGGCGGCGTCGCGCGAATCGACGCGCAGAAAGGCCTGCTCCAGCACGTGCAGGCCGGCCACCAGATTGCTCAGGTCTTGCGCGCTGCGGCCTTGCAGCGCGCGCGCCAGATCGGCGCAGGTCTGCTGGCGCATGCGCTCCAGCAGCGCTTTGCCGCTGGCGCAAATATGCAGCTCGCTGCGCCGCCGGTCGGCCAGGCTGCCTTGCGATTGCAGGTGGCCGGCACGCACCAGCCGGTGGGCCATCGCCGACGCCGTGGCCAGCGTGACGCCCAGAAACCCGGCCAGCGCGCTGACCGAGCTGCCCGGCTGGTGATCGATGAAGTTCAGGCCGCGAAACTGCGGCACCGTCAACGGGCCGTCCAACTGGGCCCGCATCGCCTGGCGCAGCGCATCCATCACGCCGGGCAGCACCGCCATCACCTGGGCGGCGGCGCTGTCGGCTGCCACGTTGGGCGCCAAGCTGGATGTGGGCGCGGCGCTGGGCTGATCGGCGGCAGCGGCGGTACGGGGCGGGGGCATGGCGCGGCGGCGGCTGAAATTACTTCGTGACACGAAGTTTCAGCATACCAAAGCGCTGGGCCGGCTGTCTGGCCACGTTGCCGACAGGCCGGCGCGCACCGGCCGTGGCGCGGCCCGACCGGCGCTACCCGTCCAGCGGATCCGGCAGCGTCAATTGCGCGCGGCCCAGCCAGCACTTGAATCACGGTCGAACGTGACCAGGTGGTCAGCGCCGTGCACCGTGGCTGCTGCCAGCCAGGCATCCGGCACCTCATTGCCGCTGAGAGGCCGGGCCAGGCAAAGCTGGCGCAGCACCGCGCCAGGCGCCGCCTGACCACTACCCGCCGTGGCCGCCCAAACCGCGCTGCCAGGCCAACACGGTTTGTTGCCAGGCGCGCAGCGGGTGGCCTGCGGCCGGGCTGCCGGCGCCGGACGTGGCAGCCACCAGTTGGTCGAGCAGGATTTGCTGGTCGGTGCTCAGCCGGTCAGGAAAGATCGGTTGCACGGTGATGATCTGATCGCCGCGCGGGCCGCGCCGCGCCACCGGAAAGCCCTGGCCGGGCAGCGTGTACACCAGCACATCGCGCTGCAATGCCAGGCTTTGCAGGCCGGTCAGGGTGGGCACCATCACCCCCCGGCCGGCGGCCCAGGCAAAGCCGTTGACGGGCAATGTGCAGTGCAGGCGGCCATTGTTGCCGTCGCTGTCGACCGTAAAAAAAGCATGCGGCAGCACGGCCACCCGGATCAGCAAGTCGCCGGGGCTTTGGTCCGGGCGCATGCGGCGGGCATCCACCTGCAACTGGTCGCCGTGGCGCACGCCGGGCGGCAGGCGCACGGTGACGCGGTAGCCGGGCGTTTCGTGCTGGCCGGTGCCGGCGCAGGTGGCGCAGGCTTGGCGCTGCAAGCCCGTGCCGGCACAGGCGGCGCAGGCCACCAGGCTGCTGCCAAACAGGCCGTACCAGCCGCGCTGGTGTTGCGTGCCGGCGCCCGCGCAGGTCTCGCAGGCGGGGCCCGGTTGTTGCCAGCCGGTGCCGGTGCAGCCGGCGCAAACCCGGCTGGCCTTGCCGCGCAGCACCTTGGTGCAGCCCAGCGCGGCTTCTTCGAGCGAGAGCTTGACCTTGCGCTGCACGCTGCGGCCGGGTGCGGCGCCGGGGCGCGGCGGCGCTGGCCCGTCGGGCTCGGGTTCTGCCTCGGGCTCTGGCCCGGATTTGCGCTTGGCGTCGGGCCCGGCGTCGGGCTTGGCTTCGGGCCCGGCGGCAGGCTTGGCAGCCGCCGGCGATGGTCGGCGTGGCCAGTCCGCCGTCGGGGCCGTGGCCGCAACCGCGCCCGGAAACCCGGCCCGCCGCAGCGCCTCGAACGCCAGGTTGATGCGCTGCATGCGGCCCACCGCGCCGGCCTGGGCGTTGCGGTCGGGGTGCCATTGCGACACCAGCCGGCGCCAGGCGGCCTTGACCTCGGTCTCGGTGGCGCCAGGGGCCAGGCCCAGCTCGGCGTAGGCGCTGTCAGTGGCCAATCGGGGTTCCAGTCGGGTGCAATGGGGCTTCGAGAAGGGCGCGGCAGAAATTCGCCACCGATGGTAGCCGGCAGGCAGCCGGTGCCGGCCCAGGCCGGGTCAGGCTGTGGCGATCCAGCCCTCCAGCGCGTCCACGCCCGGTGGCAAGCCCCAGCCCGGCTGGCGCGCTGCCCAACCGGCCTGCACCAGGCACAGCACCGCGTCCAGCGCGTCGCCGCTGGCATCGTCGGCCAGGCTGTCGCGCTGCGCGGCGCTGAGCTTGAGCCGCAAACCCAGCCGGGTGCGGCCCTGCTCCAGCGCCTCGACGATGTCTTTGCGGGCGATCAGCCGGTCGGGCGTCTGCCGGGCCTTGTCATCGCTTTTGTACGGCCGGCGCGCAATCAGCTCACGCGCCAGCAGGCCCGGATAAGCCTCCAGTGCCACCCGGCCGGCATCGCCCTGGCCCGGCTCGTGGGCCGGCAGGCACAGGCCGGCGGCGCGCAGCAGCGGCACACCGGCATGCAGCATGTAGGCCACCGGTGGATTGACCCACTTCATGCTGGGGCTCGATCCGGCCGGCAAGTCACAGGCCCGATGCGCGAACTTGCTGCCCACCGGCCGGGCATTGCAAAAGGCCGAGAAAGTACTGCGGATTTCGGCCCGGCTGAGCGTGCCGTAGTGCGCCATGCTGGCCGCCCAGCCGGTGGGCCAGCCGAGCTGCTGCACCAGCTCACGCGGCAGGCCAAACGGCAGGTCGAAGCCGCCCACCCAGGGCCCGGGCTGTTGCAGCCAGGCGCCGAAGGTGGCCAGCGTCTCGAAGCGCTGCAGGCCAGTCAACTGAAGCAGCGCGCCGTGCGGCGTGCCGCTGGCCAGCACGATGGGCTTGCGGCGGCTGGGCGCGCTGGAGAAATCGACGCCGATGATGCGTTGGGCCATCGGCCAGATTCTCGGCGGGCGCCCGGCGCGGCCGGCGGCCGGTCCTGGAATGGCCCTGCCGGCCGGGCCTCGGCCCGCCGGGCGGTGCGTTGCGGCGCGGCAGGCCCGGCCGCTCAATCCACCGGCCAGGGCATCGATTTGGCCAGGGTCATCGGCTCGACCGGTGCCGCCGTGGCCGGCCGGCCCGGCTGCCCGGTGTCCACGCCGCGCCACCACGGCACAACGCCGTGCACCCGCGACGGCTCAACCGGCTCGCCCAGCCGGGGCATCAGCAGCGGCGCGCGGGTTTTCGGGGCCAGTGCCAGCAGGGTTTCGGCCGGCTCGTCCCAGGCGTGCATGGCCAGGCAGAACGTGCCCCAGTGCACCGGCAAAAACGCCCCACCACCCAGCAGCGCATGGGCTTGCAGCGCATGCGCCGGGCCGAGGTGGATGTCGCCCCAGGCCGGGTGGAAGGCGCCCACCTCCAGCAGCACCAGATCAAACGGCCCCAGGCGCTGGCCGATGGCCGCGTACTCGGTGGTCAGGCCGGTGTCGCCGGAGAAAAACACCGCATGCCGGTCGGTGCGCAGCACCAGCGACGACCAGAGCGTGGCGTTGCGGTCTTTCAGCCCCCGGCCCGAGAAATGCTGTGACGGCGCGGCGCTGATCGCCAGGCCGGTGCCGGGCACGGTGTGCGTCTGCCACCAGTCCAGCTCGGTGATGCGCTCGGGCGCCACGCCCCAGGCTTGCAGGTGCGCGCCCACGCCCAGCGAGGTGACAAACGGCACGCCGGTCTTGGCCAGCGCGCGGACCGTCGGGTAATCGAGGTGGTCGTAGTGGTCGTGCGAGACCAGCACCACGTCCAGCGCCGGCAAGGCCTTGAGCGCGATCGGCACCGGCTGAAAGCGCTTCGGCCCGGCCAGCCGCGACGGCGATGCGCGCGGGCCCCACACCGGATCGGTGAGCACGCGGTGGCCGTCGATCTCGATCAGCACCGTGGAGTGGCCCAGCCAGGTGGCGCGCAGGCCGCTGTCGGGCGGCCGCGCCCAACTGGCGCGGGGGTCGACCGACGGCAGCGGCCCGGTCGGCACGCGGCGCTGGCCGCCGCACAAGAAATCCATCAGCGACGGCATCGTGGCGGCCGGGTCGCGCAGCCCCGCCAGCACCGGATGCTGGTTTCGAAAGCCGTCGCCGGCCCACAGCGGCGAGGCTTTCATGCGCTCCAGCCGCAGGCCGTCGGCCCGTTTGCCCAAAGTCTTCATGGCCATCCCTCGGTTGTCCTGGCGCCTGGCAGCGGCCGGGCTTGCGTGATCGCGCGCACGATAGCAAGCCGGCTCCGGCCCCGCCCGCCGCCCGCCTGTCCCCGGCATGACTGACCGCCGAGCCCGGCGCAGGCCACCATCCGGCGCATGAATTTACTGCGGTCCCAGGGCCTCTGGTCCCGGCTCGGCCAGCGCGCCGCGCACTGGAGCCCCACCACCCGGGGCCTGCTGTGGACCAGCGCGGCCGGGCTGATCTTCTCGATGCTGAACGCGCTGATGCGCGCGCTGACCCAGCACATCGACCCGTTCCAGGCGCAGTTTCTGCGCTACTTTTTTGGCCTGCTGGTGCTGCTGCCGGTGATGGCGCGGCGCGGCTTTGCCGGCTATTGGCCGCAGCAGATCGGGCCACAGTTCACCCGCGGCGCGGTGCACACCGCCGGCCTGTGCCTGTGGTTCAGCGCGCTGCCGCGCATCCCGCTGGCCGACATGACGGCCATCGGCTTCACCGGGCCGATCTTCATCATGATCGGCGCTTACCTGTTTTTCAAAGAGCCAATGCGCTGGGCGCGCTGGCTGGCCTGCGGCCTGGGCTTTGCCGGCGTGCTGATCGTCGTCGGGCCCAAATTGTCGGCCAGCGGCGGGCTGTTCCACCTGCTGATGTTGGCGTCGGCACCGGTGTTTGCGGCGTCGTTTTTGCTGACCAAAGCCCTCACCCGGCATGAGTCACCGGGCGTGATCGTGGTCTGGCAATCGATTTCGGTGTCGATCTTCAGCCTGCCGCTGGGCCTGCTGCACTGGCAGTGGCTGGGGCCGTGGCAGTGGGCGGCCTTTGCACTGTGCGGCGTGCTGGGCAGCGCCGGGCATTACTGCCTGACGCGGTCGTTCATGGCGGCCGACATCTCGGCCACCCAATCGGCCAAGTTTCTCGATCTGGTGTGGTCGGCGGCGATGGGCTGGCTGCTGTTTGCCGACGTGCCCAGCCACAGCACGCTGGTCGGCGGCACCTTGATCTGTGCCTCGACGCTGTGGGTGGCGGGGCGTGAATCACGCGGCGCGCGGCGCGCGGCGGCCACCGCCGGCCCAGACTAGCCGGCGGCGCCCGCCGGCCCACACTAGCCGGCGGCGCCCGCGCCCCGGGCGCTACAGTGGGCCGCCCCTGCCCACCCGTTGAAGGCCCCCCTTGCGCACCGCCCACCCCGTTCTTGTGCAAGCCCTGCGCGGCGGTGCGGTTGAGTCGTTCCACAGCGGCTCGCTGGCCATCGTCGATGCCGACGGCGGCCTGGTGCTGGCGCTGGGCGATGTGCAGCGGCCGATCTTTCCGCGCTCGGCCTGCAAGGTGCTGCAAGCCCTGCCGCTGGTGGCCAGTGGCGCGGCCGATGCCCTGGGCTTGACGGATGAAGAGCTGGCGCTGGCCTGCGCGTCGCACGGCGGCGAGCCGCGCCACACCGCCACCGCCGCCGCCATGCTGGCCAAGGCCGGGCTGCACGCCAGCGCGCTGCAATGCGGCACGCACTGGCCCAGCTTTGACGGTGCGCTCAAAGCCCTGGCCCGCAGCGGCGACAGCCCCGGCGCGCTGCACAACAACTGCTCGGGCAAGCACGCCGGCTTTGTCTGCCTGGGCTGCCTGATGGCGCGCGCCGCCGGCCGCGACCCGGCTGAATTTGTGCGCGGCTACATCGCGCCCGACCACCCGGTGATGCGCGAGGTCACCGCCGCGCTGGCTGCGGCCACCGGCGCTGATCTGGCCCGCGCGCCGGCGGGCATCGACGGCTGCGCCATCCCCACCTTTGCCATCCCGCTGCACCAGTTGGCGCAAGGTTTTGCCCGCGTGGCCACCGGCATCGGCCTGGCGGATGGCCAGGCCCGGGCGGCGCGACGGCTGCGCCAGGCGGTGGCGGCGGCGCCGTTCTTTGTCGGCGGCAGCGGCCGGTTTGATTCGCGGGTGATGGCGCGGCTGGGTGAGCGGGTGTTCTGCAAAGTGGGCGCCGAGGGGGTTTATTGCGCGGCGTTGCCCGAACAAGGCCTGGGCGTGGCGATCAAGATCGACGACGGCAACAACGCCCGCGCCGCCGAGGTGGTGATGGCCGCTGTGATCGAAGCCCGGGTGCGGCTGGACGACGCTGAGCGGGATTTCATGCGGGGCTTCAGCGACCTGCCGCTGGTCAACTGGACCGGCACCGAGGTGGGCCGGCTGCAGGCCAGCGCCGGGCTGCGGGCGGCGCTGGGCGGCACGCCGGCGGCGTGAGCGCCGGCGCAGCGCCGCAGCCGGCCGCAAGGTCTTGATCGTCACCGCAAAATCAATTCTGATCAGTCCCCAAGCTCAGCCAATGGTTTGCGACCTCGATGCACCCTCACCCCAACCCTCTCCTGCTTGCGGGAGAGGGCTGGGGTGAGGGAGCGACCGGCGCCAAAGCTGAGATTGAGGGCGAATCAGGAAATCAATTTTTAAACCGAGCAAGGAAACCCCATGTTCAAGTCGATCTTGCGCCCCGGCGGCTGGCTTCTGTTGATCTGGGCCCTGCTGGCCGCCGGCCCGGCCCAGGCGATGGGCTTGAGCGAGCGCGACGCCAAGGCCGTGCGGGCGGTGGTCGAGGCGCAATTGCAGGCGCTGGCGGCCGGCGACGCAACGCGCGCTTTCTCGTTCGCCTCACCCGCCATCCGCAGCCAGTTTGGCGACGCTGCCACCTTCATCACGATGGTGCGCCAGGGTTATCCGGTGCTGATCCGGCCGGCCGCCACGGCGTTTTTCCAGCCCGAGGTGGTGGACGGCGCAGGGGTCCAGGTGGTGCAGGTGGTGCAGTTGCGCGACGCCACCGGCCACATCTGGCTGGCCACCTACCAGTTGCAACGCCAGGCCGACCAGCGCTGGCGCATCAACGGCTGCGCGGTGGCGCCGGATGCGGGCAAATCGTCGACCTGATGCGCCGGCCCGGCTGCGCCGTCAAGCCTGCGGCGGGGCAAAGTCCAGCTCGGGGTAGCGGCGGAAGATGCCCTGCTCATTGAAGGCGATGCGCCGCTCGCTGCGCAAATAGGCCGCCACCCGGGGCAGCGCGGCAACACGGCCATGCAACTGCACCACGCCGGGCGTGTGGCCCAGCGCGCTGGCGGCGGCCAGCGGAAACGCGTAACACAGGCCCTCCACCAACTGGAACAGCGACAGGTCGGCGTAGCTCAGCTTGCCGCCCACCAGGTGGCGCGGCCCGGCCGGGTTGCGCTGCACGATGGTCTCAAACCACTGCAAGAACCTGGGCAGACGCTCACGGCAGAAAATTTGGGCGCGGCGCAGCGCCTCGGGCATTTGGTCCTCGTAGTGCAGGCTGCCCGCCACCGGGTGGTGGCTGTCGTGGGCCTCGCTGACCATGTCGGCCACTGTCAACTGAATCTGCTGCGTCCACAGCCGCGCCCGCTCACTGCGCGCCACCAGCTTGAGCGCCGGCCCCAGGTGCTGCAGGATGTTGGCGGTCTGGCCCACCAGCAGGTCGCCGTCTTTCAGGAACGGGGGCGCGAATGGTGGGGTGAAAGACGGCGGCGTGACAGACCGCGCAGCCAGCGCGCCGCCCGGCAGATGGCGCAGCAACGCTGGCAGGCCCTGCCCGGCGCTCTCGGCACCCCGGGCCACGTCGATGTACGGCGCGCCCGCCGCCTCCAAGGCCAGCCGGACAAATTCACCCCGGCCGGGGATGGTGGGCCAGTAATGCAGTTCGTAGGTCATGGCGCTGACTTTAGGCGACGCGACGCGCCGGCCGGCCAGTGCAGCGCCGGCCAAGGGCTGCCGGGCCAGCGCGGCCCATCGCCCCACCATCCCATCACCCCGCCAGCCGGGCGTTCTGCGGAAACATCGCCTTGCGGGCGTCGTCGTCCATCGTCGTTTTGAACGGGTGCGCGGTGCGCAAGCCTTCAGCGCGCTGGGCCGCCGGCCGGGCGTTGATCTCGTCGAGCAGGCGCTTGACGTTGGGCAGCCGGCCCCAGGCGTCGGGCCCCAGGATGAACGGCACGGCCCGGGCCCAGCCCCAGACCGCCATGTCCACCAGCGTGTAGGCATCGCCCAGCATGTAGCGCTGCTGGGCCAGTCGGTCATCGACGATCTGCCAGTGGCGCCAGGCCTCGAAGTCATAGCGGTTGACGGCATAGTCTTTCGGCTCGGGCGCAAAGTGCGTGAAGTGCACACACTGGCCCGAGTACGGCCCGATGCCGGTGGCCACAAACATCAGCCACGAGTGCATCTGGGCGCGCGCCGCCGGGGTGTTGGCGGGCAAAAACTGGCCGGTTTTCTCGGCCAGGTACAGCAAGATGGCGTTGCTGTCGAAGACCGAGGCGTCACCGTCCACCAGCGCCGGGGTCTTGGCATTCGGGTTGATGGCGATGAAGGCCGGGGCGTGCTGCTCACCCAGCCGCGTGTCCACTGGCACCAGCGTGTACGGCAGGCCGGTTTCTTCAAGGTACAGCGCCACTTTGGCCGGGTTGGGCGAGGGGTGGTAGTAAAACTGGATCATGGGGCGGTCCTTTGGGTTGGTGGAAGAAAGGGGAGTCAGCAGGCGGCTGGATTCTGGGCCGGCCGGCAGCGCCATCGGGACGCGGGGGCTTGTGGGCTCAGCGGGTGGGCCGACAGGGCGTTGCGGGTGTCTGGCGGCTAGTGTGGTGTTGCACGCTGAGCGCGACTTAAGAAAACCGATGGATTTGCGCCTGTGGCTAGGCGAAAACCGCAGCGATGCCCGTAGGCATCGCGAGGATTTTCAACGACGTCACGGGCGCAAAGACGCGGTTTTATGT
>JANLOP010000070.1:0-9212 GCA_031366635.1 Betaproteobacteria bacterium | reverse complement strand
TAAACCCAGCCCTCGTTGCCGGTGTTGTATGGCGGGTCGATGTAAATGCATTTCACCTGGCCGGCATACCGAGGCAGCAAGGCTTTGAGCGCGTCCAGGTTGTCGCCCTGCACGATCAGGTTGCCGCTGCCAACATCGCCGCAAGACAGCGCGGCCACCGGCTCCAGCAGGCGGAACGGCACGGCCTGGTGGTGTTTGACAACGGCGTCTTTGCCGATCCAGTTCAAGGTGGGCATCTGTTTTTAGTTCACGGAAAGCACGGCCAGGCGCAGCAGCGCCATCGGCATGAACAGCGTCAAACCGCTGTCCTGCAAGGGTTTGAAGCCGTAGCGCACATAAAACGCGGCGGCTTGCGCATCTTTAGCGTCCGCCACCACGGCATGCAGGCCGATTTTGTCGGCCAGGCCCACAGCCTGGCGCAGCGCATGGCCCAGCAAGGCCGCGCCCACGCCGTTGCCCTGGTCTCGCCCGTCGACGGCCAGCCGGCCGATGCGGGCCACCGGGAGGGGGTAGCGCGGCAATTTCAAATCGGCCGGCCCATGTTCAAACTCGATGGCACCAGCGCGCAGCGCGTAAAAGCCACCGATGCGGGGTGTGTCACCGTCGGTGGCCACGTAGCTGCGGCTGAAATCACGGCCGGCTTGCTGGCGCGCCAGCTTTTGCAAAAAAGTGTTGAGCGCCGGCTCACCGCAATCAAATGCCTGGCGCTCGTGGTGCGGCGCCAGCGCGCTGATGTGCCAGGACATCAAGCTGTCACGCTGGCTGCATCAAGGCTTTGAGCGCCTCGTTGGGCAGGCCCGGATCGTCCATCGCCGCCAGAAAAGCATCGCGGTCGCGGTCTGAAAGCAGCAGGCTGTCGTGCTGCGCCACCAGCCGCTGTGCCGCTGCGTAGGCGTTTTGCAGCATGAAGCTCGACACGGTGGTGCCCATCAGCGCAGCCGCGCGCTCGATCAAGGCCTTGGCCTCGGGGTTGGTGCGCAGGTTGATGCGGGCGGATTCGGCGGCGGGTGAGGCTGGCATGGTGGGCAATCCCAAGTACAACGGTTAAATGTACGTCAAATCGCCACACGTTGAATGGCAAGCCCGCCATCTGCCGTTGTTTGCGCCGGTGCCGCCGCCAGCGTGCAACGCTCAGGTTGCGGGCGCCGGGGCCGATACACCAGACAGCGTCAACGCTGGCGCACGGCCCAGCCATCCGGCCCCCGCAGGATGGCAGCGGCCTTGCCCACACGATGACCTTCCTGCCCCTGCACCGGCGCCTGGCCGAGCCCCCGTCCGACGTGTTGGCCCCGTCTGCCGTGCCGCCGCCGCACCCCCGCACGCTGGGCTGGCTGGGCACCACCGCGCTGGCGATGGGTGGCAGCAACCAGAGCCTGTTCATCCTGGCTGCGCTGTTTGCCGGCCAGGGTGACATCCTGGGCCAGGGCAGCGCGGCCGTGCCGCTGCTGATGCTGGGCTTGTTGCTTTCTTGGCTGGCCGCGCCGGGCTGGACCGAGTTGGTGCTGATGTTCCCGCACCGGGTTGGCGGCATTGCGGCCACCTGCGCTGAGGCCTTCCGCCCGTACAGCCCGGTGCTGGCCAGCCTCACCGGCACTTGCTACTGGTGGGGCTGGGTGCCCACTTGCGGGCTGACGGCGATCTTGTCGGCGTCGGCCATCCAGCAGTGGTATTTGCCCAGCGTGCCGGTGACGGCGCTGGCGGTGGCCATCGTGCTGGCGTTCACCGCGCTCAACCTGGTCGGCATCCGCTGGGTGACGCGGCTGGCGGTGCCGGTGGCCAGTGCATCGGCGCTACTGGCCTTCGTCTCGGGCCTGGCGCCGATTTTTGCCGGCCAGGTGGATTGGCGCCTGGCCACCACCTTTGCGCTGACCACGCCATTCCCGGGCTGGTTTGGTGAGTTGACCAGCTTGATGGCCGGGCTGTATTTGATCGGCTTTGCCGCGCCGGCTTTTGAGGCCGCCGCCTGCCATGTCGGCGAGACCATCAACCCGAACAAGGCCGTGCCGCGCGCCATGCTGGCCAGCGGCTTGCTGGCCGGGCTGTTTTTTGCGCTGCTGCCGGGCGTCTGGCTGGGCCGCCTGGGCGCAGCGCCGCTGGGCCAAGACCTGGCGCTGGTGCTGGGGCCCACCTTTGCGCCGCTGTTTGGCAATGCCGCCAAATCGGCCGCCATCTGGTTCATGGTGCTCAGCATGTTCTCGGGCACCCTGCAGCCGCTGGCGGGCGCCGCCCGTGCGCTGTCGCAACTGTCCGACGACGGCCTGCTGCCCCGGCTGCTGGGGCGCCGCTCACGATGCGACACGCCCTGGGTGGCCACGCTGTTGACGGCCGGCATGGCCATCCTGTTTTTGCTGATCGGCGACCCGATCTGGCTGATTGCCGCCGCCAACTTCACCTACCTCATCAGCATCGCCATGCCCAGCGTGGCGGTGTGGCTGCTGCGCCGGGACGCGCCCGAGCAACCGCGGCCTTACCGGGCGCCGCGCGGCACGGTCACGCTGGGCCTGGTCGCGGCCGGGGTGTGGGGCTTGTCGGCGCTGTTCGGCTTTGAGCAGTTTGGCCTGCGCACGGTGCTGATCGGGCTGGCTTTTGCCTACTCGGGCTCGGCGCTGTACGCCTGGCGCCGCTATGACGACCGGCGCCGCGCCGGCCTGCCGGGCCTGGCCAGGTCACTGCAAATCAAGCTCACCGGCGCGATGCTGCTGGTGCTGGCGCTGGACGGCGCGGGCTACCTGCTGGCCGTGAGCAACCTGCCGGCCCAGCAAAGCGCGCTGATGACGGCGCTGGCCGACATCTTTGTCGCGGTGGCGATGCTGTCGATCACCGTCGCGCTGGTGCTGCCGGGCATGATCGCGCACTCGGTGATGGAGGTCTCCAGCGTGGCCCAGCGCCTGGCCAGCGGCACGATGGCCGAGTTCTCACGCGCCATGACCGCGCTGGGCCGGGGCGATCTGGACGCCGCCCACGCCCGGGTCGATATCACGCCGGTGCGCATCTATGCCCAGGACGAGGTGGGCGACATGGCCGCCAGCTTCAACACCCTGCAAGCCGAGATCGGATCGGCCGCGCTGGGCCTGGCCGGTGCGCGCAACGGCCTGCGCCAGGCGCGCGACGACCTGAGGTGCAGCAACGGCCTGCTGGAAGACCGGGTGGCCCAGCTCAACCGGGCCGAAGAAAAGCTGTCGGGCCTGCTCGATTCGATCGACAACGTGGTCTGGTCGCTGGCCTTGCTGCCCACTTCGCCGGGCGTGCCCGCGTCATTCGACGGCTGCCGGCTGGTTTACTTGAACCCGGCCGCCGCGCGGGTGTACGGCCGGCCGGTGGCCGATTTTTTTGCCGACCCGGGGCTGTGGTACAGCGTGGTGCACCCGGATGACCTGCCCAGCCTGAACGCCGGCCTGGACGCGCTGATGGCCGAAAAAGCCGCAACGCTGGAATACCGCATCGTGTTGCCCGATGGCAGCGCGCGCTGGCTGGAGGACAAAGCCCGCATCACCAGCGGGCCCGACGGCACGCCGTTGCGCGTGGACGGCGTGGCCACCGACATCTCAGAGCGCCGGCTGCATGCCGACCGCATGGCCCACCAGGCCAACCACGACGCGCTCACCGGCCTGCCCAACCGCAGCCTGCTGAATGACCGCATCGCCCAGGCGCTGGCGCTGGCGCGGCGCAGCGGCCAGCCGGTGGCGCTGCTGTTTCTCGATCTGGACGGCTTCAAGTTTGTCAACGACAGCTTTGGCCACGCCTTTGGCGACGCGCTGCTGCGTCGGGTGGCGGCCCGGCTGGTGGGCCTGGTGCGCGCGGCCGACACCGTTGCCCGGCTGGGCGGCGATGAGTTTGTCGTGCTGCTGCCCAACGTGGCCGACGCGCAAGGCGCAGCGCAGGTGGCGGCCAAGGTGCTGGCGGCGTTTGCCGCGCCGTTTGCGCAGGACGGGCGTGATCTGCACCTCAGCGCCAGCCTGGGGATCAGCGTGTTTCCGCAAGACGGCGACAGCGCGGACAACCTGCTGGCGCATGCCGACGTGGCGATGTACCGGGCCAAGGCGCGCGGCCGCAACGGCTTTCAAGCCTACGCCAGCGAGATGGGCGTGCAGGCGCAACAACGCACCGCGCTGGAGGCGGCGCTGCGCCTGGCGCTGGGCCGCAATGAGCTGGCGCTGCACTACCAGCCGCAGGTCTGCCGCGCCGATGGCCGCATCGTCGGCGTCGAGGCCTTGCTGCGCTGGCAGCACCCCGAGCTGGGCGCGGTAAGCCCGGCGCGTTTCATCCCGCTGGCCGAAGAAACCGGGCTCATCCTGCCCATCGGCGAGTGGGTGCTTAAAACCGCCTGCGCCCAGGCGATGGCCTGGCATGCCGCCGGGTTTGAGGCGCTGACGGTGGCTGTGAACCTGTCGGCCAAACAAGTGCAGCAGCAGGATGTGCCGGCGCTGGTGCGCCAGGTGCTGCGCCAGACTGGCCTGCCGGCGCACTGCCTGGAGCTGGAGCTGACCGAATCCACGCTGATGCATGACGCCGACACGGCGGTGGAGACGATGCGCCAGATCAAGCATTTGGGCGTGCGGCTGGCGCTGGACGACTTTGGCACCGGCTACTCCAGCCTGAGCTACCTGAAGCGCTTCCCGATCGATGTGCTGAAGATCGACCAATCCTTCACCTTCGAGGTGACCAGCAACGAGGGCGCGGCGTCGATCACCCGGGCCATCATCGCGATGGCCCGCTCACTGAACATGGGCACCGTGGCCGAAGGCGTGGAAACCGCCGCGCAGCTTGATTTTCTGGCCGCCGCCGGCTGTGACGTGATGCAGGGCTACTTCATCAGCCGGCCGCTGCCGGCCGCGCAAATCACCGCGCTGCTGGGCGCCGGCGTGCTGCCGGTGCGCCGTGCCGCAGGCGGGCCCGGGCCAGCGCAGGCCAGCCCGCAGCCGCCAGCCAGCCCGCAGCCGCCGGCCAGCCCGCAGCCCCAGCCTCGGCCGCACGGTGCCGTGCAGGCCGAGCTGGCGCTGACGTAGGCGCACGACTACCCGGCGGCTTGCAGTGCGCCGACAGACGGCCCGAAGCGGTTCTCAAATACTGGGTTTCCTCCAACCCGACCCACGAGAACCCCCATGCGCTACGTCACCACCGTCGACCAGACCCAGTTGTATGTCAAGGATTGGGGCAGCGGCCGCCCGGTCATCCTGATGTCGGGCTGGCCGCTGTCGTCAGACAGTTGGGACGACCAGGCGATGGCCATTGCCAATGCCGGCCACCGCGCCATCGCTTACGACCGGCGCGGTTTCGGCCGCTCGTCGCAACCCTGGACGGGCTATGACTACGACACCCTGGCCGACGACCTGGCGGCGGTGATTGAGCAGACCGGCGCCCAGGACGCGACGCTGGTCGGCTTCTCGATGGGTGGCGGCGAGGTGGCGCGCTACCTGTCGCGCCACAACGGCAAATCGGTGGTGCAGGCGGTGCTGGTGTCGTCGGTGCTGCCGTTCATGCTCAAGACCCCCAGCAACCCGGCGGGCACCGACCCATCGGTATTCGACGAGATGGCACAAGGCATCTGGGATGACCGGGCGCAATTTTTCGCCGGCTTCTTCAAAGATTTTTTCGGCGTCAGCCTGATCTCGCACCCGGTCAGCAGCGAGTTGCTGGAATGGGCGCGCAGCGTCTCAATGCAAGCCAGCCTGAAAGCCACGCTGGAATGCGCCAAATCGTTCTCGACCACCGACTTCCGCCCCGATCTGGCGGCTTTCAAGGTGCCCACCCTGATCATCCACGGCACCGCCGACAAGACCGTGCCGATCGACGCCGCCGGGCGGGCCGCCGCCAAGGGCATTTCACAAGCCACGCTGGTGGAATACGACGGCGCGCCGCACGGCCTGTTTGCCACCGAGAAAGCGCGATTGACCAAAGATTTGCTGGATTTTCTGGGGCGCTGAGGCGGTCAAACTGCTGGGCGTCAATGACTGCGGGCGCAGATGGCATTGGGCTGGCACGGATTCTCGGCAGCCAGACCGACGCTGCAGAGACGCGCATGCCGGCGGCGCTTACAGCCAGTGCTTGATGCGCCTGGCCAGGGCATCGCGCGAGATGCCGTAGCGCTCGTGAAGCGTCGGCAATGCCCCGGCCGCAAGAAACTCGTCCGGCAGCCCGGCCATCTGGAAACGCGGCGCGACGCCGTTGCGCAACAGCACGCCGGCCACCGCTTCGCCCAGGCCACCGATCACGCTGTGATTTTCAGCCACCACCACCAGCCGGCCGCTGCGCCGACAGGCGTTGACGATAGTGGCTTCGTCCAGCGGCTTCAGGGTCGGCACATGCAGCACGCCCACGTCCACGCTGTCTCGATGCAAGGCATCGGCGGTCTCCAGCGCGCGCATCGTCATCAGGCCGGTCGAGATGATCAGCACGTCGCGCCCGTCGCGCAAGGTCTTGGCCTTGCCGATCTCGAATTGGTAGTTGTATTCGTCCAGCACCAGCGGCACCTGGCCGCGCAGCAGCCGCATATAAACCGGGCCGTTGTGCGCTGCAATCGCCGGCACCGCCTGTTCGATCTCCAGCGCATCGCAGGGATCGATCACGGTCATGCCGGGCATGGCCCGCATCATCGCCAGGTCCTCGGTGGCCTGGTGGCTGGGGCCGTAACCCGTGGTCAGCCCCGGCAGGGCGCAGACGATCTTGACGGCCAGCTTCTCCTCGGCGATGGCCATGGCGATGAAGTCGTAGGCGCGCCGCGTGGCAAACACGGCATAGGTTGTGGCGAAGGGGATAAAGCCCTCGTGCGCGAAACCGGCGGCCGCACCCATCAGCAACTGCTCTGCCATGCCCATCTGGAAGAAGCGCTCCGGATGCTGCTGCGCAAAGATGTGCAAGTCGGTGTACTTGCACAGATCGGCGCTCAAGCCGACGATCTCGGGCCGCTGCTCGGCAAGCGCGGCCAGTGCATGGCCGAACGGCGCTGGCTTGCTGCGCTGCCCGTCGCTGGCGATGGAGGCAATCATCGCCGAGGTGGTGAGTTTTTTCGTCATGATGGGTGGGGCGGTGGCCACCGTGTTCAGGGCTGGCTTTTGGCGCTGAAGAGATCAAGCGCGAGTTGCCACTCAGCGGCTTCAACGCGGATGAAATGCGCCTTGTCGCGCGCTTCGAGAAACGGCACGCCGCAGCCCATGCGGGTGTCGGCGAGGATGATGCGTGGCTGCGGCTCGGGGTGGTTGCGCACCGCGTCAAACGCCCGCGTCACCGCGCCGATGTCGTTGCCGTCCACACGCTGCACGAACCAGCCGAAGGCGCGCCATTTGTCGGCCAGCGGCTCAAAGCCCAACACCCGGCTGGACGGGCCATCGGCCTGCATATTGTTGACGTCGACGATGGCCACCAGGTTCGCCAGGCCGTGGTGGCTGGCCGACATCGCGGCCTCCCAGGTGGCGCCTTCGTCGAGCTCGCCGTCGCCCATCAAGTTGTAGACGAAGCAGTCGCTTTTCTTGTGCCTGAGCGCGAGCGCCATCCCGACGGCGATCGGCAGGCCCTGGCCCAGCGAGCCACCGGAGATCTCCATGCCCGGTGTGTAGCTTGCCATGCCGGACATCGGCAGGCGGCTGTCGTCGCTGCCATAGCTTTCGAGCTCGTCCTCCGGGATGACACCGGCTTCGATCAGCGCCGCATAGAGCGCGATTGCATAGTGGCCGGCCGACAGCAGGAAGCGGTCCCGGCCCTCCCATCGCGGCTCGGCGGGTTTCAGCCGCAAGGCGTGGAAGTAGGCGACGGCCAGCACGTCGGCGATGCCCAGCGCCTGGCCGACATAGCCCTGGCCCTGCACCTCGGCCATGCGCAAGGCATGGCGGCGGATGTTGTGCGCGTGGTTGGCGAGTGTGTTGTCGAGGCGGCTTGTCATGGCATGGCGGAGGGAGGGTGGGCAAAGCTGGGCCATTCAGGCGTGCCCGTTGATCGGGCCACGGCTGAGCTGGCAGGCCATCGCCACACAGGCCCGGGCGGGGTCGGGCGCATCAATGAATCAGCATGCCGCCGTTGACGTCGAGCGTGGCACCGGTGCAGTATTTGGCCAGGTCGGTCGCCAGGAACAGCACGCAGCCCGCCACGTCGTCGGGCTGCCCGATACGTCCGAGCGGTATCTGCGCCAGGATGCTGGCCAGGCGATCTGCGGCAATCTTGCCCTTGCTGATGTCGGTGTCGATCAAGCCGGGCGTCACGCTGTTGACGCGGATGCCGTCGGCACCGTATTCGCGTGCCATCGCCCGAGCCAAGCCCAGCACGCCGGCCTTGGCCGCCGAGTAGTGCGGACCGCCGAGGATGCCGCCGCCGCGCTGTGCTGAAACCGACGAGATGCAGATGATCGAGCCGCTCTGCTGGCCTTGCATCGACGGAATCACCGCCTGCGACATGTAGAGCGTGCCACGAAGGCTGACATCCAGTACCGAGTCATAGTCGGCGGCGGTGATTCCCAGTGTGGTGCGCGGCTGGGTGATACCGGCGTTGTTGACGAGGATGTCGATGCGGCCCAGCGCCTGAAGGACAGCGCGCACGGCTTTGTCGCAGGATGCCTTGTCGGTCACGTCGGCGATGAGGCCGATATGCGGCAAACCCAGTTCAGCGGCCGCCGCCGCAGGATTGGCCTGTTCGAGATCGAGGATGGCGACCCGGGCGCCCTGGTCGGCCATCATGCGGGCGCTGGCAAACCCCAGGCCATTGCGGCCCGCAGCGCCGGTGATGATGGCGACTTTGTCTTTTAGCAGCATGGCTTGGCTCCGATTGGCTTGATTTGTGACGGATGGGTGGCTGGAGACGCCGCATTTTTTCACGCCCGACCGAGCACCCCGCAGCCCGGCCAGTGTGCAACACCACACCAGGGCGGGCGCTCAATGAATGTGCAGGCCGCCGCTGACGTCCAGCACCACGCCGGTGATGTAGGCGGATTGGTCCGAGACCAGGAACAGGCAGGCATTGGCGATGTCGGCGGGCACCGCCAGGCGGCCCAGCGGGATGCCATCGGCGACGCGGCGTTTGCCCGCATCGTCGATCTTGCCGACCAGCAGGTCGGTATCGACCATGCCCGGGGCGATGGCGTTCGCGCGGATGCCGTCGGGCGCGAGTTCGCGCGCCATCGCCTTGGCCAGCGTCTGGATCGCCCCCTTGGCTGCGGAATAGTGCGGGCCGCCGAGGATGCCACCGCCGCGCTGCGCCGCCACCGAGCCCATGCACACGATGGCGCC
>JANLOP010000043.1:0-26200 GCA_031366635.1 Betaproteobacteria bacterium | reverse complement strand
CGCCGGCGCCGGCTGGCCGGCAAACAGCTGTGGGCCGATGGCGGCTATGCGGCCTTGCTGCACCAGCAGGTCGATGCTGGTGCGGCCGTCGGGCAGGGTGGCGTTGCGGATCAGCATGGCGTGTGGGTGGGTGGCGTGGTGGGTGGCGTGGTGGGTGGCGTGGCGTGGTGGCCGGGGTGGGCGCGTGGGATCGGCAGGATCGCCTTGAAAACCCCGGCACGACGGCCGGCAACGTTGCGATGGCATCATCGTTGCATGCTCAGCCCTGCCCAGCAAAATCAGTACCAGGCCGACGGTTATCTGGTGCTGCCCGGCTTCAAATCAGCCACCGAGATCAGCGCGCTGCGCAGCCGGGCCTTGCAGATCGTCGATGATTTTGATGCCGACGCCCACCGCCGCATTTTCTCGACCACCGACCCCGCGCGGCGCAGCGCGGGCGCTGATTTTCTCGATTCGGCCGAGGGCATCCAGTGCTTTTTTGAAGAAGAAGCCTTTGATGCCGAAGGCCGCTTGCGCCAGGCCAAGGCGCTGTCGATCAACAAGATCGGCCATGCGATGCACGACCTGGACCCGGTGTTTGCGCATTTCTCGCGCCACCCCGCGCTGGCCGCGCTGGCCGCCGACCTGGGGTTGGTGCACGCCCAGTTGTGGCAATCGATGTACATCTTCAAGCAGCCCGGCATTGGCGGTGAGGTGGCGTGGCACCAGGACGCGACGTTTTTTGACACCACGCCGTCCAGCGTGACGGCATTCTGGTTTGCGCTGGAAGACGCCACCCGGGCCAACGGCTGCCTGTGGGTGCAGCCGGGCGGGCACCGCGGGCCGCTGCGCGAGCGGTTCATCCGCCAGGGCGACGCGGTGCGCATGCAGGCGCTGGACGCCACGCCCTGGCCCGACGCCAGCACGGCCTTGCCGGTAGAGGTGGCGGCCGGCACGCTGCTGTGCTTTCACGGCCGGCTGCCGCATTACAGCGCGCCCAACCGGTCGGCCCACTCGCGCCATGCCTACACCCTGCATGCCACCGACGGCCGTGCCCACTACGCCCCGCACAACTGGCTGCAGCGCACGGCGGCGCTGCCGGTGCGCGGGTTTTAGCGTGGGGTTTAACGTGGATTTTGGCCCGGGTTTTGGCATGCCGTTGCGCAAGGGCCGCGCCGGCTGATGCGCCGCCGCAGCGCTGCCGGCTTGCTGGTGATCGTCAGCGCCGGCTTGCTGCTGTCGCAGTTCAGGCTGCTGCCGCAAGACCAGGGCGTGCTGCTCGAGGTCAACGGCCGGCCGGTGGATGCTGCCGGCCGGCTGCTGGGCCTGTGGCAGCGGCTGGCCCGGCAGTGCGGCGATGTGCAGGCGCTGGCGCCCGGCTCAGCGCGCTGGGCTGAGGCGCAGCGGGTGCTGGCCGGCTACAGCCCGCCGGCCTCACTGCTGGCCCGGCCGGTGCAGGTGCTGGCCTGGGCACCGCGCCGGGTGGATGGCCGGGTGGATGGCCGCGTCGATGGCCGGGCCGATGGCCAGGCGGGTAACCAGGGCGTGATGGCGGGCGATGCCGACAGCGAGTGGCTGCTGGCTGAGGTGGTGTGGCCCGCTGTCAGCGCCAGCCCGGGCGACGCAGCGCTGGCGCCACTCGACCCCAGCATCGTGCCGCTGGCGCGCCGGGGCGGCGTGCTGCAAGTGCAGGCCTCGGGCATCTGGAGCGGCGATGCCGGCCCCTGGGCCGCGCCGGTCTTCATCCGGCGCTTTCTGGCCGAGCGGCTGCCCGGCCTGCCGGCGCCGCTGCGGCAATGCCTGGACCCGCAACTGGCGCCGTTTGCGGCGCCCTGAACATTCGGCGACATCGGCCACATCGGGTGGCATGGCCCGGGGCGCCCGCCAGACAGACCGTAGCATCGCCCATCTGCGTTTCTCCCCTCGCGACTCGCGTCTCAGCCCACCATGCCGATCAGCCCGCCCCACCCCCGCATCCCCGGCCGCCGCCTGCTGCAGTCGCCCGGCCCCACACCGGTGCCCGACGCGGTGCTGCACGCCATGCAGCGCCAGCCGATGGACATGGGCGACCCCCGGCTGGATGCCACCATCGCCGCCTGCGAGTCCGGCCTGCGCCGGCTGCTGCACAGCGCTGCGGCGGAGGTGTTTTTCTACGCCACCAACGGCCACGGCGCCTGGGAGGTGGTGGTGGAAAACCTGCTGCCGCCGGGCGGCGCGGTGCTGATCCCCAACACCGGGCATTTCTCGGAGACCTGGGCGCTGCAAACCGAGGCCTTGGGCCGCCGTGTGGTGCGCACGCCGTGGCGCGCCGGCTGGCCGATCAACCCGGCCGATGTGGCACAGGCGCTGCGCGACGACCCGGGCCAGCAGATCGTGGCGGTGTTTGCGGTGCACACCGACACCGCCAGCGGCATCAGCAGCGACTTGCCGGCCATCCGCGCCGCGATGCACGCCACCGGCCACCCGGCGCTGCTGGTGGTCGATGCGGTGGCCTCACTCGGCTGCACCCGCATCGAGATGGATGCGCTGCCGGCCAATGTGGTGTTGGGCGCGTCGCAAAAAGGGCTGATGACGCCGCCCGGCCTGGGCTTTGTGGCGGTGGACGCGCGGGCCGAAGCGGTGGCCGAGCGCAACCCGGCGCCGCGCTTTTACTGGGACTGGCGGCTGCGCAAAAGCCCGGTCAACTACCGCAAGTTCTGCGGCACGCCGCCGCAAACCCTGTTGGCCGGGCTGGAGGCGGCCTTTGGCCTGATCGAGCAAGAGGGCGAAGACGCGCTGTATGCCCGCCACCGCAGCCTGGCGGGCGCGGTGCAGGCGGCGGTGGCGGCCTGGTCAGCGGCCGGTGCGCTGGGCTTTTTTGCGCAGGACGCGGCCAGCCGGTCCGTCTCGGTCACCACCATCAGCGTGCCCGACGGGGTGGACGTGGACGCCCTGCGCGCCGTGGCCCGGGATCAGTTTGGCGTGGCCATTGCCGGCGGCCTGGGGCCGATGACGGGCAAGGCCTTCCGCATCGGCCACCTGGGCGACAGCAATGCCGCCACCATCCTGGGCTGCCTGGCCGGGCTGGAGGCGGCGATGCTGGTGCAGGGCATCCCGTTCGGCCGCGACGGCGTGCAGCACGCCATCGACAGCCTGGTCGCCGGGCCCGGTTGATGCACCTGGGAGAACCGACCTTGACCCGCCTCCATCCTGCTGAGTTGCAAACTGAGCCGCAAGCTGATCTGCAAGCCTGGATCGGCCGCAGCCAGACGCTGCACGACACGATCCACCCGACGCCGGTGATCGCGTTGGCGGCCACACTCGACCAGCCGGCCTTGCTTGACCACGTGGCTGACCACGCGGCCCACCACCTGGCCGAGCCCGGCAGCCCACTGCCGCCGCTGTGGCACTGGCTGTACTTTCTGCCGATGCACCGGCAAAGCGACATCGGGCCCGACGGCCATGCCAGGCGCGGCGGGTTTTTACCGCCGGTGCCGTTGCCGAGGCGCATGTGGGCCGGCAGCCAGTTTGACTTTCGCAGCCCGCTGCGCGTGGGCGACTCGGTGGCGCGCACCAGCACCATCGAGGACGTGCGCAGCAAAGACGGCCGCTCCGGGCCACTGGTGTTTGTCAGGGTGCGGCATGACTTGCGCTGCAACGGCGCGGCCGAGCCGGCGCTGGTGGAGTTTCATGACATCGTCTACCGCGACGCGCAGCGCGCCGACGACGTGGCGCCGCCGCCGGTCAAGGCAGCGCAAGCGGCGGCCTGGCAGCGAGAGATCGTGGCCGACGAAGTGCTGCTGTTCCGCTACTCGGCGCTCACCTTCAACGGCCACCGCATCCACTACGACCGAAAGTACGCGACCGAGGTGGAAGGCTATCCCGGCCTGGTAGTGCACGGCCCGCTGATCGCCACCTTGCTGCTGGATTTGCTGCGCCGGCAGATGCCCGGGGCGGATGTGGCGGGCTTTCACTTCAAGGCGGTGCGGCCGACGTTTGACCTGCAGCCGTTCAGCGTCAACGGCCAACTGCAAGCCGATGGCAACACCGTCAACCTTTGGGCCCAAGACCACGAAGGCGGGCTGACAATGCACGCCACCGCCACCCTGCGCTGAGCCATGACCGCCCCCCGCACCTACCTGTTTGTGCCCGGCAACCGGCCCGAGCGCTTTGCCAAGGCATTGGCCAGCGGCGCTGACGCCGTGGTGCTCGACCTGGAAGACGCGGTGGCCGCTGAGGCCAAAAGCGCCGCCCGCGACGCCATCGCGGCCTGGTCGGCCACCGCCAGCGCCGCCGACCGCCAGCGCACGGTGGTGCGCATCAACGCCGCCACAGCCCCCGGCTTTGCCGACGATCTGCGGCTGCTGCGCGATGGCAGGCTGCCGGGCGTGCTGCTGGCCAAGGCCGAATCCGCCGGCCAGATCGCCGCCGTGCGGGCCGCGCTGCCCGGCGCCCAGGTGCTGGCGCTGGTTGAAAGCGCCTGCGGCGTGGCGAATGTGGACGCGGTGGCCGCCGCTGCCGGCGTGACCCGGCTGGTCTTCGGCACGCTGGACTTCGCGCTCGATCTCGACCTCGACATCAGCGACCTGTCTGACGGCTTGTCGTTTGCCGCCAGCCGGCTGGTGCTGGCGTCACGCATCGCCGGCCTGGCCGCGCCGGTGGCCGGTGTCACGCCGCAGATCGACGACGTGGCCCGGCTGCTGGCCGATCTGGCCTGGTCGCGCCGCCACGGCCTGGGCGCCAAGCTGTGCATCCACCCCAAGCAGATCGCGCCGATCCATGCCGCGCTGGCGCCCAGCGCCCAGGCACTGGACTGGGCGCGCCGGGTGCTGGCGGCCGAGGCCGCGTCGCCCGGCGCGGCCCAACTGGACGGCCGGATGATCGACCGGCCGGTGGTGCTGCTGGCCCAGCGCACGCTGCGCCAGGCCCCGCCCTGAGCGCTGGCGTTGCGCCCGGGCCCGGGCAGCGATGATGCGGCCCATGCCCACCGATCTGCTTCGCGCCGCGCTGCGCGGCTTGCGCCATGCCGCCACCGCGCTGTTCGCGCTGCTGATCCTGTTTGAGGAATGGGGCTGGGAGCCGCTGCAGCGCGGACTGGCCGCGCTGGGCCGGCTGCCGGTGCTGCGCCGGCTGGAGAGCCTGGTCAGCCGGCTGCCGCCGCACGCCGCGCTGGCGCTGTTCCTGCTGCCCACTTTGCTGCTGTTGCCGGTCAAATTGCTGGCGCTTTATTTGATCGGCCACGGCCAGCGGCTGCTCGGCCTGGCGGTGATCGTGGTGGCCAAGGTGGTGGGCACAGCCGTCGTGGCGCGCTTGTTCACGCTGACCCAGCCGGCGCTGCTGCATTTGCCGTGGTTTGCCACGCTCTACCAGCGCTGGGCCGTCTGGAAGCAGGGGCTGCTGGCGCGGGTGCGGGCATCGTGGGCCTGGCGCGCCGGCCGCGCCGCCCGCCATCGGCTGCGCCAGCGCTGGCAACGCTGGCGGCGCGGTTGATGCCGGGGGCTGGCCAGGCCGGGCCCCGCGCCCGTTACCAGAACTGCCACTGCCCCGTCATCACCACCCACACCCCCAGCGCGCCGTTGGTCACGGCATGGGCGACCACAGCCGTCCACAGCTTGCCGGTGTGGCGGTAGAGCAGGGCGTAGGCCAGGCCGGCGATGATGGCGGCCAGCCACAGCGGGTGCGCCAGCATGAAGACGAAGGTGGACAGCAGCACCGCGCGCGCGCCCACCCGGCGCGGGTTGACGCCCTCGAAGACCGGCGCCTGCAACCAGCGCATCAAGAACGAGCGCCAGAACAGCTCTTCCATCACCGGCACCAGCAGCGCCGCGCCCACCCAGCGCACGCTGATCAGCGGCCAGTCGAGCCGGCCTTGTGCGTCGACCGGCACAAAGGCGGCGGTTGGCTGGCCGATCTGCATCCACGGTGCGTCGAGCCGGATCCACAGCGCAAACACCGCCAATCCCAAGCCCACCGCCGCTACCCACTCGGCCCGGCTGGGCAGGTTCTGCCGGGCCAGCTCACCGTACTCGCGCCACCAGGCGCACAGCATGCCGCCCACCAGCAGCAGGTTCAGGCCGTACAGCCAGCGGGTATCGAAGCCCCAGCGGGCGTCTGTCGGCGCCATGCCGCGCAGGGCCAGCAGGGCCATGAACGCGACAAACGGCAACAAGCGCAGCAGTGCTGCGCGCGACAGGTTCATCGGGGCCCCGGGGATTGGCACGACAGGCGCGCGGCGGTGGTTGATTGGCGGGTTGGCAACAACTCGAAACAACTGTACGGGCCACTGCGCCGCCTGGATGCATCGCAAGGTAGGGGAGTTTGGCGCGCTTTTGTGCTGTTTTGCACGCCGCCGCCGTGGCGACGCTGCGCCTCGCGGCCAGCGGCCGGTCTCGGCCCCCGTCAGCCAGTCAGCCCGCCTGCAACAGCACCTGCACCCGGGCGCGCAAGCCCTCGGGGCTGACCTGGTCGGGCGCCAGCGCCGGCCCGGCCGCCACGCCAACCCGGCGCAGCAGCCCCCGGCCCTGCGGCCGGTGGGCCGCCGGGCCGCCGTCACTGCGCGAGAAACACGAGCCCCACAGGTTTTGCAGCGCCACCGGCACCACCGGCACAGGCCGGCGCGCCAGAATCTTCATCAGCCCGGGCTTGAAGGCTTGCAGTTGGCCGTCCGGCGTGAGGCCGCCTTCGGGAAAAATGCACAGCAGATCACCGTCGGCCAGCACCCGGTCGGCGGCCTCAAACGCGGCCGCGTAGAGCCCCGGGTTTTCGGCCTGCGGCGCCACCGGGATCGCGCCGGCCAGCTTGAACAGCCAACCCAGCACCGGCACGGCAAAGATGCGGTGGTCCATGATGAAGCGCATCGGCCGTGGGCTGGCCGCCATCAGCAGCAGCGCATCAACATAGCTGACGTGGTTGCAGACCACGATGGCCGCGCCGGCCAGCGGCAGGTGCTCATCGCCCGTCACCTTGAACCGGTAGAGCAGCCGCGACAGCAAAAACGCGACAAAGCGCAGCAGGTACTCGGGCACCAGCAAAAAGATGTACACGCCCACCGCCGCATTCAGCAGGCCGGTGACCAGAAACACCTGCGGCAGGGTGCAGCCGGCAGCCAACATCAGCCCGGCTGCCACCGAGCTGACGATCATGAACAGCGCATTCAGGATGTTGTTGGCCGCGATGATGCGGGCCCGGTGGGTGGGCGGGCAGCGCAACTGGATCAGCGCGTACATCGGCACCGAGTACAGGCCGGCGCTCAGTGACAGCAGCGCCAGATCGGCCAGCACCCGCCAGTGCGCCGGCTGGGCCAGGAACTGGCCCACGGTCTGCGCGGCCCGCACCGGCAGGCCGCGCGAGGCAAAGTACAAATCCAGCGCAAACAGCGTCATGCCGATGGCGCCCAGCGGTACCAGGCCGATCTCGAGATGGCGTTTGCCCAGCATCTCGCACAGCAGTGAGCCCACGCCGATGCCGATGGAAAACACCACCAACAGCAGCGACGCCACCCGCTCGTCGCCGTGCAGCACGTCTTTGGCAAAGGACGGAAAGTTGGCCAGAAACACGGCGCCAAAAAACCACATCCAACTGATGCCCAGCAGCGAGCGAAACACGACGATGTTCTGGCGCGCCAGCCGCAGGTTGCGCCAGGTCTCGGTCACCGGGTTCCAGTTGATGCGCAGCGCCGGGTCGGTGGCCGGCGACAGCGGCACCCGCTGCGCCACCCAGCGCCCCAGCAAAGCGGTGGCCACGCAGCCCACTGCCACCGCCGTGGCGCCCACGCCGGGCAGGGCAATCAACAGGCCGCCAGCCAGGTTGCCCAGCAGGATGGCGACAAACGTGCCCATCTCCACCATGCCGTTGCCGCCGGTCAGCTCACGCTCGTCCAGGTGCTGCGGCAGGTAGGCAAATTTGACGGGACCGAAGAGCGTGGAATGCACGCCCATCAGCGCCACACAGCCCAGCAACAGCGCCGGGCTGGGCAGCAAAAACCCGACGGCTGCGGCCAGCATGATGGCGATCTCCAGGTTCTTGACGAAGCGGATGAGCCGGGTTTTCTCCAGCTTGTCGGCCAACTGGCCACTGGTGGCCGAGAGCAGCAGAAACGGCAGGATGAAGAGCGCGCCGATCACCAGCCCGGCCAGCGCCGGCGGCAGCCAGGCCACTTGCAACTGGTAGGTGACCATCACGGTGAAGGCGAACTTGAACAGGTTGTCGTTGCCGGCGCCGAGAAACTGGGTCCAGAAAAACGGCGCAAACCGGCGCTGGCGCAGCAGCGCAAACTGGTTGGGCAGGGCGGTCTTGGCGGTCAAACAGGCTCCTTGGGGCGGGTGGGGGCGGCCACTGTAATTCGGGCAGTGTCGGGGGGCACTGCCGGGCGGGCGCTGAGGTGCGGGCCTGCGCCCGGGCAGCGCGGCCGGGGCGCAAAGTGGCCAAACCTATACTGCCGCCACCGGCTGATGGGCCGCTTCCTGCGCCGCACGCCGCCGCACGCTTCACACCATGCAACCCGTGATCCGCAGCCTGCTGGAGACCGATCTCTACAAGTTCACGATGTGGCAGGCCATGCTGCACCGCCATCCGCAGACGCAGGCCGAGTACATCTTCATCTGCCGCAATGCGCGCGATTACCCGCTGACCCACCTGATCGCTGAGCTGAACGAGCAGCTTGACCATCTTTGCTCGCTGCGCTTCCAGCCCGCCGAGCTGGCCTATCTGGCGGGGCTGCGCTTCATCAAGAGCGACTTTGTCGATTTCTTGCGCATCTTCCAGTTCCAGCGTGACTTTATTGAGGTGCGCGACAACCAGGGCACGCTGGAGATCGTGGCGCGCGGCCCGCAAGTGCATGTGATGGCGTTTGAGATCCATGTGCTGGCCACTGTCAACGAGCTGTACTTCCGCCGCTTTGACCAACCCACCGCGCTGGCCGAGGGCCGGCGCCGGTTGGCCGAGAAGGTGCAGATGCTGCGCGACTTCAGCCGCGAGCCGGCGCGCCGCAACCCGTTCGAGTTTTTTGATTTCGGCGTGCGGCGGCGCTTCTCGGGCGCCTGGCACCGCGAGGTGGTGGCCACGCTGGCGCGCGAGGTGCCCGAATACTTCAAAGGCACGTCCTGCGTGCTGCTGGCGCGCGATTTGGGCCTGGTGCCCATCGGCACGATGGCGCATGAGTTTTTGCAGACCTACCAGGCGCTGGGCGTGCGGCTGCGCGATTTTCAGAAGGCCGCGCTCGAATCCTGGGTGCAGGAGTACCGCGGTGACCTGGGCGTGGCACTCACCGACGTGGTCGGCATGGACGCCTTTCTGGCCGACTTCGACCTCTACTTCGCCAAGCTGTTTGACGGCCTGCGGCATGACTCGGGCGATCCGGTGGTCTGGGGTGAAAAAGCGCTCGCCCACTACGCCCGCCTGCGCATCGACACCCACACCAAGCGGCTGGTGTTCAGCGACGGGCTCAACCTGCCCCAGTCATTCGAGCTGTACCGCCACTTTGCCGGCCGCACCCAGCTCGGCTTTGGCATCGGCACCAACCTGACCAACGACATGGGCCTGCACACGCTGCACATCGTGATGAAGCTGACCCACTGCAACGGCCAGCCGGTGGCCAAGCTGTCCGACAGCCCGGGCAAGATCCAGTGCGACGACCAGATTTTTCTGGCCTACCTGCGCCAGGTGTTCAACGTGCCGGTGCTGGCTTGAGCGGCACCGCCGCCGGGCGGGCCGTCAATCGGTGGAAGCGGCTTTTTGCCAAGCGTCCAGCAGGACGCGCAGCCGGGCGGCGGCCTGCGCACGCACGGGGCTGTCGGCTTGCCGGGCCAGCAGCGCCAGCGCGCGCTGCAGGTGGCTGCTGGCCTCACCGTGCGCGGTGTGCCGGGCGGCACGGTGGGCGGCACGCTCCCAGCCGGCCAGCGCTTCGTCGTCCTGCCCGGCTTGCTCGTAGTGCTGCGCCAGCCGCTCGGGCTGGCTGTCGCACAGCGCGCCGAACTGGCTTTGCAGCACCGCCGCGATGGCGCCGTGCAACTGGCGGCGGTCACGCGCCAACAGCGATTGATGGGCGGCGTCGCGCACCAGCGCGTGCTTGAAAACATACAACTGATGGTCGCCCTCGCCCTGCACAGTGAGCAGGCCGGCACGCGCCAGCTCGGCCAGCGCCGCGCCCAGCGTGGTCAGGCGGATCGGCGATGTGGCGTGGGCGTTGACGGCGTGGATCAGCGCCGGCGAGAACGACCGGCCCAAGGCGCTGCCCAACTGCGCCGCCTGCTTGGCCTGGGGCAGTTGGTCGAGCCGGGCCATCAACAAGCCCTGCAGGGTCTCGGGCACGGCGTCGCGCAACGCGCCCGACACGTCGGCCCCGGGCTGGCGCAGCGCCAGCACGGCGGCCATGCGGGCCGACTCCTCGATGTACAGCGGCACACCGTCGGCCCGGTCGGCCAGCCAGCGCACCAGGTCGGCGTCGAGCAGCGCGCCGCCGATGGCGCCTTGCACCAGGCTGCGCGCGGCGTCGGCGCCCAGGCCCGCCAGCACCAGGGTGGGCACGTCGGGGCGCGCGGCGGGCGGCGCCACGCCGGCGCCGCTGCGCAGCGTCAGCAGCAGCAGCACCCGCTGGCCGGGCGGGCCGTCGATCAGGCGCTGCACCAGGCCGCGGGTGGACGGGTCGATCCAGTGCATGTCCTCGAAGATCAGGCACACCGGCGCCTGGCCGGTCAGGCCTTCTGAAACCCGCACCAGCAAATCCATCGTCAACTGGCGGCGCTGCTCAGCCGAGCCACCCAGGGCGTTGGACGCCAGCGGCTGCAACACCGCCTCGGGCAGTGACAACAACGCGCCCAGCAGCGCCAGCGCTTCGTTGCCATCGGGCCCGGTGGTGATCTGCAGTTGGCGCAAGCGTGCCAGTTGCAGCGCCGGGTCGTCGCTCTCCTGGATTTTCAAGCGCTGGCGCAGCACGTCGATCAGCGGCTGAAAGGCGCTGCCGCTGTACTCTGGTGCGCAGCGGCATTCCAGCGTGCGGTAGCCGGCCTCGACCAGGCTTTGCCGAAACTCTCGCACCAGCCGCGATTTGCCGATGCCGGCCTCGCCCTGCAACAGCAGCACCTGGCGCTGGCCGGCCACCGCCGCCTGCCAGTGCTGCTGCACCCGCGCCAGCTCGGCCTCGCGGCCGATAAAGGAGGTCAGGTGGGCGCGTGCGTCAAAGCGCTCGGTGCCTTGCACCGGCTGCTCTTTGTGCACGCGGAATACCGGCTCAGCGCCACTGCCGGCCTCAAAGCCTTTGAGCGGCGCCAGCGCCGCCTCCTGGCTGTACGCAAAGCCATCGCCGGCGATCTGCCGGGTGGCGGCACTGGCCAGCACACCACCGGCACCGGCCAGCGCCTGCAGCCGCGCCGCATGGTGCACGGCCGCGCCCACCGGCTGGCCGTTGCGGATCACCACCCGGCCGGTGGAGATGCCGATGCGCACCTGCAAGCCCAGGTCATCCAGCGCCCGGCTCAGCATCAAGCCGGCGCGCAGCGCGCAAGCCGCCGCGTCCTCGCTGGCGATGGGGTAGCCGAAGTAGCACATAAAGCCATCGTCGCCCTGCGGATCGTCGGCCAGGCCGCTGTGCTGGCGGGCGATCTGGGCCACACGCTGGTGGTAGTGGGTCAGGCGCTCGCTGTATTCCTCATCGCCAAGGCGGTGCATCAGCCCGGTGGAATCCACCAGATCGCAGGCCAGGATGGTGATTTGGCGCACATCGTCACCGGCCGGTTGCGGCCGCACGGCGGGCTCACCGCTGGCCAGCAACTGGCGCCGTACGGTGAAGCGGGCGCCCAGGGGCTGCGCCGCGCTGCCGGGCACGTCGGCCGGGTGTGATGGCAGCGTGGCCAGCTCCCAGGGCACTGCGGCCAGCGTGTCGGTGAGCTGCAAGCGCAGCGGGCCGGGGCGCTGATCGGCCAGCGCCTGTCGCACCCGGGGCGGCAGCAGGGCGGCGCCGAGCGCGCTGCCGAAATCCAGCAGGCCGGCCGGGGTACTGGCAGCCAGCCGTGCTGCGTCACCCCGCCAGGGCGCCAGCCCGCTGGCGGGCTGGCTGTGGCGCGCTTGCAGCGCCAGATGCTGGCCGTCCGAGAGCAGAAAGATCAGGCCACCGGCGTCATCGTCGATGATGCTCAGCGTGATCGGCAGCGCGGCCGGTGCCGCAGCGGCGGGGCTCAGCAGGTCGGGGCTGGCAACGGCGCGCGAGACATCGGGCCCTTTGGCCGAGTGCGGGTCAGTGGCCACCGCCGAGATAGGCCGCCTTGACGGCCGGGTCATCGCGCAGTTGAGCGGCCGGCCCGTGCAGCGAGATGCGGCCATTCTCCAGCACATAGCCGTAGTCGGCCACGGCCAGCGCGGCGGCGGCAAACTGCTCGACCAGCAGCATCGTCACGCCTTCACTTTTGAGCCGGGCAATGATGCGGAAGACCTCGTCCACCAGGATCGGCGCCAGGCCCATCGACGGCTCATCAAGCAGCACCACCTCGGGGTTGAGCATGGTGGCCCGGGCCATTGCCAGCATCTGCTGCTCACCGCCCGACAAGGTGCCGGCGAGCTGCAGCCGGCGCTCTTTGAGGCGCGGAAACAGCGCCATCGCCCGCTCAAGATCGGCCGCCACATCGCCTTTGGGCCGGGCGCCGGTGTAGCGCGGGAAGGCGCCCAGCCGCAGGTTGTCGGTCACCGTCATGGTGGCAAATACGCGCCGGCCCTCGGGCGAGTGGGCCAGCCCGAGCCGGGCGATGTGGAAGGATTCCAGGCCGTCGATGCGCTTGCCGTTGAGCGTGATCTCACCGGCGCTGGGCGCGATCATGCCCGAGACGGCGCGCATCGTGGTGGTCTTGCCGGCGCCGTTGGAGCCGATCAGCGTGACGACTTTGCCGCGCGGCACCGTCATCGAAATGCCGTGCAGCACCTCGATCTTGCCGTAGCCGGCGTGCAGGTTGTTGATGGTCAGCATCGGGTTGCGCTCCTCAAGCCGGCTGGCCATCGTTGACCAGGCCGTCACCGGCCTGGCCACCGAGGTAAGCCTCGATCACTTTCGGGTCGGCCTGCACCGCTGCCGGCTTGCCCTCGGCGATCTTCTGGCCGAAGTCGAGCACCGAGACGGTGTCGCAGACCGACATCACCACGTCCATGTGGTGCTCGATCAGGATCAGCGTGATGCCGTGGCTGCGGATCTTGCCGATGATCTCGATCAGCTCTTTGATGTCGGGTGCGGTCAGGCCGGCGGCCGGTTCATCGAGCAGCAGCAACTGCGGGTCGAGCGCCAGCGCCCGGGCAATCTCCAGCAGGCGCTGCTTGCCGTAGGGCAGGTTGCGCGCTTCTTCGTGCGCCAGCGCTTGCAGGCCGACAAACTGCAACAGCCCCAGGCCGCGGGCGGTGGCCTCTTTGTCCTCGCGCTTGTAGCGCGGGCTGTGCAGCGCCACGTCCACCAGGTGGCTGGCAAAAGTGTGGTGCAGACCGACCATGACGTTTTGCAGCGCCGTCATCTCACCAAAAAGCTGCACGTTCTGGAAGGTGCGGGCAATGCCCGACAGCGCGATGTCGGCTGAGGTGCGGCCCACCAGCGACCGGCCGGCAAACGAGATTTCACCGGCGGTGGGCAGGTAGATGCCGGTCAGCACATTCATCATCGTGCTTTTGCCCGAGCCGTTGGGCCCGATCAGGCCGTGCACCGTGCCGCGCTTGACGATCAGATCAACCTCGTTGAGTGCTTTGAGGCCGCCAAACTGCATCAGCACCTGGTTGGCCGTCAGCAGCGCGTCCTGGCCCTGGCCGGGCGCCGCCGCCTTGGCATCGACCAGCGCATCACCGCCCAGCGGCGCCACCTGCGCCTCGTCAAACTGGTTGCCGCGCGGCTTCAGATTGAAGGCGTTGCGCACAAAACCGACGATGCCGTCCTGCAGGTAGTACACAACAAAGAGCGTGATCAGGCCAAAGATCGACAAGCGCCAGTCGGTCATGGTTTGCAGCACAAACGACACCCCCGCCAGCGCGATGCTGCCCAGCACCGGCACGGCAGCGGTGCGCCAGTTGGATTTGCCGCGCTGCACCGAGATCACCGCACCCACGGTCACCAACACCGCCAGCGCCACCGCCACGTAGCGGAACATTTCCAGATCGTCCAGCAGCTTGGGCAGCAGCACGATGATGGTGGCGCCCAACAGCGCGCCGGTGCGGGTTTTGCGCCCACCCATGATGATGGCCAGCAAGAACATCACCGTCAGCTCAAAGTTGTAGGTGTTGGGTGAGATGTACTGCTCGCTGTAGGCATACAGCGCACCGGCCAGCCCGGCCAGGCCGGCGCTGATGACAAAGGCATAGACCTTGTAGCGGTAGACCGACACACCCATGCAATCAGACGCCACCGGGCTGCCGCGCAGCGCCTCAAAGGCCCGGCCCAGGTGGGAGCGCAGGATGCGGTGCACGACGATCAGCGACAGCACCAACATCACCAGCACCACCCAATAAAAGCCGCGCTCGCCCAGTTGCGTGCCAAACAGCGCCGGCTTGGCCAGCTTGATGCCGAGCGGGCCCTCGGTGAGAAAGGTCATCTCGTTGATCAGGATCTGGATGATGGTGCCGAAGGCCAGCGTGACCATCGCCAGGTAGGGGCCGGTGACGCGCAGCGCGGGCAGCGCCAGCAGCGCGCCGAAAGCGGCCGTCACCGCAATGGCGGCCGGCAGCGTGGCCCACAACGGTGCGCCCAGCTTCATCACCAGCACCCCGGCGGCATACGCGCCGATGCCAAACAGCCCGGCATGGCCGAGCGATACCTGGCCGGTGTAGCCGACCACGATATCGAGCCCGAACAGCACGATCGCGTAGATCATGATGGTCTCGACCAGGTGGATGTAGTACGGGTTGTGCACCGCCAGCGGCAGGCCAGCCACCAGGGCGATGGCGATGATGGCAATCAACAGGGTTTGGCGGTTCATCGTCAGACCTTTTTGATGGCCGTTTTGCCAAACAAACCCGCCGGCTTGACCGCCAGCACCACCAGCAGCAGCACCAGGCCGGGCACGTCTTTGTAGCCGGTGGACAGGTAGAAGCCGGTGGTCGTCTCGGCCACGCCCAGGATGATGCCGCCGACGATGATGCCCATGCCGCTGTTCAAGCCGCCGATGATGGCCACCGCAAAGGCTTTGAGCCCGAGAACGGCGCCCATGGTCGCGCCGGTGAGGGTGAGCGGGGCGATCAGCACGCCGGCAAACGCGGCGGTGAGCGACGACAGCGCGTACGAGAACGTGATCACCAGCCCGGTGTTGATGCCCATCAGCTTGGCCGCGTCGCGGTCATTGAAGGTGGCCACCACCGCCTTGCCGTAAATCGACCGGCGGTTGAACAACTCCACCGCCAGCATCATGCCGACCGCGCCCACCACCACCAAAATTTCCATCGGCAGCACGTTGGCACCGAGAAACTTGAGCGGGGATTCGGGCAGCGGCGACGGGAACTTCAAATCATCCCGGCCCCAGATGTTCTCGGCCACGTTCTTGAAGATGATGCCCAGCGCGATGGTGGACATGATCCAGCCAAACTCACTCTTGATCTTGATCGCCGGGCGCACGCCGATGCGCTCTACCAGCGCGCCCTGCAGGATGCCGAACAGGCAGACCAGCGGGATCATCAACCAGTAATTGACGCCCAGGCCGACCAGTGTCAAACCCACCAGCGCGCCCAGCATCAGCGCGTCGCCCTGGCCAAAGTTGAGGGTGTCAGACGTGGCAAACGTGAGCTGGTAGCCAAACGCGATGACCGCGTAAATCATGCCCAGCGCAATGCCGCTGAACACCAGTTGGGTGAGGATCTGCATGGGCGCCTCTGTCGGGTTTGGCGCGGCGGGGTGCCGCGCTCACAAAAAAACGCACCGTGCCGGCCCGTTGGTGCAAGGCCGGTGCGCTGCTGCTGCCTGCAAATGCTGGCGCGGTTACTTCTTGACCGCCAGCGCGCCCTTGGCGTTGACATCTTTGACCCGCACCTCGGACGCTTTTTTCTGGTCTTCCGGGTAGGCGTAGACCACGCGCGAGCCCTTCACCTCACCAAACACCGGGATGTTGGCGGTGATTGCGTCATGGTCTTTGGCGGTGAAGGGTTTGTTGTAGGTGGTCACCACGCCTTCCACCGGGGCTTTCAGGTCTTCGAGCGCGGCCTTGATGGCTGGGCCGTCGGTCGAGTTGGCCTGTTTGATTGCGGCGGCCAGCAAGTAGATGGAGTCATAGCCCTGGGCGGCCGACACCGGGGAGTCGATGCGGGCGTTTTTCGGGTTGAAGGTCTTCAGGTAATTGATGATGAAGGACTGGCGCTTGGGCGTGGTGGGCTCCTGGATGAAGGTTTGCGGCATGCGCGCACCCTCACCGCCGGGGCCGGCGTTGTCGATGAAGTTGGCCATCGACAGCGTCCAACTGCCGATCATCGGCACCTTCCAGCCCAGCTTGGTCATGCCGTTGGCGATTTGCGCCAGCTCGGGGCCGATGGCGTAGGTGAGGATAGCCTCGGCGCCGGCCTCTTTGGCCTTGAGCAGTTGGGCGGTCATGTCAACATCCTTGATGTTGAATTTTTCCACCGCCACGGCCTTGATGCTTTTCAGCGCCAGCGCTTTTTCGAGATCTTCACGCCCCAACTGGCCGTAGTTGGTGCTGTCGGCCAGGATCGCCACCTTCTTGAAGCCGCGCCGGGTGACGGCTTCTTCGACAATCATCGGCGCCTGAATGCTGTCGTGGGCCGAATTGCGAAAGATGTAGTTGGCCGGCTGGTCGTCAAATTGGTGGGTGATGAGTGAGCCGGTGGCCACGTTGTTCATCACCGGAATCTTGGCTTCCTGGTAGAAGCGCTGAGACGCCAGCGCCACGCCGGTGTTGATGTAGCCCACGGTGGCGGCCACTTTCTCTTTGTTGATCAGCTCTTGGGCAATCTGCACGCCGCGCTCATTCTTGGCTTCGTCGTCACGCTCGACCAGCAGCAGCGGGCGGCCCAGCACGCCGCCAGACTTGTTGATCTCATCCGTGGCCAGCCGCACGCCGTCGCGCATGCTCACACCCATTGACGACGAGCCGCCGGTAAATGGCCCGGCCACGCCGATCTTGATCGGGTCGGCGGCCTGCGCCAACGCCATGCTGGCGGCCAGCGCCACGGCGGCCAGGGTGGTGGGAATGAACTTCATCGGAGGTCTCCAGAAAACGTCAAGAAATGGATCGGCGGTTGGCTGGCAGGGCTGGCTGGCAGCGGTGAATCACGCCGTTGGGCATGGCGCCCGAGGTGCCACAAAATTGAGCAGCCGCAGGGCGTGCTTGCCACCTGCGGCGCCGCATTGTGGCGGTTCAGACGGGGGCCGGGAATGCGCGCATACCCCGCCCGGGGCGGCGCAGCCCCGGGCGCAGGCCAAAGCCGGTCAGCGCGGCGGCGCCGCCTCAACCCGGATGGCAGCAAACCAGGCCGACAGCAGGTCGATGTCGGCGTCGGTCAGCGGTTTGGCCATCACCGACATCACCTCATGCTTGCGCGCGCCGCTGCGGTAGGCCCGCAGTTGCTGCACCAGATAGGCCGCAGGCTGGCCGGCCAGGTTGGGCGTGTCGGGCGCCACCGCCACGCCCAGCGGGCCGTGACAGACCGCGCAGGCGCGGGCCTTGGCCTGGCCGTCGGCCAGGTCATCGGCACGCACCGGGCCCCAGCCGGCAGCCAGGGCCAGCGCGACGGCAGCGGCCCCTGCGCGCCGCGCCCGCTGTTGTAGCGCGGCCGCCACTTACGGCGCGCTGTAGCTGACGCGGTACAGCGCGCCGGCAAAGTCGTCGCTGATCAGCATCGAGCCGTCTTTCATCATCGCCACGTCCACCGGCCGGCCGCGGTACAGGCCGGTGGCTGCATCCAGCCAGCCGTCGGCAAAGACCTCGGTTTTGTCGGCCGTGCCATCGGCTTTCATGCTGGTGAACAGGATGCGCGCGCCAATCGGATTGGTGCGGTTCCACGAGCCATGCTGGGCCGAGAACAGCCCCCCCTGGTACTTGGCCGGGAAGGCCTTGCCGGTGTAGAAAGCCAGGCCCAGATCGGCCGCATGGGCCTCGGTGTAGACCTGCGGGTCGGTGATGTTGGCCGGCAGCGGGTCTTTGTCGTAGCCCTCGTCGGTGATGCGGGTCTTGCCCTGCTTCCACGGGTAGCCAAAGAACTGGCCGGCCTTGGTTGCGCGGTTGATTTCACCCTCGGGGATCAGATCGCCCATGCCGTCGGTCTGGTTGTCGGTGAACCACAGGCTCTTGTCGGTCGGGTTGAACTCCAGCCCGACCGAGTTGCGGATGCCGGTGGCGTACACCTCACGCTTGCTGCCGTCAAACGGATTCATGCGCACGATGCCGCCAATGCCGACCTTGTTGAACAAGTCGATCTTGTTGCGCGGCTGCACGTTGTAGGGCTGGCCCAGCGTGATGTAGAGCATGCCGTCCGGGCCCACCCGGCAGGTGCGGGCGTGGTGGTTGTACGACTCTTCTTCGACCGGGATCAACTTGCCCTGGGGCACGGTCTCGATCACCGCGACGTCGCCGCCTTCATAGAAAAACTCGGCGGCCGGGAAGTTGAGCACCCGGTTGTGCTCGACCACCACCAGAAAGCCGTCCTTCGTCCAGCACACGCCGTTGGGCACGTGGAACTTGGCCGACGGCGCAAACGGCTTGACCTCGGTGGCGACATCGCCGCTGTTGCGATTCGTCACCGACCAGACGGTGTTTTTGCGGGTGCCGACAAACAGCATGTTGGTGCTGGGCGCCACGGCCATGTGGCGGGCGTCTGGCACCACTGCGTACAGGTCGATCTTGAAGCCCGGCGGCAGCTTGATGCGCTTCAGGTTCTCGCGCAGTTGCGCGGCGTTTTTGCCGTCCTGCGGCACCGGCGGCATGTTCGGGTCAACGCCCGAGACCCGCATCTGCTTCAGGTTCTCGATGTTCTGGGCTTGCGCGTGGGCATTGCCGGCGATCAGCAGCGCCATCGCGGCGGTCAGCGTGCCCAGGGCAAACAACGGGGATGTCTTCATGCGGGTCTCACTCGGGTTGGGATGTATGACGTTGTGCGGCCTGCGCCCAGGTTTTGGGCCTGTGCGCGCAGCCCCAACATTACGCAAACCCTGTACCAATGCGGGTACACCCTGAGCCAGCACCGCGCTGCGCCAGCACGGGCCTGGCCGATGTGTGCAGGTCTGCAACTTGCACCACGACAACTGTGCACAAACAGGGCAACTGCGAAGGGGCTTTGGGGCGGCTGGCGTCTAATCGCGCGAGCCGATCTTGATCGGTGCCCGGAGACCGCGATGCCCCTCAGCCCCCTGCAACCCTTGACGCATGCCCATGCGGTGCGCGCCCGAGGCACGGCCATGCCACCTGACGGCATGCCGTCGGCCGATATCCTGGACAGTTGGGTGCGCTGCATGCAGGCCGGGCTGGACAGCGCCGCCCCCAGCACGATCCCGGTGGTCGAGGCGGCCAACCTGGCGCAGCGCCGCCAGCGTGCCGAGGGGGTGCGCCGCCTGGCGCGGGCCGAGCTGGAGACGCTGGCGCAGCAGATTGCCGGCAGCAACTTCTTGCTCGCCTTTGCCGACCAGGACGGCGTGGTGCTTGACCTGTACGCCGACAACCGGTTTGCGATGAGCGGCGCCAACGCCGGCATCCTGCCCGGCAGTTTTTGGCGCGAATCGCTGTGCGGCACCACCGGCCTGGCCACGGCGCTGGCCGCCGGCCGGCCGGTGGCGGTCACCGGGCTGGAGCACTACGCCTTGCAACTCGGCGCCATCTCCTGCACGGCCGCGCCGGTGCGCGACGCCGCAGGCGCCATCGTCGGCGTGCTCGATGCGTCGTCGTATTTTGATTCGCGTCAGCGTCACACCCTGGCGCTGGTGCAGATGGCCGCCACGCACATCGAGAACGGTTTGCTGGCGCAGCAGATGCGCGAGCACATCGTGCTGGCGGTGCACCCCCGTCCCGAGTTTCTGGGCACGCTCAACGCCGGCTTGCTGGCGTTCAGCGAGTCGGGCCAGTTGATGGCCTTGAACGCCCGCGGGCGCCAGTTGCTGCCTGGCCAGGCCGCCGCGCCGGGCGCCGCTTTCGAGGCCTTGTTCGGTGAGCCGTTTGAGCACCTGCTGGCCCGGCTGCACCGGGGCGACGAGATGCGTTTGCGCGATGTGCTGGGCAATACGCTGGTGGCGAGCTGTGTCAATCGCTGGGCCGAGCGGCAGCGCGCGCCGTTGCCGGCAGCACGGCCGGTCTCGTTGGCCGTCGCTCTGCCGGTCACCCTGCCGGCCGCGATGGCTGGCGTCTCTTTGCCGATGTCTGCCGCTGCGGCCACGTCCACCCGCCGCAGGCGCGCCGGGCCGGGCGTCCCGCTGGCCGGCGTTGGGGCGGCCCACGAGGTGGCCGACGACCCGGCCGTGGCCGATGCCTACCGCCTGGTCGAAGCCGCTGTGCGGCTGAAGGCGCCGATCCTGATCCTGGGTGAGACCGGCAGCGGCAAAGAGCTGCTGGCCCGCCATGCCCACCGCGCCAGCGGCCGCAGCGGTGCGTTTGTCGCCGTCAACTGCGGCGCACTGCCGGCCGAGCTGTTCGAGGCCGAGCTGTTTGGCTATGTCGGCGGCGCCTTCACCGGTGCGCGGCGCGAGGGCAGCATCGGCCTGATCGCCAGCGCCGACGGCGGCACCCTGCTGCTGGACGAGGTGCGAGAGCTGCCGCTTCAGTTGCAAGCCGGCTTGCTGCGCTTTCTGGACGACCAGGTGGTGCGGCCGGTGGGCGGCACCTCGGCGCGCCGGGTGGATGTGCAGTTGCTGGCCGCCACCCATGCCGCGCTCGACGATGAGGTGGCGGCGCGGCGCTTTCGGGCCGATCTGCTGTACCGGCTGAACACCGTGTCTGCCGCACTGCCACCGCTGCGCCAGCGGCGCGACTTTGCCGCTGCCGCACTCAGCGTGCTGGCCACGCTGGACGCCGGCGCCACGCTCACCGATGCGGCCTTGCAGCGCCTGGCCCAGCACGCCTGGCCGGGCAACTTCCGTGAGCTGCGCTCGGTGCTGACGCGCGCGCTGCTGGGCCGGCAGGACGGCCACCTGGACGCGCCCGACATGCACCGCCTGCTGCCTGCTGCAGCCGCTGCGCCGGCCGGTGCGGCGTCGGTGCTCAAGCAAGATGCCAGTGAGCGGGTGAGGCTTGAGTGGGCTCGCTGCGACGGCAGCGTCAGCCAGGTGTCGCGCAACCTGGGCATCTCACGCACCACGGTGTACCGCCACTTGCGGGATTTGCAGCCGGTGGTATCCAGCCGTTGATCTGCGGCGGTTGATTGGCGGCGGTGGGCCGCCAGCGGCGCGCCTGATCGAAAAACTCTCAGCCTCTCAGCCCAACAGCTCCAGCGCAAAACGCTTGCGGCCGTTGATGCGGTAGATGTTGAAGTCGGTGCTGTCAAGCGTGGCGATGCGGTGCAGGCCACTGGCCTCGGCCAGGCAGACCAAGCACAGGTCGGCCCAGTCGGGATCGATGTCGCGGTACTTGTCAAACAACTGGGCCAGCCTGTCGTGGCCGGCCGGGCCCAGCGGGTGCAGCAGCAGCACGCCTTGCGCCACCATCCGGGCCAGGGCCGGGCGCAGCCGGGCCGGTAAAAAAAAGGAGGCTTCGGTCAGCACCGGCTCGATGCTGTGCAGCGTGGCGTCACAGCGGGCAAGCCAAGCCGTGGCCGCAGCGTGCTGGGGGTCTTGCCGGTTAAACAGCGCCACCAGGATGCCGGTGTCCACCAGCACGGCCGCCGCCGCAGCGGCCGGCATGGGCGCCGGCGGCGGCGTGGCGCCGGCGCGCAGCGGCGGGCGGGTCACGGTCTGGACAGCCTCGCCGGGCCGGATGATCGGTCCGGCGGCGCGTCCGATACCGAGTCGGATGCCAAATCGGGGAGGGTTGCCACAGACGCCCGTGAACTTGAGCCCAAGCGCTCGCGCAGTTTGTCCCGCACCCCCTGCTTGTCGGCCGAGCGACCGCCCTGCGCCACTGCGCCGATCAACCCGGCCTTAAAAAAGGCCCGGTAGTTGGTGCTTGCGTTGACTGGAACGTCTGCCGCGCCCGCCACCGCAGCCCCAGGCGGCCGCCCGGCCACCAGGTAAACCGCCAGTGACTCTTGCACCACCAGGCTTTTGGTCACGCCACGCTCGGTGCAATAGCGGCTCAGCGCGGCCTCTAACGTGGCATCAAGTCGAACCGTCAAGGTCATGGTCTGCTCCGGGTGTAATACACAAGTTTTTATTGTATTTCGATAGTCCTGCAGTCGCCAATGTGCCCGTGCATCGGCGTTGTGGCTCAGCCCAGCGCGGCCTCGATCTGTTGGGCCATCGTCATGCCGCGTTCCTGCCTGTAGATCATGGCAAAGACGGCGCGGCCCGCGCTGTGTTCGGCCCACACCGCACCGACCTGGCTCTTTTCGATCTCCTTGGGCACGGCGCGTAAATGCTCGCCCTTGTACTCGGCCACCAACACCCGGCCGTCGTGCAGTTGGCAAACAAAGTCGGGATAAAAGCGGCCAAACGAGGTGGGCAGCCAAAAGCCGGCCAGCGGGTCTGAATCCAGATTGCGCACCCAGAACCGAACCTGGGCGTGATCGTCCAGCGCCACCGCGCAGCGCCACTCTTCACTGCCGTCTTCCAGATCGGCCAGCACCGGGTAAAAGTGCTTGCTGAAACAAAACTTGCCCCGGTAGCGCTTGTTGCCCGCCACCGGGTACACCGCAGGGTCGAATGTGAAAGTGTGGCTCGGGCCGGCCACCACCTGCCAGCCGCCGTCCAGCACCAGTTGCGTGAAAGCGCGCTTGGCAGCCTGGTCGCGCAGGCCGGCGATGTGCAGTGCCAAACGCTGCACCAAGGGGTATTGCTGGCGTGCCAATTGGGCCAGTGGAATGTGTTGTTCGTTGACCAGGTGATGCACCGCCGCCAGCGCAAACGCACGCAGATGGGCCGGCAGGATGTCGACCGCAACGTTGCGTGACGGGTGCTGCAGCTCTTGGGCAAGCCAGCGCGCCAGGTCGTCGGCGGTGATGGGGCTGGCCACACTGGCCCGCGCCAGTTGCTCGGCAACGCCCCGGCCGACGCGCAGCTTTTGCCCGTCCAGGTACACCTCCCACAGCGTGCCTTGTTCGACGATGGCAAAGCCTTGCAGTGCCACCGGCTGCGCCAGCAGGTTCAAGTGCACCGTTTCCAGCACGGTTTCGCGCTCCAGCAGCACCAGATCACCCTGGTCTGCGCCCAGCGCCGGGTCGGCGCCGCGCCGGTAGCAAAGCCGGGGCACTGGCGCAAACGTCTCACCGCGATGGGCCGGCGCCTGTGCGCCAGCCACCAAGGCGTTGTGGCGCTCGATCTGTTGCGCCACCTGCGCACGCTGCTTGCCCTGCTGCGCCGTCACCAAGGCATCGGCCAGCGCCGCCGGCACGGCGCCCCGCAACTGCACACGCTGGCGGTTGCCAACGGTGGTGACAGTCACCGCACCCTGCGTCAGCGCGTCCTGCACCGCCTGCGGCAGGGCCTTGCCAGCCGGCAGATCAACCGCCAGCGCGGGCAGTGCGGGGGCGATGTTGGCAAACAACGGGCCGTCATCGCGGCTGCCCGGCGCCAAATCAAACGCCAAATGCGGCGCAATCATCGAGGCCATGTCGAGTGGGTCAAAGCCCATGCCGTCGATCAAGCGGTCGGCCAGGGCGTTGGCGGCCATGCCGGTCTCGGCCTCGGTCACATGGGCATAAGCCTTGTTCAGCGCGGGGTGGCTGCGCCGGGCGGCGTAGGGCATGCGCAGCACCCGGCCCAGCAACTGCTCCACCGCCGTGGCCGAGCGGATGTTTTGCACCGAGCACAGGATGTAGGCAAACGGGCAGTCCCAGCCCTCGCGCAATGCCTGCACGGTGATGATGTAGCGCACCGTGCAGGCGCGGCTGGCCAGGTCCAGGCCGTCCAGCCCCCGCTCGGTGCCCGTGGCCACGCGCACCTGGTCGGCCGGGATGTGCAACTCTTCCACCAGGCGCTTGCGCAACACGTCCACGTTGACCGGCTCGGTGCTGTTTTGCGCCTGCAACAGCACGATGGGCCGGATGTAAGCCCCCTGATTCGGCCCGGGCCCGGCCTCCTCTTGCTGGGCCAAGGCCTCCAACATGCGCTGGTTTTGCACCGCGTCGAACACCGCTGCCTGCCAGCCCCGGGTGTGCTCGACCAGCGTGATCGGCATTTTGATCATGTGCTCGGCCTGCAGTTGCTGCGCCGATACATGGAACAACACATTGCTGCGCTTGGGCACGGGTGTGGCCGTCAGCTCCAGGATCAAGGCCGGGTTCAGGCGCTTGAGCGCCTCGAAGCTGCGCTCGGTCTTGGTGTTGTGGGCCTCGTCAACGATGACATAGGGCTGGCGCAGCGCCAGCCAGTTGGCCAGGCTCCAGCGCGGCTGGCCGACAAAACGCGCCAGCATCTCGCGCCCGGCCTTGGCCTGCCGGGCGTCAGCCGGCGTGACCAGCGCGTCGGGCAAGTCACGCAGCGGGCTCATCGCGGCCGGCGGCAGGCCCCGAAAGTGCGGCTCAAACGCCTCTGAAAACGCGTAGACATTTCGCTGGTCGGCGTCTTCGACCCGAAAGCTCTGGATGGTGGCGACCACCACCACCGCATGGGCGTCAAAGTCTTGCGGCGACAGGGTGGCCACCGCATCAAGATCACACACCCGCACGCTGTCGCCGCAGGCTTGGGCCAGCGCCTCGCGAAACGGGTGGCCGGGGCTGGACAGCGCGGCCAGCGTCTGGCTGCGGATGGTGTCGCTGGGCACCAGCCACAGTGCCAGCGGACGCGCGCCCGCCGACGGCCAGCCCCGCGCCATGCGGCCCACCGCGTGCGCGGCCAGCAGCGTTTTGCCGCCACCGGTGGGGATGCGCAGGCACACGCAAGGCGTTTCACCAAAGGGCTCGGGGTTGTAGCCGTAGCCGGTTTCGCGCTCAAAGGCCGCGCGTGCACCCAGCAAGCGGGCGGCGCTCAGGTAGTTGTCCAGCGCCAGCAAGGCGCTGTCCTGGTAGCGCTTGAGCTTGAAGCTGCTCATCGTGGCACCGCATGCGGCAGTTGTTTGAAGGTGATGCGCTCAGCCGCCAGGCGCGCCGGGCCCAGGCGGCAGGCTTCACCGTAAACCACTTTCGGCCCGTCAGGCCAGCCGGCGCCGCGCAAGGCGACCAGCAGGTCGCTGGTCAGCACGTTGCCGCCGGCCGGGCGGCGGTCGCCCAGGATGCCGTTGAACAGCAGGTAATAGCCGCAGCCCTCCTGATGGCCCAACAGCGGCGTGCTGGCGGGCGCGGCGGCTGCCGCCAGTGCCGTGCCGGTTTCACGCATCCAGACAAACCCGGCCAGGTCGGCAAAGCGCACGTCGGCATGGATGTCGCCATTGGCATCGAACAACGGCGCGCCCAGTTGCAGCAGGTGAAAACCACCGCCGCCTAACCAGCCCAGCGCCGCGCTGATGCCACCTTGTTCACCGTCGATCACCTTGCGCAGGCGCGGCAGGCAATGGCTGATGGCGTGGTCGCCCATCTCGATGCCGATCCAGCGCCGGCCCATCTTGTGGGCGACGGCGGCGGTGGTGCCGGAGCCGAGGAAGGAGTCGAGGACGAGGTCGTTTCCCTCGGTTGCGATGTCGAGTACCCGCTCAAGCAATTGCTCGGGCTTCACCGTATCGAATTGCTCCGCGTCGGGGAGCAGTTCGCGCTGGTGCGCCTTTGCCTGCCGGCTGGTCTTAACGTCCAACAATATGGTGGGATGCGGCCTCATCGGCGTATCCGGCGCGAACTCGCGAACATAGGGAATCCAGACTTGGGTTCCGAGCCGGTCGCGTTGCTTCCAAATCAATCGCCCTTCGCTGCGTGCCTCATTTACGCCGGCCTCTCCGTGTGACCATCGGGCTTCTCGACCGTCATCATGTATCGGCCACACCGCAGTTCCGTCGGGAGCATCGAGCTTGAAGAACATGGATGGTCGATCGGTTCGCAGGCTGTTCTTCCCGTTCTTCTTGAGAAGCCGGTCGCGACAGAGCCGACCTTGCTCATCTCGTTGACCATAGGCTTCGAGAAGCGACTCGGCCGACTTCTTCTTGAACTGCACCGACCCTTCTGATCGCGCATAACACAGCAAGAACTCGTGATCGGGTGTTATGGCCGGCTTGTTGTCGTTCGGGCTGTCGACCTTTTGCCAAACGAACGTGGTCACAAAATTCCCCCGCCCAAACACCTCGTC
>JANLOP010000332.1:0-3233 GCA_031366635.1 Betaproteobacteria bacterium | reverse complement strand
CACCAGCCGGGCCGGGTTGAAGCGCGCCACCTGCCGGCACAGCTCGCTGCCGATGCTGCCGCCAGCACCGGTGATCAGCACGGTCTTGCCGGCCAGCACGCCGGCAATGCCAGCCTCGTCCAGTTGCACCGGCTCGCGGCCAAGCAAATCGTCGGGCTCGATGTCGCGCACCCTGTCGATGGCGCTTTGGCCGTCGCGCAACTCGTCGGCCGACGGCTTTGGCCGGTCGGTGGCAGACGCCTTGATGGCCGACAGCGGCCAGGCTATGGGCGGCTACATGAGGGTGCGTGGCTGCCCGAAGGGGTGTGCTGCGCGCCGGTCAAGAATCGGCACTGGCCGGGCTTGTGGTGCAATCAGTCTGACAAGCCCCACAACACCCCACAACACCGCCTGCGCAAAGGCTGGTTTGATGATCCAGGGGCCTGGCGGCAATCGTCGGCACCCTCAGCTGCGAGAGGTGCTGCGATTTGCCAGCTCAGCCCGTCGCGTATATTGGCTTTCATTTTCTTGCGCTGAACGCAGCGGTCGCAGCCAGCAGTATGCATCAACACGATATTGCGTTTTTTCGCCAAGCCCACTTAAAAAGTCCCCGAGGATATTGAATCCATGGTTCGATTTGCCATCGGCAAGAAACTGGCGGCCTTGCCGCCGGGCTACAAGATCGCGCTGATGATCAGCAGCGATGCGCTGTTTTTGCCCGGCTGCCTGCTGGCCTCGATCGCGCTGCGGCTGGGCTCACTGGAGGCAGCGTTGGGCACCGCGCCGCTGGCGCAACTGATTCTTGGCCTGCTCACCTTGCCGGTGCTGGGTTATGCCGGCTTGTACCGCACAGTGGTGCGCTACATGGATATCCGGGTGATCGTGCGTTCGTGTCTGGCGCTGGCGGTGGTGGTGCTCATCATGTATGCACTGGCGCTGGCTTTCGGCATCAGCATCATTCCGCACTCGGCCTTGCTGGTGTTCTGGTTCATGGCGTTCACCTACGTCATCACCTCTCGTTTTATCGCCCGGGCGGTGCTGCGCCAGGGCCTCAAGCGGGTGGGCCTGCCGCGGCTGCGCACTGCCATCTACGGCGCCGGGGATGCCGGCGCCCAACTGGCCCAGACGATGCAGTTCAGCCTGGAATACCAAGCGGTCTGCTTCTTCGATGACCATGCCTTGCTGCACCGCAAGACGGTGGCCGGTTTGAAGGTTTATTCACCGTACGCGCTGAAAGAAGCAATTGACCGTCACGATGTAGACCAGATCGTGGTGGCCATCCCGTCGGCCAGCGCGGCGCAAAAGCGCCGGCTGATTGAGAACCTGGAAGGCACGGGGCTGCCGGTGAAGATCCTGCCCGGCCTGGTTGAGCTGGTGGACGGCAATGCCAGCGTGTCCGACATCCGCGATCTGGATGTGTCCGATCTGCTGGGCCGTGACGCGGTGATGCCCCGGCCTGACCTGTTTGCCCGCAACATTGCCGGCAAGGTGGTGATGGTCACCGGCGCGGGCGGCTCGATCGGCAGTGAGCTGTGCCGGCAGATCCTGTCGCAACACCCGCAGCGGCTGGTGTTGTTCGATCATGCCGAGTTCAGCCTATATGCCATTGACCAAGAGTTGCGGGCCCTCGCCCGCAGTGCCGAGTTGGTGCCCTGCCTGGGCTCGGTATTGGACGAGGCGCTGCTGCTGCGCCTGATGCGTGACAACCAGGTGCAAACGGTGTACCACGCTGCTGCCTACAAGCATGTGCCGATGGTCGAAAGCAATATGCAGCAGGGCATCAAAAACAATGTGTTTGGCTCACTCGCCGTGGCCCGCTCCGCGCTGAGTTTGAAGGTCGAGACTTGCGTGCTGATCTCCACCGACAAGGCCGTGCGGCCCACCAATGTGATGGGCGCGTCCAAGCGGGCGGCCGAGTTGATTTTTCAGGCGGCGGCGCAGCGCGCTGGCGCGAAAACCGTGTTTTCGATGGTGCGCTTTGGCAATGTGCTGGGCTCATCGGGCTCGGTGGTGCCGCTGTTCAAGAAGCAGATCAGCGCCGGCGGGCCGATCACCATCACCCACCCGGACATCATTCGCTACTTCATGCTGATCCCCGAGGCAGCGCAGTTGGTGATCCAGGCCGGCGGCATGGCCCGCGGCGGCGAGGTGTTTGTGCTGGACATGGGCGATGCGGTGCGCATTGCCGACCTGGCCCGCTCAATGATCCGACTGGGCGGCATGACCGAGCGCACCGAGGCCGAGCCCGATGGCGACATCGAGATCACGTTTATCGGCCTGCGGCCCGGCGAAAAGCTGTTTGAAGAACTGCTGATCGGTGATGACGTGGTGCCCAGCGGCCACCCCCGCATCCTGTGCGCCCGAGAGCGCCACATTGACCCGGCGCTGCTCGACAAGATGCTGGCGTCGTTGAAGCAGGCTTGTGACAGCAACGATGTCGAGTCGATGCTGCGCCAGGTGCGCAACCTGGTGCCCGAGTACCGGCCGGCCGATGAGGTCAACGCTGAGGTGGCGGCAGCTCTGGCGGGGCGCTAAGCCACACGGCCTGCGGGCTGACCGTACAAACGTAGTCTTCGTCGCGAAATGACATTCAGGATTCTGTAAGACGCTTGGCCATCGGCAATCAGGCGGTCACGACAGCCGTTCACATCCGTCGTTCAGTTTCTGGGCCGACTTGATCAGTTGGCGGAAGATGGTTTGCGCAACGGATTCATCGAAGTCCGGCGGCAGCGACGCGCTGACCTGGGCAATCACGTCGGGCGTGCGCTCGAGGAGATGCTGCATCAGTGCCATCGGGTCGATGTTCCATTTCAGGTGATGGACCGTACTTTCGAAGTGCCTCGGCCGCACCCTCTTCATCAGCTTGTGCCGGCTCCAGCACCCGGCGGCAGGCCCGGAGTGAGGGCGTTGCGCCGACCGGCCAGCTCGACCAGTGCAGCGTCAGCACCCAGGCCCCGCAAGAGCGCCTGCACGCCTGCCAGGGCCCGCTCGCGCGAGACGAGCGTCTGAAGCGTCAGGAAGATCAGCTGCAGGTCGACCACTGCGCTGCGATGCTCGACGTAGAACAAGCCCAGCGCGCTCTTGCCGGGCCGGATGAGCTGGTCATAGCCCAGGTCGGGGTCAGGGTGCCCGGCGAGGATCGTGCCTTCGTCGGCGAACACGATCGACGCGAAGTCGGTGATGCCGGGCTGCACGCTCAGCAGCTCGCGTTCGCGCGCGGTGTACAGGTCCACGCCGGCCTGCACCTGGGGCCG
>JANLOP010000296.1:0-26180 GCA_031366635.1 Betaproteobacteria bacterium | reverse complement strand
CGACGGCGCGGCTGGCGCTGGCCAGTTGGCGGCCATCGTCGGCGGCGGCCGCTTGCTGGGCGGCGTGCTGGTGTGCAGCCGCGCGCCGTTGAGCGACGTCGCGCTGCGCACGCTGGAGCGCAGCGCACTGGTGCTGGCGCTGCTGCTGCTGGCGCCGGTCCGGCTGCCCGACGCGCCGGCCGGTTGGCCCACCGGCTGGCTGATCGACCTGCTCAACCCGCTGCGCACCGGCAGTGCCGCGCTGGCCCGCCAGGCTGCCGCCCAGGGCCTGCCGGACAGCGCCGCCCCGGTGCTGGCCTTGCTGGTGCCGGGCGCGGCCACCGCGCTACCGGCCCTGCTGCGCAGCCTGCGCGCCCGGCTGGACGCGCGGCACTGCTGGGTGGACGAGTTGGACGGCGCTGCGGTCGTGCTGGCCCATGGCCCGGCGCCCGAGGCGCTGTGCCAGGCGCTCAAACTGGCGCTGCAACCCGCGCTGGCCGACGCGCCGCGGCTGCACGCCACCGGCCTGGTGTCGGCGCGCTGCGCCGGCTTGGCGGCGCTGCCGGCGGCGTTCGCCGCGCTGCAGCGTGGCCAGGCTTTGCTGGGCGCGCTGGGCCACGGCGGCAGCATGCGCTTGCTGGCCGAGCTGGCGCCGTATCTGGCCGCCTTTGGCAGCGCCGCCGACGCCACGGCGGCGGCGCTGACCGGCTATGTCGATGCGCTGATCGGCCCGTTGCTGGCGCAAGACCGAGCGCGTGGCGGCCAGTTGGCGCCCAGCCTGCTGGCCTACCTCGACGGGGGCTGCAACGCCAAGGCCACCGCAGGCCGGCTCGGCGTGCATGTCAACACCTTGAACAACCGGCTGGCTGCGGCGGCCGCGCTGGTCGGGCACTGGCACGCCCCCGGGCGCGGCCTGGCGCTGCACCTGGCCTTGCGCTTGACGGCCTTGCGCGCCGTCCCGGCGCCCGCAAGCACGCCCGCAAGCACGCCCGCAAGCACGCCGGCAACAACGCCCGCAACAACGCCCGCAACAACGCCCGCCACAACGACCGCCGTGCCACCCGCTGCGGCATGAGTCTCGCGCTCGGGCCGGTGCCGAAGTTCGCCGGGCGCGATCAAAATGGACGCCCGCCCTCACGGACCGGCACCGCAGCGAGACGGCGCTGCCGCCCGCCGCGATCAATGACCGTGCCATCCCCGCCTCTGGAGATTTGATGACCGATTCGGCCGAACCAGGCATCTCAGCAGCCGCGCCAGCAAGGGCCGGCGCGCCTGCCCACGGTGGGTCCGCGCACAGCGTGCTGGACGGCGGCGGCGCGATGGGTGCGCTGATGCGCTCGGTCGACTGGGCGGCCACGCCCATTGGCGCCGTCGCCACCTGGCCGCCGTCGCTGCGCACCGTGCTCGGCATCCTGCTGGCCTCGGCGCAGCCCGTCTTCGTGTTCTGGGGCCCGCAGATGGTGCAGTTCTACAACGACGCCTACCGGCCCATCCTCGGCACCAAAATGCACCCGGCGGCAATGGGCCAGCTTGCGCACGATTGCTGGGCCGACATCTGGCCGGTCGTCAAGCCGATGTTCGACCAGGTCTTTGCCGGCGGCGCCACCAACATCAAGGATGGACCGCTCTTTCTCGGCCGGTCCGGCTTTCTCGAAGAATGCTTCTTTGATTACGCCTTCAACCCGATCCGCGACGAGTCGGGGGCGGTGGCCGGCATCTTTGTCGTCGCCAACGAGACCACGGCGCGGGTGATCGGCGCACGCCGGCTTGGCGTGCTGCGCGACCTGTCGCTGCGGCTGGCGCTGGCGCGCAACGTCGACGGCGTGTGCCGCACGGTCGAGCAGGTGCTGGCGCAGGCCGCCGCCGACCTGCCTTTTGCGCTGCTCTACGAGGTGGCGGGCAGCTCGGCAAAGCTGGTCGCCAACGTCGGGCTGGCGCGCGCCACGCCGGCCGCCCCGGCCTGGCTCACGCTGGCGGAGGACGGCTCGTGGCCGCTCGGCGCGGTGGCGGCGTCAGGCCACGAGATATGGGTCGACGGGCTCGACGCCGCCTTTGCGCCGCTGGTGGCAGCGCCGTGGCCCGAGCCGGTGACGCGCGCGCTGGTGCTGCCGCTGGCGCAGGGCGATGGCGGCACCTCGGCGGTGCTGGTTGTCGGGCTCAGCCCGCGCCTGCCGCCCGACGACGACTACCGCAGCTTCGTCCAACTGCTGGCGCGGCAGATCGCGGTAAGCCTGTCCAGCGCCCGCGCTTACGCGCAGGAAGCCCAGCGGGCCGCCGACCTGGCCCGGCTCGACCGCGCCAAGATCGCTTTTTTCTCCAACGTCTCGCATGAGTTCCGCACGCCGCTGACGCTCATCCTCGGGTCATTGGACGGCGCGTCAGCGCCGCCGTCGGCGGTGCTGTCGGGTGAGCAGATCGACGTCGTGCGCCGCAACGCGCTGCGCCTGGCCAAGCTGGTCAACACGCTGCTCGATTTCAGCCGCATCGAGGCCGGCCGCCTGCAGGCCCGCTTCCAGCCCACCGACCTGAGCGCCCTCACCACCGACCTGGCGAGTGCCTTCCGCTCGCTCATCGAAAAGGCCGGCCTGACGCTGACGGTGCATTGCCCGCCGCTCGCCGAGCCGGTCGTCGTCGACCGCGAGATGGTCGAGAAGATCGTCCTCAATCTGCTCTCCAACGCCTTCAAGTTCACCCTCAGCGGCACCATCAGCGTCTCGCTCGAAGCGCGCGTCGGGCACGTCCGGCTGGTCGTGGCGGACACCGGCTCGGGCATCGCCGAGGCCGAGCAGGCGCACGTCTTTGAGCGCTTCCACCGCGTCAAGGGCGCCAAAGGCCGCAGCTACGAGGGCAGCGGCATCGGCCTGGCGCTGGTCAAAGAGCTGGCGACTTTGCTGGGCGGCACTGTCGCGGTGGAGAGCCGCCTGGGCCAGGGCAGCCGCTTCACGCTCTGCCTGCCGCTGGGCAGTGCGCACGTGCCCGCCGCGCCGGTGGATGCGGGCGCCGCGCCCGTGGACGCAGCCGCTGCACTCGTGGACGCAACGGCTGCGCCGGCCTCAGCCGACGCCGCCGGGCCCGCCACAGCGGCTTTTCTCGACGAGGCGTCGGCCTGGCGGGCAACGCCGGCGCCCCTGCTGCTGCCGCCCACCGCCCAGGCGCTCGACGCCGAGCCAGCGCGCCCGCCTGGGCCGCACGCCGGCGCCCACATCCTGCTCGCCGACGACAACGCTGACATGCGTGAGTACGTGCGCCGGCTGCTGGCGGCGCAGGGTTGGCAGGTCGAGGAGGCGGCCGACGGCGATCAAGCCTTGGCGCGGGCCCGGCTGCGGGTGCCCGACCTGGTGCTGACCGACGTGATGATGCCGGGCCTGGACGGCTTCGGCCTGCTGGCGGCGCTGCGGGCGGACGAGCGCACGCGCGCCGTGCCGGTCATCATGCTGTCGGCGCGCGCGTCCGAGGAGGCCGCCATCGAGGGCCTGCAGCACGGCGCGGACGACTACATCGTCAAGCCGTTCTCGGCCAATGCGCTGGTGTCGCGGGTGGCGGCGCGGCTGGACATCGCCCGCGCGAGCGCCCAGCGGCTCACCCGTGAGCAGGCGATCCGTGCCGAGGTGATGGCCGAGCGGCAGAAGCTGCTCAGCTTGTTCATGCAGGCGCCGATCGCCATCGCCATTCTGGAAGAGCCGCAGCTCACCTTCGTCTTCGCCAACCCGGCCTACCGCGCCCTCGTCGGCGGCCGTGACGTGCTCGACCAGCCCCTGCTCGAGGCCTTGCCCGAGCTTGCGGGCCAGGGCCTCGACACCATCATCGAAACCGTGATGACGACGGGCGTGCCGTTCATCGGCACCGAGATACCCGTCAACCTGGACCGCACCGGGACGGGCACGCGGGAGGACCTGCACTTCAACGTCGTCTACAGCCCGCGGCGCGGCGCGAGTGGTGGGGTCGACGGGGTGCTGGTCTGGGGCATTGACGTGACGGAGCAGGTGGCCGCCCGGCGCCTCATCGAGACACTGCTGGCGCAGTTGAAGTTGGCGGACCGGCGCAAGGACGAGTTTCTGGCCATGCTGGCGCATGAGCTGCGCAACCCTTTGGCGGCCATCGGTGCGGCGGTGGACGTTTTGGCCCGGCTTGACGGCAAACCGGTGCCGTCGAGGGTGCTTGACATCGTCCGGCGCCAGAGCAAGCAGTTGGCCAGGCTGGTCGATGACCTGCTTGATGTCTCCCGCGTCACCGAAGGCAAGGTGCTGTTGCAGCGGCGAACCACGGCCGTGGCCGACTTTGTGCAGCAAGCGGTTGATGCCTGCCAGACCGAGATCGCAGGCCGGCGGCACAGTCTGAGCGTGGCAATCGACGCCGAGCCGCTGTTCGTGGACGGCGACCCGGTCCGGCTCACCCAGATCATCACCAACTTGCTGCAAAACGCAGCCAAGTACACGCCAGAAGGCGGCCAGATCTCGGTGCAAGTGCGGCGCCAGGGCGCGCAGGTCGAGATCGCAGTCCGTGACAACGGCGTGGGCATCACCGCCGAAGCCCTGCCCCATGTCTTCGACTTGTTTGTGCAGGACGAGCGGCCGCTGAGCCGCGCCCAGGGCGGTCTGGGCATCGGTTTGACCGTCGTCCAAAGAATGGTCGGCCAGCATGGCGGCACGGTGCAGGCGCGCAGTGACGGGCGCGACCGCGGCAGCGAGCTCATCGTCAGCCTGCCCGCCGTCAAAGCGCCCGGCAGCGCCAGATCCGCGCCGGGCGACGGACTGGCTCTGGCCCCGCTGGCGGCGCGAATCCTGATCGTCGAGGACAACATCGACACCGGCAACAGCCTGGCCGAGATGCTGCGGCTGAGCGGGCATGACGTCGATATTGTGTTGAACGGCCCCAGCGGCCTGGACCGGTTCGAACAATGGGCGCCCCAGGTGGTGCTGTGCGACATCGGCCTGCCCGGCCTGGACGGCTACGAGGTGGTGGCCCGGATGCGCAAGATCCAGCACGAGCCCAAGCCGTTGCTGATCGCGCTGACCGGCTATGGCGGCCCGGCGAATGTGACGCGCGCCCTGCTGGCAGGCTTTGACCACCACGTCGTCAAGCCGGGCAACGCCGAGGCCATTCTGCGGCTGATCGATGCCGCGATGCGAGCCGGGTCGCGGCCCAGATAGACGGCTGGCTGGCAACGCATTCGGCGCCCGTTCGGCGCCTGTTTGGGGCCCGTTCGGGGCCATCAAGGCGCCGATATCTTCAGTGGTAATCGTCTTCGCGCTGGTGGCGCAGCGCCGCCACCACCACCGTCTGGCCGTCCACCACCTCGAACAGCGCCACATAACCGGTGCTGCCAGCCGCGATGACCAGCTCGCGCAAAAACGGGCTGTCAGCGGCTTTGCGGCAGGTGAACGGAAAGCGTTCGAGGGCCGCCAATCCGGCCTGGATGGCGGCCACCGCCTGCGCCGCAAGATCAAGATTGCCGTCCGGCCGCGTCAGCTCGCGATCCAGCACAAAGTCAAACAACCGGTCCAGATCGTCCTGCGCCTCGACGGTCAGCAGAACCGTGTAGGTCATTTGGGCACGGCAGGCGGCGTGCGCTGTTTTAGGGTTTGCTCGGCAGCCGCCAGCTTGTCTTCGAGCTGGCGAACCACGGCCTGTGCGGTGACGTACTGGCCGGTGCGCTGCGCCGACGCCAGCGAGTTGATGCCGCGTTGCAGAAACGCCGCCTGGTCCACCCGCCGCCGCAGGTTTTCTCGAACGGCGGCCTCGACGAAGGCCGACAGGCTTTCGTCTGCACGCAGCACATCTTCAAGCTGGTCGCGAAGGGCCGGCTCAACACGGATCGAGGGGAGGGCGGCAGTTTTCATCCCGGCGAATGTACCGCAAATGCGCTGCAAGTGCGCTGCGACGGTGCTGCGACTGCGCTGCGACCGCGCTGAAACCACGCCGAACTCAGTAAGTTGCCCGGCCCCCCGACAGGTCAAACACCGCGCCGGTGGAAAAGCTGCACTCTTCCGACGCCAACCACGCCACCATCGCCGCCACCTCGGTGACGGTGACCAGCCGGCCCATCGGTATCTTGCCCAGCATGAAGGCGATGTGCTCGGGCGCCATCTGCTCAAAGATGGCCGTGCGCGCCGCTGCCGGCGCCACCGCGTTGACCAGCACGCCGCTGCGGGCCAGCTCTTTGCCCAGCGATTTGGTCAGCGCGATCAGCCCGGCCTTGCTGGCGCTGTAGTGGCTGGCGTTGGGGTTGCCCTCTTTGCCGGCCACCGACGCGATGTTGACGATGCGGCCGTAGCCCTGGGCCACCATCTGCGGCACCACCGCCCGGCAGGTGAGGTAGGGCGCGACCAGGTTGACCTCGATCACCCGGCGCCACACGGCGGGGTCCAGCAGCCAGGTCGCGGCATTGCCGCCGGTGATGCCGGCGTTGTTGACCAGGATGTCGATACGGCCCAGTTGCGCCACGGCGGCCGCCGTGGCAGCGGCCACGGCGGCGTCGTCGGTCAGTTCCACCACCGCGCCACTCACCTGGCCGCGCGGCGCCAACGCCGCCACCGCCTGCGCCAACCGGTCGGCGTCCACATCCCACAGCCGCACACGGGCGCCCGAGTCGAGAAAACGCTCGGCGCTGGCGTAGCCGATGCCCTGCGCACCGCCGGTGATGATGGCCACCCGGCCCGCCAGGTCGATCTGGTTCATGCCAGGCCCCGCAACGCCTCGGGCGTGTCGGCGCTGTCGGCGATGTACTGCCGGATGATGTCGGCAAAGTCAGTCTCCGGCAGCAGGCCCAGCGCGGCGGCGCGGTCGGCGCGGGCGCCGCTGGGCCAGCCGGCGACGATGCCGGCGATGCGCGCATCGCGCTCAAAGCGCACCCGCGCCCGCACGGCCGGGCCGGCCACGTCTTGCAGCGCGTCCAGCATCTGCGCCACCGTGACATTGAGCGCCGGCAGGTTGAGGGCGGTGCGGCCGCCGTAGGCCTGGCGGCTGGCCTCGAACACCGCAATCAACCCCTGCACCGTGCGCTGCGGTGACGACACCGGGTGCGCCACCTCGGGCCCGACCGGGCAGATCGATTCAAGCCCGGCCAGCGGCTCACGGACGATGCCGCTGAAAAACGACGACGCGGCGCCGTTCGGCCGGCCGGGCCGCACCGTCACCGTCATCAGCCGCGCGCTGCGGCCGTCGATATAGCCTTTGCGGGTGTAGTCGGCCACCAGGTGCTCGCAGATCAGTTTCTGCGTGCCGTAGCTGGTTTGCGGCGTGGGCAGGGTGGTGTCGGTGACGATGGCCGGCAGGGCCACCGCCGCATCCGGGCCGAACACCGCCACCGAGCTGGAGAACACCAGCTTGACCGGCGCCGCGCCGCTGCGGCCTGGCAGGCCAGCGCGGTAGCGCAGCGCGTCCAGCAAGGCCCGGGTGCTGTCGAGGTTGCTGCGCAGGCCGAGGTCGAAATCAGCCTCGCATTCACCGGATACCGCTGAGGCCAGATGGAACACGCCGTCCAGGTCGTCACCGCGCAGGCCCTCACACAGTGCCAGCAACGGGCCGATGCGGGGCTCGATGCGGCCATCGGCCAGCAGATCGGCCGGCGCGGCAGCCTGGTCGGCCAGCACGATGCGGCGGATCGGCCGGCCGTCCAGCGTGCCGCGTTGCAACAAGGTGCGTGCCAGGCGGGCGCCAAGAAATCCGGCGCCGCCGGTGATCAGCAGCTTCATGGGGGTCCTGTGGGAGATGGGTGCCGGGGGTCGGGCGATCATACGAACGACACTTTGCGTCGCCCTACCGGTTTGCCCCGATGGCGTGGCGCTGCATTGCTGCCGATACTGCGGCAGCAATGCAGCGGCTGGCCAGGACGGCCAGCTCGGCGCAATTTCAACGCAGTCACCGGGCCCGCACAGCCGGTGACCTTCAGGACCTCACGGCATGGCCAGCGTCACGATCCAGGCAGTGAAAAAGAACTTCGGCGACGTGCCGGTGCTGCACGGCGTGGACATCGAGATCCAGGACGGCTCGTTCACCGTGCTGGTGGGCCCATCGGGCTGCGGCAAAAGCACCTTGCTGCGCATGATTGCCGGGCTTGAGCAGATCAGCGGCGGTGAAATCCGCATCGGCCAGCGGCGCGTCAACGACCTGCTGCCCAAAGAGCGCGATATCGCGATGGTGTTCCAGAACTACGCGCTCTATCCGCACATGACGGTGCGGCAGAACATGGCGTTTTCACTCGAGCTGGCCAAGCAGAGCAAGGCCACCGTCAGCAGCAAAGTGGGGCGCGCCGCCGAGATTTTGGCGCTGACACCGCTGCTCGACCGCTATCCGCGTCAACTGTCCGGCGGCCAGCGCCAGCGCGTGGCCATGGGCCGGGCCATCGTGCGCGACCCGCAGGTTTTTTTGTTCGACGAGCCGCTGTCCAACCTCGACGCCAAGCTGCGGGTGGCCATGCGGGCCGAAATCAAAGAGCTGCACCAGCGCCTGAAGACGACCTCGATCTACGTCACCCACGACCAGATCGAGGCCATGACAATGGGCGACCAGATCGTCGTGATGCGCGATGGCCGGATTGAGCAGACGGGCAGCCCGCTCGACCTGTACGACCACCCGGCCAACCAGTTTGTCGCTGGCTTCATCGGCTCACCGGCGATGAACTTTCTGCCCGGCACATTGCGCCGCAGCGCCGGTGCGGCGCATGTCGAGCTGGCTGACGGCACCCCGCTGGCCGCGCCGCCCAACGCCGGCGGGGTCGATGGCCAGGCGGTGGTCTACGGCACGCGGCCTGAGCACATGACGCTGGCGCAGGCCGACGGCATCGCCGTGCAGGTGGTGGTGATGGAGCCCACCGGCATGGACACCTTCATCGCCTGCCGGCACCAGGGCGTTGAGTTGGCGGCGGTGTTCCGCGAGCGCCATGATTTTGCGCCGGGCAGCACCATCCGCCTGCTGCCCGACGCCCAGCGCGCCCATCTGTTTGATGCCGTCGCCGGGCAGCGGCTGGCAGCCTGATGGCCGCGCCCCGGCAGCGCCCCAAGTTTTTTGCCCGCACCGATCCCCGTGTAACCCAGACCGACCCGCGCCAGGAGACACCGCATGAATGACATCAATCGCCGCAAGTTTCTTGAAGGCTCAGCCGGCGTTGCCGCGTCCGGCACGCTGGCCACGCTGGGCACCGGCACCGCTGCCCTTTGGGCCCCCGCCGTGCAGGCCCAGAGCTTGTCGTTCAAGCCCGAGAAAGGCGCCAAGCTGCGGGTGCTGCGCTGGAGCCGCTTTGTGCAGGGCGACATCGACGCCTACATGATCAACGTGAAGAAGTTCACCGAGAAAACCGGCATCGAGGTGCGGGTTGACAACGAGGGCTGGGAGGACGTGCGGCCGAAGGCGGCGGTGGCCGCCAACACCGGCGCCGGGCCCGACATCATCCTGTCAACCAACGACGACGCCAACCTGTATCCCGACAAGTTGCTCGACGTCACCGACCTGTGCGACTACCTGGGCAAGAAGTACGGCGGCTGGTATCCGGCTTGCCACGCCTATCTGCGCCCGGACGGCAAGCGCTGGATCGGCGTGCCGCTGGGCGCCGCCGGCGCGATGATGGTGTACCGCCAAAGCCATCTCAAGGCGGCCGGCTTCGATGCCTTCCCCAAAGACACGACCGGGTTTCTGGCCATGCTCAAGGCGCTCAAAGACAAAGGCACACCGAGCGGTTTTGCGCTGGGCAATGCCACCGGTGACGGGCTGTGGACCAACTGGCTGATGTGGTCGCACGGCGGCCAGTTGGTTGACACCAACAACAAGGTGGTGATCGACAGCGCCGAGACGATCAAGGCGCTGGAATACGCCAAAGAGATGTACGCCACCTTCATCCCGGGCACGTTGTCCTGGCTCGACCCGAACAACAACAAGGCCTTTCTCGATGGCCAGATCAGCGTCACCAACAACGGCATCTCGATCTACTACGCCTCCAAGAACTCGGCCGACCCGAAGGTCAAGGAGTTAAAGGACGACATCTACCACGCGTCCTACCCGATCGGCCCGGTGGGTGTGCCCACCGAGTCGCATCTGTTCTTCAACCAGATGGTCATGAAGTACACCAAGTACCCGCAAGCCGCGAAAGAATTCTTGCGTTTCATGATGGAGCAAGAGCAGTTTGATCCGTGGCTGACGGGCGCCGGCGGCTACATCGCCCAGCCTTTGGTGGCCTACGAGAAGACGGCGGTGTGGACGGTGGATCCGAAGAACACGCCGTACCGCGATGCGTTGAAGAACCTGCGGCCGTCGGGCTATGCCGGCAAGCTGGGTTACGCCTCGGCCGGCGCTGGCGCCGACTTCATCGTCTGCAATATGGTGGCCGAGGCGGCGAGCGGCGCCAAAACGCCCAAAGAGGCCGCCGAGCGTGCGCAGAAACGCGCTGAGCGGTATTACAAAGTCTGATGCACAAAGTCTGATGCACAAGGTTTGGTGCACAAAGTCTGCCTTCGGCATCGCTGGCGCTTGAAATCTGTGGTGGGCCATGAAACTGCTTGAACAACTGCAGAACAACCGCCACGCGCTGGGCTGGGCTTTTATGCTGCCCGCCACGCTGCTGTTGCTGCTGTTCCTGACCTACCCGCTCGGGCTGGGCACCTGGCTCGGCTTCACCGACGCCAAGATCGGCCGCGCCGGGGTGTGGGTCGGGCTGGAGAACTTCAGCTTTCTGGTCACCGACAGCGTCACCCAACTGGCCTTGTTCAACACGCTGTTCTACACCACCGTGGCCAGCGTGTTGAAGTTCGGCCTGGGCCTGTGGCTGGCGCTGCTGCTGAACAAGAACCTGCCGTTTCAAAGCTTTTTCCGGGCGGTGGTGTTGCTGCCGTGGATCGTGCCCACAGCGCTGTCGGCGATTGCCTTCTGGTGGCTTTACGACGCCCAGTTCTCGGTCCTCAGTTGGGCGCTGTTGAAGATGGGGCTGATCGACCGCTACATCGATTTTCTGGGCAACCCTTGGAACGCGCGCTTTTCCACCATCGCGGCCAATGTGTGGCGCGGCATCCCGTTTGTGGCCATCTCGCTGCTGGCCGGTTTGCAGACCATTTCGCCGTCGTACTACGAAGCCTCGGCCATCGACGGCGCCACGCCCTGGCAGCAGTTTCGCCACATCACCTTGCCGCTGCTCACGCCCATCATCGCGGTGGTGATGACGTTCTCGGTGCTGTTCACCTTCACCGACTTCCAGTTGATTTATGTGCTGACGCGGGGCGGCCCGCTCAACGCCACCCACCTGATGGCCACGCTGGCTTTCCAGCGCGCCATCTCGGGCGGCGCGCTGGCCGAGGGCGCGGCCATCGCCACGCTGATGGTGCCGTTTTTGCTGGCCGCCATCCTGTTCAGCTACTTTGGCCTGCAGCGCCGGGCCTGGCAGCAAGGCGGTGACAAATGAGCGTGACGACGAGCAAGATGTCATGAGCAAAGCCAAAGACGACGCCAAAGGCATGGATTTTTTGCAGTCGATGCCACGGCGCTGGGTCACCGTCTACATCCCCATCTGCATTTTTGTGATCGTGTTGCTGTTCCCGTTCTACTGGATGGCGATCACCGCGTTCAAGCCCGACAACGAGCTGTTGTCACGCGATGGCAACCCGTTCTGGATCCTCTCGCCCACGCTGGCGCACTTCGAGAAGCTGTTGTTGCGCACCGAATACCCGGCCTGGCTGTGGAATACGGTGATCGTCTCGGTGGTCTCGACGGTGCTGTCGCTGGCCGCGTCCATCCTGGCGGCGTATGCCATCGAGCGGCTGCGCTTCCAGGGCGCCAAGGCGGCCGGTGGCGCTATCTTTCTGGCCTACCTGGTGCCGCCTTCGATCCTGTTCATCCCGCTGGCGGCCATCGTCGTCAAGCTCGGCCTGTTTGACAGCCGCATGGCGCTGATCCTGACCTACCCCACTTTCCTGATCCCGTTCTCCACCTGGCTGCTGATGGGCTACTTCCGGTCGATCCCCTACGAGCTGGAAGAGTGCGCGCTGATCGACGGCGCCAACCGCTGGCAGATCTTGGTCAAGATCGTGCTGCCGCTGGCGGTGCCGGGGCTGATCTCGGCCGGCATCTTTGCCTTCACGCTGAGCTGGAATGAATTTATCTACGCGCTGACCTTTGTCTCGTCGTCCGAGAACAAGACGGTGCCGGTGGGTGTGGTGACCGAGCTGGTGGAAGGCGATGTCTACCACTGGGGGCCGCTGATGGCCGGGGCCTTGCTCGGCTCACTGCCGGTGGCCTTTGTCTACTCGTTTTTTGTCGAGTACTACGTCTCGGGCATGACGGGGTCGGTCAAGGAGTGAGAGGGTGCGCGGGCTGCCGCGCCGCGCTCAACGCAACAGGGTCTTGGCCCGGGCCTTGAGCCGGGGCGCCGGCATGCCCAGCGGTGGCAGCTTGCGGCGCGATGCCAGTACCTGGTCGATGTCGTCGGCAGCACCGTCGATCAGCACCAGGATCGCTCGCTCTGCCCGCTGCGGTGCACGTTGGATCACGGCGTCGAGTACCGCGCGGTGCAGGGGCAGCGACAAGGCCGGCCCATCGGGCCGCGAGGTCGAAATCTCGAAGCTGGTGCGCAGCAGCGCGCCCAGCGCCTTGCCCATCTGCGCCACCATGCGGTTGTGGCAGGCGCGCAGCAGGCCCTGGTGAAAACGCAGATCGCTGCTGACGTAATCACCGCCATCTTCGATCGAGCGTTTCATGCCGGCGTAAGCGGCCTCGATCTCGGCGATGTCTTGCGAGGTGGCGCGCTCGGCGGCCAGCCGCACCGCCGCCGGCTCAACCAGCCGCCGCAGCTCTTGCAGATCACGCAGAAACTCACGCGACAACCCGGCGCTCGACTGCCAGGCCACCACGTCGGGGTCGAACCAGTTCCACTGCGCCTGGGCCAGCACCCGCGTGCCCACTTTGGGCCCGGTCACCAGCAAGCCCTTGGCGATCAGCGATTTGACGGCCTCGCGCACCACCGTGCGGCTGACACCCAACTCTTCGCACAGCATCGGTTCGGGTGGCAGTGAGCTGCCCACCGGGTAGCGGCCGGTGACGATGGCAGCGCCCAGCAGGTCAACGGTGTTGCCGTGAACGTTCTTGATCATCGGGGCGCGGGGCGCGGGCCAGGCTGGGTTCAGGCACGGACAAACAGCGTGACCAGCGGCTCGTCACCGACTTGCCGGCTGCGGTGGCCGTGCACCGCAGGGTTGAACGTGGCACCGGCCGGCAGGGTGTCGGCCGAGAAAAAATGCTGGCCGGGGCCGAAGCTGCGGCTGCTGCCGTCCTGCAGGCCGATCTGCATCACGCCGCCCAGGATGAACACCCACTGCGGTGCGCCGGTGCAATGAAACTGGCTTTGGAAGCCCACTGGGCTGTGCCGCAGTTGCAGGCCGCCGCTGGGCATCAGCGGCGACAACCGGGCCGACGGCGTGCCCTCGGTCAGCGGCAGTGCCGCCTCACGAAACCGCGCCCGGCCGTCGGTATCGGTGAACAGCGTGACCTGGGTGAAAAATGGGGTCGTGTTCAAAATTTCAGTACGCTCCGAAGTCGTGTGGGCACGCCACGATGTAGGCCCCGTCGCCAAGCGGCCGCCGCAGAGCCGGCTTTGCCGGGCCGCTGGCGGCGCCCCCTTGAGGGGGAGGCGCCGAAGGCGCATCGGGGGTGGCTCATAGCGACGCGGTGATGCCGCCATCGACATACAGGATATGGCCGTTGACAAAGCGCCCGGCGTCGCTGGCCAGGAACACCGCTGCCGGCGCCAGGTCGTCCACCTCGCCCCAGCGCCGGCTGGGCGTGCGGTTGATCAGCCAGGTGCTGAAAGCCGGGTCGTCGGCCAGCGCCTGCGTCAGCTCGGTCTTGAAGTAACCCGGGCCGATGCCGTTGACGGTGATGCCATGCGGCCCCAGGTCAATCGCCATGCCCTTGGTCAGCATCTTGACCGCCCCCTTGCTGGCGGTGTAGGGCGCTACACCGGGCCGGCCCAGCTCGCTCATCACCGAGCAGATGTTGATGATGCGGCCCTGGCCGCGCGTCACCATGCGCTTGGCCACCGCCTGGCCGACAAAGAACATGCTGTCCACATTCGTGCGCATCACCGCCTGCCAATCGGCGGCTGATATCTCGTGGAAGGCACCACGCCGTTGCAGACCGGCGTTGTTGACCAGGATGTGCAGGGCGCCGATCTCGGCCTCGATGCGGGCCACGGCGGCCTCACTGGCGGCGCCGTCGGTGACATCAAAAGCGCATTCGTGCACCGTCAGGCCCTCGGCGCGCAGGCCGTTGGCGGCAGCCGCCAGCTTGGCCGCGTCGCGGCCGTTCAGCACCAGGGCCGCGCCGGCCTGGCCCAGGCCCCGCGCCAGCGCCAGGCCGATGCCCGACGACGAGCCGGTGACCAGGGCCAGCCGGCCGTCGAGACGAAAAGTTTGGGGCGTGATCATTGGCAGCTTTGTGATTGAAGTTGGGCCAGCGTACTGGCGATGATCTGGTCCACCGGCAGCGCGATGTTGAAGACCAGCGCGTTTTCATCAGCGCCGGGTGGCTGCAGCGCGCTGAGCTGGCTGTCCAGCAGCGACGCCGGCATGTAGTGGCCGGTGCGGCCCTGCAGCCGGCGGCGCAACTGGTCGGCGCTGCCCTGCAGGTGCACCCAGCGCAGGCCGGGGCAGGGGGCGCGCAGTTGGTCGCGGTAGCGGCGTTTGAGGGCCGAGCACGACAGCACCAGCCCCTTGCCGGCGGCATGCGCCTGGCCCAGCCGGGTGGCGATGGTGGCCAACCAATCGGCACGGTCAGCGTCGGTCAACGGTGTGCCAGCCGCCATGAGTGCCACATTGCGCGGTGGGTGCAGGGCGTCGCCTTCGACGAACGGTAGGCCAAGTGCTGCCGCCAGCAACGCCCCCACCGTGCTTTTGCCGCAGCCGCTGACGCCCATCACCACCACCACCGGGGACGGGTGAAGGGATGGCGGCGGCGGTGTGACGGCAGCGCCGCCCTCGGCGGGCGCCATCAAAGCCGCTGGCCGTTGGCGCCGTCGAACACATGGGCTTTGGCACCGTCGATTGCCAGGTGCACGGTATCTCCCGGCCTGGCATTCGTGCGGCCGTGCATCACCAGCACCAGCGGCTGGGCGCTGTTGATGGCGCCAGAAACGGCACCATCGCCCCGGCCCACCTGCAGCAGCAGCTCGGTCTCGGCGCCGGTGGGCTCGACCACCACCACCACGGCCGGGACGCCAGCGCCGGCCAGCGTCAAATCACCGGGGCGGATGCCGTAGTGCACCGGCTGGCCGTGCCGGGCCCCGCCATCGCCACCTGCCAGACCGGCCACCGGCCACAGCGCGCCCAGCGCGGACACCACCGCCACGCCGCCTTCGATTTGCAGCGTGCCGGCGATCACATTCATCGCCGGTGAGCCGATGAACTGGGCCACGAACAGGTTGCACGGCTGGTCGTACAAATCCAGCGGCGTGCCGATCTGCTCAATCAGGCCGTCGTGCATCACCACGATGCGGTCGGCCATCGTCATGGCCTCGATCTGGTCATGCGTGACATAGACGGTGGTGGTTTTCAGCCGCTGGTGCAGGGCTTTGATCTCGGCCCGCATGGCCACGCGCAGCTTGGCGTCCAGGTTGCTCAACGGCTCGTCGAACAAAAACACCTTCGGGTCGCGCACGATGGCCCGGCCCATCGCCACCCGCTGGCGCTGGCCGCCCGACAGCTCTTTCGGGAAGCGGTCCAGCAGCGGGCCCAGGTTCAGGATGCGGGCCGCGTTGTCCACCCGCTCGGCCGTCATCGCCGCATCGGCCTTGCGCAGCTTCAGGCTGAAAGCCATGTTCTCGCGCACTGTCATGTGCGGGTAGAGCGCGTAGCTCTGGAACACCATCGCGATGTCGCGGTCCTTCGATTCAAGCTCATTGACCACCTTGTCGTCGATCAATATCTCGCCGCCGGTGATTTCTTCGAGCCCGGCCAGCATGCGCAGCAGGGTGGATTTACCGCAGCCCGACGGGCCGACCAGCACCACAAACTCACCGTCTTCGATGCGGAAACCGATGCCGTGGATGACTTTGACGGCGCCGTAGGATTTTTCGATGTTGCGGAAGGTGACGGTGGCCATGAGTTTTGTTCTTTCGCCCGGATCAGCTCTTGACGGCGCCTGCGGTGAGGCCGCCGACCATGTAGCGCTTGAAGGTGTAGTAAATGGCGGCCGGCGGCAGCGCGTAGATCAGGCCGGTGGCCATCAGCAACTCCCAAGGTGAATCGTCAGCCGACAAAAAATGGCCAAGCGCCACCGCCAGCGTCACCTTGTTGTCGTTGCTCAGCAGCAAGAACGCGTACAGGTACTCGTTCCAGGCCAGCAGCAGCGAATACGTGCCCACGGCCACCAGGCTGGGCACCATCAGCGGCAGGTACACCAGGCGGAACAGTTGCAGCGGCGTGGCACCGTCCATGCTGGCGGCCTCGTCCAGCTCATACGGCAATTTGTCGCTGGCCTGTTTGAGCACCCAGATGCAGTACGGTGAGGCGATGGTGACCATCGCCAGGATCAGCGCCCACTGGTTGTTCAGCAGGCCGTAGTTGCCCATCGTCTTGTACATCGGCACCGCCAGAAACGCCGCCGGGATGAAGTAGGTGAACAGCGCCAGGTTCATCACCCAGCGCCCGCCGGCCAACTTGAGCCGGCTGATCGCAAACGCGGCGGTGGTGGCGACAAACAGCGTGATCACCCCGACCGAGACGGCGATCAGCAGCGAGTTGCCCATCTGCACCCAGAAGTGATCGAGGTAGAAGTGTTTTTGGTAGAACACGAACTCGAAGTTCTGCAAGGTCGGGTGGTCGGGCCACAGCCGGCCCGAGGTGGCCGAATCCTTGGACGAGATCGCGAACAAAAACAGGTGGTAGACCGGGATGATGGTCCACAGCAACACCGGGATGCCGATCAGCAGCAGCTTGGCTTCGGTGCTGACTTTTTTGAGCGTCCAGCGGCGGGTCATAGCGCGCTCCGCCGAGCCGCCTCAAGGTGGGCGCGCGCCCCCTCGCGGGGCAGTGAACAGAGTGAGCGTGGGGGCCTCATTTCGACAGCCGCTTCATCATGAAGTAGACCAGCGGCAGCACCGCCGGCAGCGCCACCACAATGGACGCCATCGCCAGGTCCACCTGGTCCAGCCGCAGGTAGCGGATGCCCAACGTGGCCAGCACATGCGTCAAATCGGCCGGGCCACCGCCGGTGAGCAGGTAGACGCTGTTGAAATCGCCCAGCGTCCAGATCATCGACAGGATGGTGGACGTGAGGTAGAGCGTTCTCATGCTGGGCCAGGTGATGTATTTGAACTTCTGCCAGTTCGTCGCCCCATCGACGGCAGCCGCCTCGTACTGCTCGGTGGGGATGGCCAGCCGGCCGGCGATCAGGATCAGCGTCCAGAACGGCAGTGACTTCCACACATGCATCACCATCGAGAAGCTCAGCGCCAGGGTCGGGTCGTTCAGCCAGTTCGGGCCGTCCAGCCCGGTGAGCCGGAAGATCAGGCTGTTGATCACGCCCCATTCGGGGTTCAGCATGAAGCGCACCGACAGGATGGTGGGGATGGACGGCAGCGCCCACGGCAGGATGAAGACCAGCGACAGCGCCTTGATCCACCAGCGGGTCTGCACAAAAAAGCCCGACAGCACCAGCGCGATCACCATCTTGATGTTGATGCCCACCACCAGAAACACCAGCGTGTTGACGGCGGTGCGAAAGAAGATCGGGTCGTCAAACAGCTTGACGTAGCTCTCAGGGTGGCGCGCCAGCCACAGGCCATAGCCCACCGGATACAGCACAAAAACCAGAAACACCAGCAAGTAGGGCAGCACCAGCACGCGGCCCCAGAACTCAAACGCGCCCAGGGCTTTGCGGGGCGGGGCGGTTAGAGGGCTGGACAGGGAGGCGGTGTTCATCAGCAGGCTCCGGGCAAGTGGGGCATTGCTCCCTCCTTCTGCCAGGGGGAGGGGGTTGAATCTGTCGGGGCTGCGATGTTGCTACCCCCACCCAACCTTCCCGCTGCCCGGGGGAAGGAGCCCATCCAAGGCGGTCAACCTCCGGCCACCACCTTGATGCGCGCAATCATCTCGTCCACCGCTTTGTCCACCGGCACCTTTTCATTGAGCACCCGGTTCATCGCCTTGGCCCAGACGTTCTCGTTGTTCAGCACGGTGAATTTGAAGTTCTTGGTGAACTCGAACGGCGTGGTGCCGTTCATGAACTGGTTGTACACCGCCAGCCGGTGCGGGTCGGCCTTCCAGAACGCGCTTTGCTGGGCCGTTTTGGTCACCGGAAACCAGCGCCCGAGTGCGCCCTCGACATACGGCGTCAGGTTGGCCTCGTCCAGCATGAAGGCGACAAACTTCTTCGCGCCCTCCTTGTTCTTGGCCTCTTTGAAGATCACCCCGGTCTTGATGGCAGCGCGGTACACCATCTTGCTGCCGTCGGGTTTGTTCGGGAAGCCGGCGGTGGCGATCAACTCGGTGTAATTCTTTTTGGCGGTGCTGCGCTGCTCGGGCGTCAGCGCGGCGTTGTTCGCGTCGTCCAGCCATTTGGCGGCAATCGAGATGGTGGCGTTGTGCGTCATCACGATGGTCTTGTTGTGGAAGGCGACGTTGTTGTCCGGATCTTTCCAACTGGTGGACGACGGCGGCGTGCAGCCCTTGGCGTACACCGAGGTGTAATCGGTCATCGCGCTGATCAGGCCGGCGCGCACCGCCGGGTCATCGACCAGCAATTTGCCGGCATCGTTGACCAGCTTGACGTTGTAGGCGTCCATGAAGGTCAGGAACGAGTAGAACGAGTCGGTTGAGTCCACGCCCATCGGAAAGCCGGTGCCAAAACCGCGCTTGCCGGTGTTCTTGCGGTAGCCGGTTTGCACCTTGTCGCACCAGAAATCCCAGTAGCTCTTCCAGTCTTTCGGGATGTCGCTTTCTTTGAAGCCGGCTTCGGCCAGCAAGTCGCGCCAGTACTCGATGTGGATGGTCTGCTGCTTGATCGGGAAGGCGTAGTAGGCCCGCGACTGGGTCTGGCTGTTGTACAGAAACGCCGTCTCGATGGTGTTGGCGGCAAATTTGCTGCGGATCGGGTCGATCAATTTGGAGATGTCTTCCAGCTTGCCGTCATAGGCCCATTTGGCCGTGACCTGGAAGTCGAACACATCGCTGTACGCCACATCGGGCGGTGAGCCCGAGTCGAGCGCTGACACGGTCTTCGGGATGGTGTCCTGGATCGGGTATTGCGACAGCTCGATCTTGATGTTCTTGTGCTTGGCCTCAAACTTTTTGATGGCCTCGAACAGCGCATCGTCCTCGGCCTTGTAAAACCCCTTGACCCACCAGACGGTGAGTTTCTCTTGTGCCTGCGCCTGCGCCTGTAGCCAACTCGGGCCGCTGGCCAGCAGGCCGGCCGCGACCAGCGCGGAGGTGATCCAGGTCTTGAGTTTCATCGTCTCTGTCTCCACAGGGCGCGCGCAAATGACACGCGCTGGTCTTATCGTATGATGATTGGATCGGGCCTGAACCCGGGCTTACCCAAGATTTCAGGCGCGGGTTCGGGCCCTTGCTGCCACCCACCGCCACGTCAGCGCGACGTCAGCGCCTCCTGACCGCCTCCTCAGCGCGACTCGGGCACCGGTGTACGCACCGGCCGGCCGCTCAGTGCCAGGTGCAGGTTGTCAAACGCCAGATCGGCCATCGCCTGGCGCGTCTGGCCGGTGGCGCTGCCGATGTGCGGGGTCAGCACCACCTGCGGCAGGGCGCGCAGGCGGTCGGGCACTTGCGGCTCGTTTTCGAACACATCCAAACCGGCACCGCCGATGATGCCGCGCTCCAGCGCGTCGATCAGCGCGGCCTCGTCCACCACCGAGCCACGCGCCACATTCACCAGAATGCCGTGGCCGGCCGAGCCGCGGCCCAGCGCGGCCAGCACGCTGGCGTCGATCAGCTTGCGGGTGGCCGCGCCACCGGGCGTGATGACGACCAGAAAATCACTCTGCTCGGCCAGTGCCGCTGCGGTCGGCCAGTAGGCCCACGGCAGCGCCGGTTTGGCCGAGCGTGCGGTGTAGGCCACCACCATGTTGAAGGCCAGCGCCCGCCGCGCAATGGCCTGGCCGATGCGGCCCATGCCGACGATGCCAAGCCGGGCGCCCGACATCTTGCGCGCCAGCGGCATCGGGCCTTGCGGCCACTGGCCGGCACGCACAAAACGATCCGCAGCCGGCAGTTGGCGGGCGGCACTGAGCATCAGGCCGATGGCCAGATCGGCCACGTCGTCGTTCAACACGTCGGGCGTGTGGGTGACCATCACGCCACGGGCCTTGGCGGCCGCCACATCGATGCCGTCGTAGCCCACGCCCATCACCGAGATGATTTGCAGCGCGGGCAGTTGGGCGATCAACTCGGCGCTGACTTTTGACTCCCCGCTGGCAAAAATGCCCCGGATGTCGGCCGCCACCGCCGGCAGCGTGGCCGCGTCCAGCGCATGCACCGTGAAGCAGGTGTGCAGCCGGGGGGCCAGCAGCGGCGGCGGCTTGGCCACTGCCAGCACATGCACGGCGGGCGCGCCCAGATCGGTAGAGGACACCAAACATCTCCTTCAGGGTTTTGCCGGAGGATTGCGTCGTCCGGCGGTCAATCGTCATACCATAATATGCCTGAACCGGCCCCGCCGGCCCCCCGGGAAAGCCAGCAAGCGATGAGCGCAACGCCCAAAAAGAAGCCGCAGGATCTGCGCAGCCAGCAGTGGTTTGGCCGGCAAGACCGCGACGGTTTTGCCTACCGCAGTTGGCTCAAGGGCAAGGGCCTGCCGCATGACCAGTTTGACGGTCGGCCGGTGATCGGCATCTGCAACACCTTCAGTGAGTTGACGCCCTGCAACAGCCACTTCCGCACACTGGCCGAGCAGGTGAAGATCGGCGTTTACGAGGCGGGCGGCTTTCCGCTGGAGTTTCCGGTGATGTCGCTGGGCGAGACCTTGCTGCGGCCCACCGCGATGTTGTACCGCAATCTGGCCAGCATGGATGTGGAAGAAAGCATCCGCGGCAACCCGCTGGACGGCGTGGTGCTGCTGATGGGCTGCGACAAGACCACGCCGGCCCTGCTGATGGGTGCGGCCAGCGCCGGCCTGCCCACCATTGGCGTCTCGGGCGGGCCGATGCTGAACGGCAAGTGGCGCGGCCAGACGCTGGGCTCGGGCACCGGTATGTGGCGCATGAGTGAGGCGGTACGCGCCGGCACGCTGCCACAGCAGGCGTTTTTGGACGCCGAGAGCTGCATGCACCGCAGCCACGGCCATTGCATGACGATGGGTACCGCCAGCACCATGGCCTGCATGGTCGAGGCGCTGGGCATCGGCCTGCCCGGCAACGCCGCCTGGCCGGCGGTGGACGGCCGGCGCAATGTGCTGGCGCGTTGCGCTGGCCGGCGCATCGTGCAGATGGTGCATGACGACCAGATCATCAGCCAGGTGTTGACGCGCCAGGCGTTTGAGAACGCCATCAAGACGTTGGCCGCCATCGGCGGCAGCACCAACGCGGTGATCCACCTGATCGCGATTGCCGGCCGGCTCGGTGTCAAGCTCTCGATCGACGACTTCGACCGTCTCGCCAGTGCGCTGCCCTGTCTGGTCAACCTGCAACCCAGCGGCCAGTACCTGATGGAGGATTTTTGCGATGCCGGCGGCCTGCCGGTGGTGATGAAAGAGATCGCCACCCACCTGCACCTGGGCCTGATTACTGCCAGCGGCCACACCGTGGCCGAGAACTTTGCCGATGCGCAAAACTTCAACCCGCAAGTGATCATGTCGCTGGCAGCGCCGTTCAAAGAGCGCGCCGGCATCGCCATCCTGCGCGGCAACCTCGCGCCACGCGGCGCGGTGATCAAGCCCAGTGCGGCCACGCCCGCGCTGCTGGTGCACACCGGCCGGGCGGTGGTGTTCCAGGATTCAGACGACTTCCATGCCCGCATCGATGATGAGGCGCTGGATATCGACGAGCACTGCATCATGGTGCTGAAGAACTGCGGGCCCAAAGGCTATCCTGGCATGGCCGAGGTGGGCAATATGCCGCTGCCGCCCAAAATCTTGCGCCGCGGCATCACCGACATGGTGCGCATCAGCGACGCCCGCATGAGCGGCACTGCCTACGGCACGGTGGTGCTGCACACGGCGCCCGAGGCCGCAGCAGGCGGCCCTCTGGCGCTGGTGCAGGACGGCGACCAGATCACGCTGGACGTGCCGGCGCGCCAGTTGCACCTGCATGTGGACGATGCCGAGCTGGCGCGCCGGCTGGCTTTGTGGCAGCCGCCAGCCGCGCCGATGCAAAGCGGCTACTGGAAGCTCTACATCGACCACGTGCTGCAAGCCGACGAAGGCGCTGACCTGGATTTTTTGGTCGGCCAGCGCGGCGCGGCGGTGCCCAAGGACAACCACTGACGCCACAACTGAGCCGCTGTTGGATCAGCCCGGCACCGACCAGCGCAGCCCGGCAAAGCGCGCAAAGTCTCGGTCAAAGCTGAGCAACTCGGCGTCATGCTCGATGGCCAGCGCGGCCAGATGGGCATCGGATACCAGGTTGCCACCCTGACCGGCGCCCAGCAGCAAGCGGCCCAGCACCGCCGCATGGCGGGCCGTGGGCACCAGCAGCAGCGTGGCGGGGTGGTCCAGCCAGCGGTGCAGCACGTCCAGCGCCTGGTCCACCGTCAACGGCCGGGGCAGGATGCCGGGCCGCGTGGCCAGCCGCAAAAACCCCAGCAAGGCCGCCCAGGCCATGCCCACCCGGCCTGTGGCGTAAGCATCGCGCAGTGCTTGATGGGCGGCCGCGTGCTGCGGCGCCGCCGTGTTGACGGCGTACAGCAACACATTGACATCGGGCAGCTTCATGCCCGGCAGCGTCATGCACCGCGTGCCAATTTGGCCGCCAGCGCCTGGTCTTCCAACTGGTCGGCCAAGGCCATCGCCTTGGTCAGGTCAATCAGCGGTGCGCCCATGTCGTGGCACGGCCAATCGGGCGGTTGGCGGCGCGCGTCGGCAGCGGCGGCCGGCGCCAGCCCGGCGCGCACCGCATCGTTCAGCGTGGTCTTGAACGGTTTGCCGATGCGGTACGCTGCTTCGGTCAGCAGGGTCTTGACATCGGGGTCGAGCGTGACGGTGGTTCGCATCGGTATTTTCTCCAAAGGCATCATGATGCTATCTAAATTGATGTGTTGATGCAATCGACCCTGCAAGCAACGCGCTTGGCCCCTTTTGGCCCCGATGGGCTGCCCGTGCCGGCTGCCGCGCTCAACCCCGCCCTGCTGGCCATCGACTGGGGCAGCACCGCGCTGCGCGGCGCGCTGCTGGCAGCGGACGGCACGCTGCTGGCCGGCCACAGCGCGCCGCTTGGCCTGCTCAGCATCCCGGCTGGCGGCTGGGCGGCCGTGTTCGAGCATGAGTTTGGCGCCTGGCGGGCGTCGCACCCGGGGCTGCTGTGCCTGCTGGCCGGCATGGTGGGCAGCCGCCAGGGCTGGGTGGAGGCGCCGTACTGCGCCTGCCCGGCGGGCCTGGCCGATCTGGCGGCCAAGCTGTGCTGGCTGCCCGCTGATCCAACCAGCAGCGGCGGCCGGCTGGCCATCGTGCCGGGCTTGTCGATCACGTCCGACGGCCTGCCCGACGTGATGCGCGGCGAAGAAACCCAGGTCTTTGGCGCGCTGCGGCTGCTGGCTGCAATGGCTGCCCCGCCGGCCGGCCTGACGCCGCAAGACGCCACGCTGGTGCTGCCCGGCACGCACAGCAAATGGGTGGCAGTGCAGGGCGGGCGCATCACCGGTTTTGCCACCCACATGACGGGCGAGTGCTATGCGCTGCTGCGCCATCAGTCGATGCTGGCGCGCAGCCTGCCGGCCGACGACAGCGCCTGGCGGCCCGATGCGTTTGACCGTGGCGTGGCCCGCGCGCAAGCCCCCGGTGGCCTGCTGCACCATGTTTTTGCGGTGCGCACCCTGGCGCTGTTTGACCGCGAAGACGGCCCGGCGCTGGCCTGCTACTTGTCGGGCCTGCTGATCGGCGATGAGCTGCGCGCCCAGGCCCTGGCCGCCGGCCAGCCGGTGCTGGTGGTGGGCAGCGCGGCGTTGACGCTGCGCTACCAGCGTGCGCTGGCCCAGCGCGGCCACCCGGTGTGCAGCGTCGGCGCCGAGGCCGGCTGGGCCGGCTTGCTGGCGCTGCAGGGCACACTGCGGGCATGAGCCCGCCGGGCCGCCCCAAGGGCGAATACCGGCGTGCGCAGCACGAAGGTACTCCAGTGAACCCACCGCCGCCGCTAAACCCTGCCTCGCCGGCCGACCGCCTGATCCAGCACCTGGCCGGCCAGGTGGTGGGGCAGGGCGCCGAGCGCGACCAGCGCGCCCAGCAGCGCCTGGCTGCGGCGCTGCACACCTTGCCGCTGGTGGCCATCCTGCGCGGCATCGCGCCCGATGAAGTGCTGGCGGTGGGCCAGGCGCTGGTGCAAGCCGGCTGGTCGATCATCGAGGTGCCGTTGAACTCACCCCAGCCGCTGCGCAGCATCGCCGCGCTGGCACGGCAGTTTCCGCACACCCTGATCGGCGCCGGCACCGTGCTGGGCGCCGATGAGGTGCGGGCCGTGGCCAGCGCGGGTGGCGCGCTGGTGGTGGCCCCCAACACCGATGTGGACGTGATCTTTGAAGCCCAGCGCTGCGGCCTGGTTTGCCTGCCCGGCGTGGTCACGCCCACCGAGGCGCTGGCCGCGCTGGCCGCCGGCGCGCACGGGCTCAAATTGTTCCCGGCCGAGCTGGTGGGCCCGCCGGTGCTCAAGGCACTGCGCGCGGTGCTGCCCGCTGGCACGCTGTTGCTGCCGGTGGGCGGCATCACGCCCGCCAATATGGCGGCTTACCGGGCCGCCGGGGCGGCGGGCTTTGGCATCGGCTCAGCGCTTTACAAGCCCGGCATGGCGCTTGCCGACGTGGCGGCGCAGGCGCGCCTGTTTGCCGCCGCCTGGCACGCCGCTGCATGACGGGGCCTGCGGCAGTGGCGGCCGACGCGGGAAAACCGCCCACCGTTCCGCCCACCGTTCCGCCCACCGTTCCGCCCACCCTTCCGCCCATCACCCCGCCCATCACCCCGCCCACCACCCCGCCCACCATCCCGCCCGGCAACCCACTGCGCCTGATGCTGCTGGTCACGATGGCGGTGTGGGGCGGCAACCTGTCGGTCGTCAAGCTGTTGGTTGAGCGGTTTGATCCGCTGTGGGTGTCCACCTTGCGCATGGTGGTGGCCACCCTCGCGCTGCTGGCGGTGCTGCGCTGGCGCCGCCTGCCGTGGCCCCGGCTGGGCGGGCGCCAATGGCTGCTGCTGGTGGCCTGCGCGGTGCTGATGGTCTACGTCAACCAGCTCAGCTTCACCCTCGGCGTGCAGCGCACGGCGGCGGCCAATGCGGCGCTCATCATCGCGCTGAATCCGCTGGTCTCGGCGCTGCTGGCCGCGCTCTGGCTGGGCGACCGGCTCAGCCCCGCCCGGCTGGCCGGCGTGCTGCTGGGTTTTGGCGGTGTGGCGGCGGTGGTGCTGCACCGGCCAGGCGCGGCGTTGGGCCACGGCAGCCTGGGCGATCTGCTGGTCTTCGGCTCGGTGCTGTGTTGGGTGACTGGCGGCGTGCTGGTGCAGCGGCTGGCGCGCCAGCTCGATTCGGCCTGGATCAGCGCGGCCGTGTTCACCCTCGGCACCACCCTGCTGTTGCTGCACCTGGTGCTTGATCCCGGCGTCACCCCGCCTGACCCGGCCAAAGTGACGCCCGGCTTGGTGCTGTTGCTGGCGTTCTCGGGCCTGCTGGCCAGCGCCTGGGGCGCGCTGGTGTGGAACCGCGCACTCGTCACGCTGGGCGTGGCGCGCACCGCGCTGTATGCCTACTGGGTGCCGATCTTCGGTGTCGGCTTTGCCGTCGGCCTGCTGGGTGAGCCCTTGACCGTTTGGCACGGCGTGGGCCTGGCGGGCGTGCTGGCCGGCACCTGGCTGGGCACGCGGCGGCATTGATTGAGGCCCAGGCCCACTGCGCTGCGCTGGACGGCCTGGGCCGGCCCGGCGCCAGCCGCAGGGCGGGTGCTAGTGTGGTGTTGCACGCTAAACGCGACATAAAACCGCGTCTTTGCGCCCGTGACGTCGTTGAAAATCCTCGCGATGCCTACGGGCATCGCTGCGGTTTTCGCCTAGCCACAGGCGCAAATCCATCGGTTTTCTTA